>NZ_CAXTKA010000009.1:0-158440 GCF_964244875.1 uncultured Devosia sp.
TCGATGCGCACGTGTAAAATCCCGTCGCATGCGGCGAGACGCTGTCTCGCATACTCAACCAAACCCATGAGGCACGTCTCGCCGCATGCCGTTTGACTGCCATCCAACCGCCCGGTGACCCCGCGCGGCGCATCCGCACGTCCAACGGATCGGATTGTGCTACAAGCCGTTAGCCGAACCGCCCGACTCTTTGCCAGAGCTTCACCATGCCCCTGACCGCCAAGCTCCTGATCCTCGCCCTTGCCGCGCAAGTGCTCCTCACCTTCGCCATCCTCGTCTTGATGGGCCGCGAGCGCGTTCCACGCATCATGTCCGGTGAAATCCCCATGGCCGACATCGCCGTGGACCGCACCGCCTATCCGCTGCGCGCCCGCCTGCTCTCCAACAATTTTGACAACCAGTTCCAACTGCCTGTCCTGTTCTACATCGCAGCCCTGCTCGCCCTGTGGACCAATGGCGTTGGCTGGGTCGAGGTTCTCCTTGCCTGGCTGTTTGTCGTCCTGCGATATATTCACGCCGCCATTCACACCACGTCCAACAGCTTGCTCCCGCGCTTTTCCGCCTATACAGCCGGCATGATCGTGCTGGCCGCCCTGTGGGTGTGGCTGGTCCTGCGCCTGGTCGTCCTTGCTCCGAGTATTTGAAACATGCGCCTTCCCGGCCGTCTCTCCGCCGCCATCGATGTCCTGAGCGAGGTCGAGACGCGCAAACGCCCGGTGTCCGAAGCGCTCAAGTCCTGGGGCCTGGCCAACCGTTTCGCAGGAGCGGGCGACCGCGCCGCCATCGGCAATCTGGTCTATGACGCGCTGCGCCGGCGCGCCTCCCATGCTGCCCTGATGGGCGACGACACGCCCCGTGCGCTGGTGCTCGCCGTTGCCATCCGCGATTGGGACGAGGACACCGTGGCCCTCAACGCCAGCCTGGCCGCCGACGCACATGGCCCCGCGCCCCTGAGCGACGAGGAAATCGCCCGCGTCACCGGTCAACTGTCCGATGACACGCCAGCCCATATCCTGGCCGATAGTCCCCAATGGCTGGCGCCATCGCTCGAACGTGCCTTTGGCGATAACTGGATTGCCGAAGGCCAGGCCATGACCGGCCGTCCATCGCTGGACCTGCGCGTCAATACGCTCAAGTCCCAACCCGACCGCGTCGTCAAATCTCTCGCCCGCTTTGCCCCGCGCCACACGCCCATCGCACCCAATGGGCTCACCATGCCCGCCGGCCCGGGCGATGCGCGCACCCCCAACGTCACCACCGACGAGGCTTGTCTCAAGGGCTGGTTCGAGGTGCAGGATCAGGGCAGCCAGATTGTCGCCGCCCTCGTCGGGGCCAAGCCGGGCGAACAGGTGCTCGATCTGTGCGCCGGGGCAGGGGGCAAGACCCTCGCCTTGGCTGCCGCCATGGCCAACAAGGGTCAGATTTTTGCCTATGACAGCGACCGCAATCGTCTCGCGCCCATCTATGACCGCCTCAAACGCAACGGCGTTCGCAACGTTCAGGTGCGCGCCCCCGCATCGGGCGCCCTCGATGACCTGGTCGGCAAGATGGACCGCGTCGTCATCGATGCCCCCTGTACCGGCACCGGCACCTGGCGCCGTCGCCCCGATACCAAGTGGAAACTCACCCCCGACCTGCTGGCGGCCCGCACCGCCGAGCAATCCGCCATTCTTGCCGAAGGTGCCCGCTATCTCAAGCCGGGTGGCGTGCTGGCCTATATCACCTGCTCCATCCTGCCCGGGGAAAACGACGACCGGATCGCCGCCTTCATCGCCACTCATCCGGATTTCGCGTCGCTGCCGCCTGCCGACCTCTGGCAAGCCGCTTTCGGTTCGAACTTACCCCCAAACCTTGAAACCACCGGCTCCGGCATCACGCTGACCCCGCGCCTCACCGCCACCGATGGATTCTATTTCAACGCATTGACCCGCCCCGGCTAAACTTTGTCTTTAAGTGAACCGCCTCCGGATATCCCACGTTTAAGCTGAAACCGATGTGAGGTCCGCTCATGCCCACCGCATCTCTCGCCGATTACAAGAGCCCGCGTCCCTGGCTCATCCTGGCCGCCTTCATGGTCGTGGTGGTTGGCGTCGGTGGGCTGATCGGCACGCAATCGCTGCCCGGCGCCTGGTACCAGACCCTGGCCAAGCCGCCCTTCAATCCGCCCAACTGGATTTTCGGGCCGGTCTGGTTCGCCCTTTATGTGATGATCGCCATCGCCGGCTGGCGCATCTTCATGATCGATGCCGCCAGCACCACCATGAAGATCTGGTATGCCCAGATGCTGTTCAACTGGGCCTGGTCGCCGGTATGGTTCATCGCCCACCAGATCTGGGCCGCCTACGCCATCATCATGGTGCTCTGGCTCTTGCTCATCGCCTTCATCGTCACCGCCCGCCGGATCGACAAGCCCGCTGCCTGGCTGTTCGGGCCGTACCTGGCCTGGGTCAGTTTCGCCAGCCTGCTCAACCTCTCGATCGGCATCCTCAACTAAGGCTTTTCGAGCGATCGCGCCCAGTCGATCACCGGCTTTTCCAGCCAGCGATACGACAGCGCCGCGATCACGCCGGTGATGCCCAGGATGACCGCGCTGCCCAAGGCAAAGCGATCCGGCCGCTCCATCATGCCCTGCGCGATATCGGGCAGCCAGTATAGCCGCGCCAGTTCGAGCACGATGTAATGCCAGACATAAAGCCCGAAGGAAATCTTGGCGACAAAGGCCACGACCGGATTGTCCAGCAGCCGCCCCACCAGCACTGTCGAGGGCAGCAGCGCCAGGATAATCCCGACCACGATGTGATAGATTGGATAATCATAAGGGATGCGCAAGAGCCCGTAAAAATCGCTCGGCTCCGTCAATCCATATTGCCACAACAGCCACCCTGCCAGCGCGATGCCCGCCACCGCGCCAAGGTCGAACACGACCGAGCGGCTCCTCGCAAGCATCAACTGGACCCCGGCCGCCAGCGCCCCGATTGCGAACATGGCGAAAAAGCCGAACGGGTTGAACCACGGCATCCACACCTTGGCCCCGCCCTGCAGGCCATTGTTCCAGCCCCGCTTGACCGGGCTGACCTGTACCAGGTTGACGAACAGCCAATGGGCCGCCAGCGCCGCGACGATCACCCCCAACCAGGCGAGCCGTGCCGGCCACCCCTGCAGCCGGCCGCGCCCCAGTGCGAACAGCGCCCAGAACCCCAGCGGCAACATCACGTAGGAGCTGGCCTCCATGCCGATCGACCACAGCGGCCCATCGATCTCGACCGGAAAATACGTCGTCCAGTGCCAGTCGCTGATCAGCAAGAGCCCCGCCACATAGCGCCAGACCAGCCAGATATTCAGCTTGAACCCGAATACCGCAAAGCTCAAAACGAAACTCACCGTCAACGCCAGCCAGAACCCCGGCACGATGCGCGCCAGCCGCCGCAAGGCATAGATGCGCAGCGACGGCATCGGCTCGCCCCGGTCCATTGCCTGCCAGAACGGACGCGCCAGCAAAAACCCGCTCAGCACGAAGAACATGGCGACCCCGAACCCGCCCACGATATTGAACATATGGACCAGCGGCTGCCGCCCCAGCGCCGAGCCGCCATCGACCCGTTGCGCCAGGTGATGCGCCAGCACGATGCAGCAGGCGCTGGCCCGCACGAAATCGGCGCCCAGCAGGCGATTGTCGACGGCCATTACGGTGTTTCCTCCAGCACGCGGCGCGACCGTCGGGAAAACCGTCCCAAATGTCAAATCACGCAAGCCCGCCCTGCGTCCCAACGCTTGCACAACCGCCGATCGGGCGTTAAAGCCTCGCCATGACAGCACCAGCCATCGAGTCCCAGAGCATCCTGATCGTCGACTTCGGGTCGCAGGTCACCCAGCTCATCGCCCGCCGCATTCGCGAGACCGGCGTGTATTGCGAGATTCACCCCTTCCAGCACGCCGAGGCCGCCGTCCTTGCGATGCGCCCCAGGGGCATCGTTCTATCGGGCAGCCCCGCCTCGACGCTGGATGCCAACGCCCCCACCGTACATCCCGCCATTCTCGCGGCCGGCGTGCCGATCCTGGGCATCTGCTATGGTCAGCAGGCCCTCTGCATTGCGCTAGGGGGCAAAGTCGAGGCCGGTCACCACCGCGAATTCGGCCGCGCCGAGGTCAAGGTGCAAAAACTCTCCGCCCTTTATGACGGCGTCTGGGAGCTCGGCTCGGAACACCAGGTCTGGATGAGCCATGGCGACCGCGTCGTCGCTCTGCCCGAGGGCTTCGAGGTCGTCGGCACCTCCGCCAACGCCCCCTTCGCCATGATCGCCAACGAGACACGCCGCATCTGGGCCGTCCAGTTCCACCCCGAAGTGGTGCACACCCCCGATGGCGCCCGGCTTTACGCCAATTTCGTGCACCACATCTGCGGCATCGAGGCGTCCTGGACCATGGCCGCCTACCGCCACAAGATGGTCGAGAAAATCCGCGCCCAGGTGGGGTCCGAAAAGGTCATCTGCGGCCTCTCCGGCGGCGTCGACTCATCCGTCGCCGCCGTGCTGATTCACGAGGCCATCGGCGACCAGCTTACCTGCATCTATGTCGATCATGGTCTGATGCGTCTCAACGAGAGCGAACAGGTCGTCACCATGTTCCGCGACCAGTACAACATCCCCCTGGTCCACGTGGATGCATCCAACGTCTTCCTGCGCGAGCTCGACGGCCAGTCCGATCCCGAAACCAAACGCAAGATCATCGGGCGCCTGTTCATCGAAACCTTCGAGGCCGAAGCCCAAAAGCTGGGCGGCGCCAGGTTCCTCGCCCAGGGCACGCTCTATCCCGACGTGATCGAAAGCGTCTCCTTCACTGGCGGACCGTCGGTCACCATCAAGAGCCACCACAATGTCGGCGGCCTGCCCGAGCGCATGAACATGGCGCTGGTCGAGCCGCTGCGCGAACTGTTCAAGGACGAAGTGCGCGCCCTCGGTCGCGAACTCGGCCTGCCTGAAAGCTTCATCGGTCGCCATCCCTTCCCGGGACCAGGCCTCGCCATCCGCTGCCCCGGCGGCATCACCCCCCAAAAGCTCGACATCCTGCGCCGCGCCGACGCCATCTATCTCGATGAAATCCGCAAGTCCGGGCAATACGACCAGATCTGGCAGGCCTTCGCCGTGCTTCTCCCCGTCCAGACCGTCGGCGTCATGGGCGATGGCCGCACCTACGAATTCGTCTGTGCCCTGCGCGCCGTCACCTCCGTCGATGGCATGACCGCCGATTTCTACCAGTTCGACATGAGCTTCCTCGGCCGCACCGCCACCCGCATCATCAACGAAGTCCGCGGCATCAACCGCGTCGTTTACGACATCACCAGCAAACCCCCCGGCACCATCGAGTGGGAATAAGACGGCAAGAGCCGGCGCAAGACCGGCGCTGCTGCTGCAAACAACTTTAAGGAACGAACTCGTCCGGCAATGGTGGTTCAAACAGGCGCGTCCATTCCTTGAGCTTGATCTCGGGAATATGAAAAGTGCCCGGCGGAAGCTGCGCATTCCTGGCCTTGATGCGCTCCAGCAACACCTCTTCGGAGGCGTCGGCAAAATGGATTGCAAAGCCCGCACCCAGCTTGCGCGCTTTTGCCCGAAGCGCGTCGCGCTCGCTTCTGGTCCAGAAACCAAAATCCAGGATCACATCCAATCCCAGGACCAAAGCTCTCGCGGCCGTCTCCCACAGCAGCGCCTCGATCGCCGCGTGCCGCGCGTTATGTCTTGAGAAGTCGGCCTCATCGCTATGGTCGTGAACGTCGTTGCCGAACAGACTGACGTGCCACTCATCGACGGTAAGCCGGAGAGCGGAATACTTGACCTCGAGCTGGCGCGCCAAGGTCGTCTTGCCGCTCCCTGGAAGTCCCACCATCGCGTGAAGGATTGCCATTGAAAGCCCGCCGAAACCGCTTGATACCAAGGGCACCTCTAGCCGCATTGGCGTCGGACAGCAACCGGTCCAGCCCGATCTGCACCTGACGAGCCGCACTAGATTTCGTGGCCAGCACCACTCTGGATTCCGTGACCATCGCACCGCGCAAATCGGGAATAGACCGCGCGGCCTGGCCGCATATTGACATCTTCAGATCGACAATTGACCGATCTCGGCCATTGTCCTAGTCTAGAACAAATAGGGAACATAGGGCCATGACATGGATGGACAGCTCGATTTCTTTAGCGGTGGCGGATCGGATCGCAGGTTGAGGGCACCGGACGCGCCGCGCGACGCCAACACATTCCGCTATTACTTCTCCATCCTGCCGCCGCCGGCACTGGCCCAGGATATCGAGCGCGGGGCCGCGCTGTTGGCCCGCCGCCACGGCGCGCGCAATCTCATCCGCGCCGACCGGCTGCACGTGTCCCTCAACGGCGTGTGGCGCAGCACGGACGAGATCGAGTCCGTCCTGCTGGACGACGCGTTGGAGGTCGGGAACGCGGTCCGTCGTCCCGGTTTCGATATCGCCTTTGACACGCTGCTGACCTTTGCCGGCCAAAGCCGCTCCCAGACGGGCGGTCGCAGCATCGTCCCCACGGTGCTCACTTGCTCCAATGGCGCCCGCGAGGTTGTGGCGCTCTATGCCGATATTCGCCGCGAGATGCAGCGGCTGGGCATGCCGGTCGGCGCGAAGTCCACCGTGCCTCATCTCACCATCTGGTATGGGCCGCAGCGCGTGCCCGAACGGCTGCTGAAGCGGCCGTTTCGCTGGCCCGTGCGCAAGTTCTGGCTGGTCCGCACCGCAGCCGGCCAGAAGCGCCCCGATACTATGGGCGAATGGTCCTTGGGCTGAGCGGCGCGGCGTGTCCTGGCGCATTTGCATTCCCTCCCCAGCATGCTAAACGTGCGCCCCATTCACGTTTCGACCTTTAGGCAGGCCATGTCCCAGGACAATATCTTTCGCGAAGTCGACGAGGAACTGCGCTCCGATCGGATGCGCTCGTTCTGGCGCCGTTTCGCGCCCTATATTATCGGCGCTGCCGGTCTGGTTGTGGTCGGCGTTGCCGTCAACGAAGGCTGGAGCTGGTACCATGCCAACAATGCCGCCAACTCCTCCGACGAACTCTATGCTGCCTTCGATCTGGCCAATGGCGGCGATATTGCCGCGGCGCAGGCCCAGCTCGATACGCTGATCGCCGACGGTTCGGGCAGCTATCCCATGCTGGCCCAGTTCAAGCAGGCCGGCCTGCTCGGCAAGGACGGCAAGACCGCTGAAGCTGTTGCCGCCTATGATGCCCTGGCGATCGATAATTCCAATCAGCGCCTGCGCGAACTGGCTTTGGTGCTCGCCGGCACGCTTCTGGTCGATACCGGCACCCTGGCCGATGTGCAGCAGCGCGTCGAAACCATTGCCGCCGAGGGCAATCCGCTGCGCAACGCGGCGCGCGAGGCGCTTGGCCTCGCCCAGTACAAGGCTGGCGACTTCCCCGCCGCGCAGGCGAGCTTTGAGGCCGTGGTCAACGACCCGCAAAGCCAGAGCACCGTCCGCAACCGCATGGGCTATTACCTGGCCCAATTGCTGTCCGAGGGTGCCATTGCGCCGGCTCCGACCGATAAGGCCGCCGAAGACGCTGCCGCGGCGGTTCAGGATATCATCGGCGACGACGCGCCGGCCACCACGCCAGCGCCAGCTCCGGCTGCCACGCCCGCGCCCCAGGCGGCCACCCCCGCAACGCCCCCGCCGGTCGAGCCGTCCCTGGAATAGGCCGGCCGCCGTCTGCATGATCGGATAATTTGCCCCAATGACCGTCACCGTTGCCATTGTCGGTCGTCCCAATGTCGGCAAATCCACGCTCTTCAACCGTCTCGTCGGCCGCAAGATCGCGCTGGTCGACGAC
Source organism: uncultured Devosia sp. (assembly GCF_964244875.1). NCBI lineage: Bacteria > Pseudomonadati > Pseudomonadota > Alphaproteobacteria > Hyphomicrobiales > Devosiaceae > Devosia > uncultured Devosia sp. The sequence goes on from NZ_CAXTKA010000009.1 coordinate 7,845, forward strand.
ACGCCGGGCGTGACCCGCGATCGCCGCGAGGCCGAGGGCCGCATTGCCGACCTGACCTTTCGCGTGCTCGACACCGCTGGCTACGAGGATGTCACCGATGGCAGTCTCGAGGACCGCATGCGCCAGCAAACCGAATTGGCGATCCGGGAAGCCGACGTTATACTCTTCATGATCGATGCCCGCGCCGGCGTCGTCCCGCTCGACCAGCGCTTTGCCCAGGTGCTGCGCAAGGCCGGCAAGGATGTCCACCTGGTTGGCAACAAGGCCGAATCCAGCGCTGCCGAAGCCGGTCTCGTTGAAGGTTTCAAGCTCGGTTTCGGCGAACCCATCGCGCTTTCGGCCGAACATGGCCTGGGCTTGTCCGAGCTGTACTCCATTGTCTCGCAGGCCATCGATGCAGCCGCCATCGCGCAGCAGGCAGACGAAATCGGCGACCTCGAGGCCATGCCCGACGTCGACGTCGATATCACCCAGGATATGCTCGAAGGCGAGGGCGACGAAGCCACGCTGCGTTGGAACCCCAGGCGTTATCTCAACGTCGCCATCGTCGGCCGCCCCAACGCCGGCAAGTCCACCCTGATCAACCGCATGGTGGGCGAGGACCGCGTGCTGGTCGGCCCCGAGGCCGGCATTACCCGCGACAGCATTCTCGTGCCCTGGGAGTGGGAAGGCCGGGTGATCAACCTGGTCGATACCGCCGGCATCCGCCGCCGCTCGCGCGTCCAGGAAAAACTCGAAAAGCTGGCCGTGGGCGATTCGCTGCGCTCTATCCAGTATGCCGAAGTCGTCGTGCTGATGCTCGATGCGACCATTCCGTTTGAAAAGCAGGATCTGGCGCTGGCCGATCTGGTCGAACGCGAGGGCAGGGCGCTCGTCATCGCCATTAACAAATGGGACCTGATCGAGGACAAGAACGCGGCCCTGGCCGAGTTGAAGGAAGCCTGTACCCGGCTGTTGCCGCAACTGCGCGGGGTGCCCCTCGTCACCCTGTCGGGCCTCACCGGCCGCAACATCGACAAGCTGATGGACGCCATCTTCAAGATCGAGCGCTCATGGAATTCCCACGTGTCCACCGCTCGGCTCAATCGTTGGCTCGCCAGCATGGTCGAGGGGCATCCGCCCCCGGCCGTGTCCGGCCGGCGCCTCAAGATCCGCTATATGACCCAGGCCAAGACCCGGCCACCCAGTTTCATCCTCTTTGCCTCGCGACCCGACGCATTGCCCACGGCCTACTTGCGCTATCTGACCAATGGCCTGCGCGAAGCCTTCGACATCCAGGGCGCCCCCATCCGCCTCTGGGTCCGCGCCGGCAGCAAGAACCCCTATGACGACGTCTCCAAGCGCAAGCTGGGCTGATCCCAACATTTCAAGATCCACCAACTCCATCACCCACCGCCCGCCCACGGCGTCATGCCCGCGAAAGCGGGAACCCATTCGTACTCTACTCCGCAACCGAAAAGATGAACGCCGCGCAGGAACACCGTTGAGGGCGGGGTCCAGCGACCATTAGGCGCTGTTCATCCTTAAAATGGTCCAATTCAAACATTCTGATATTTTTAACCCATCCATAGTGCAATCGGCCCGATTGCCCCTATAACTGGACCGTCCTGAGCGACCCGATGCTGAGTGCGGGGCCGCATATCGTGAAACCACCTTGTTTTTAGAAATTCTGATTGTCTTCGTTCTGACCATCGTCAACGGAGCCTTGGCCATGTCCGAACTGGCCGTCGTTTCCGCTCGCCCGGCACGCCTGCGGGCCATGGCCGACCAGGGCAACACCGGTGCAGCCGTTGCCATTCGCCTAGCCGAAGATCCCGGCCGGTTCCTGTCCTCGGTACAGATCGGCATTACCCTGGTCGGCGTCCTGTCTGGCGCCTTCTCCGGCGCCACGCTCGGCCTCCGGCTCACCAATTGGCTGCAGTCGGTCGGTGTCGCCGATAACGTGGCCGATGTGCTGGGCGTCGGCATTGTCGTCGTGCTGATCACCTACGTGTCGCTGATCCTGGGGGAACTCGTTCCCAAGCAGATCGCCCTGCGCGATGCCGAAGGCGTTGCCGCCCGCGTCGCACCGGCCATGAAGCTGATTGCCGCGATCGGGGCGCCCATCGTCTGGATTTTGGATATGTCCGGCAAGGCAGTGCTCACCGCCCTCGGCCAGCGCGGCGAACCCGAGGAAACCGTGACCGAGGAAGAGGTCAAGACCATTATCGCCGAAGCCACGACGGCCGGTGTCATCGAAAGCGACGAGCATTCGATGATCTCGGGCGTCATGCGCCTGGCCGATCGCTCCGCGCGCGGCCTGATGACGCCCCGGCTGGACGTCGAGGTGATCGATCTCTCCGACGTCCCCGAGCAAATCCGCCGCACCATTGTCGGCACCCACCGCTCGCGCCTCTTGGTGCAGGATGGCGATGCCGACTCCATCATCGGCGTCGTTGCCATTACCGACCTGATCTCGACCTTCGCCAACGGCCAGCCGCTCGAAATCCGCAAGTTCGTCCGCCCGGTGCCGGTGGTGATGGATCACGCCGATGCGCTCGACGTCGTCCGCGCCATCCGCAATTCCACCGTCCACATGGCTTTGGTCGTCGACGAGTATGGGCATTTTGAAGGCATCGTCACCTCCGGCGATATCCTCGAAGTCATCACCGGCGTGTTCCAGGAAGAAACCGGCGACGATCCCGCCGTAGTGCGCCGCGAGGACGGCTCGTTCCTCGTCGCCGGCTGGATGCCCGTCGACGAATTTGCCGATCGCCTCGGCGTCGCCATTCCCAAGGACCCCCGCTACGAAACCGTCGCCGGCTACGTCCTGTCCATCATCAATCGCCTGCCCGCCGAAGGCGAAACCTTCGAACACGACGGCTGGAAATTCGAAGTCGTCGACCTCGACGGCCGCCGCATCGACAAGATGCTGATGACCCGGCTGGAATAACTCTTCCCGCTTCAGGCCTGGGCGGTTTTTTACAACTGAGATTTCAGGACCAGTTGGTTCACCCAACCGTCACAACGAGCACCATTCGACATCCCGATGCCCCCGCGACCTCGTCAATCCCTCCTCGTGGAGACAGGGCCATCGCATACCGGCAAACTCTTGGCAAAATGCCCCAGTCGACACCTCCCCCTCCCAGGGGGAGGATCAAGGTGGGGGTTACTAGCCCCGATATCAGGGCTGTCACACCCCCTACCCAGCGTCCGCTGGCAGGGGAAGGCGCCGCTCTGTGACACCGGCAGCATCGCGCCACAAGCTAGATACGATAGCCGTGTCCTTGGAGAGGAGGTTCAAGGCAGGACCACCTCGCCCAAAAAGGCACAACCCCAACTCTCCAACAGCTTAGTCGACCGCCTGCCCAAGCCAAACGCCGCTTGGCGTTGCAATTTGCCGGAACCCCATCGCCTGCCAGAAGCCTAGGCCGCGCGCATTGGTCGGGCTGACCCCGACATGCACCGCCCGCACCCCCCGCGCCCGCGCCTGCTCGATCCAGCGTTCGAACAACCGCCTGCCCATGCCGGTGCCCTGCAGCCGCGTCAACAGGTTCATATGCATATGCGCCGGAAACGCCTCGAGCACTGCGTCGGGCGTGGGGGCCGGATGATGAATGGCAAAAATGCGCTTCTCGTCGGCCGTGCGCGTGTCGGGCGCAGTACCAGAGGGATCGGGATAGCGCTGCCGCAGCGCCGGCCACCAGTCGCGTTCCAACTGCCGATCGAAAGCACTGGTATCGGTCGTGCCCACCACATAACCGCCGACGCCCTCATCATCCTCCGCTACGAACGCCAGTTCGGGCAGCAGCACGCCATAGGGCGCCGAATAGATGTGGCCGATCAGTTTGCCATCCGTGTGCAGCGGCGCCGCGTCCTGCCCCGAATCTCCCGTCGCCAGCGAGATGGCGTAGAGGCTGTCGAGATCGGCTGGTGCGAAGGGCCGAACGATGCTCATTGGCGCTGCCCGCTCACAGCGCCACGAACCCGCTTTGCGCCACGTCGTACAATTGTCCGTTCTGCGTCAATTTGGGCGCCACCAGATCGACCAGGAGCCGCGCGACGTCCGATGGGCCTGGCAGCGTATCGGGGTCTTCCCCCGGCATCGCCTTGGCGCGCATCGCCGTGCGCACCGCGCCGGGATAAAACACATTGGCCCGCACTTTGGTCTGCGCAATTTCCCCGGCATAGGATTTGACCATGGCGTCCACCGCCGCCTTGCTCGCCGCATAAAGCCCCCAATAGGGCCGCGCCGAGCGTGCCGCCGAGGACGATACGAACACGGCCCGCCCGGCATCGGCCTGGCGCAGCAGCAGGTCGGTCGATCGCAACAAACGATAATTGGCGGTGACGTTGACCGCCATCACCTTATCGAACTCTTCGGGCGCGATATGGGGCAGGGGCGACAATGTACCCAGCATGCCGGCATTGGCGATCAGCCCGTCCAGCGCCCCCCAGCGCTCGAAGATCGCCGCGCCCAGCCGGTCGATGGCGTCGCCATCGCGCAAATCGAGCGGCACCAGCGTAGCCGACGATCCCAGATCGCCGATCTCGTCGTCGAGTTCCTCAAGACCGCCAACCGTACGGGCAACCGCCACCACATGGGCGCCGCGCCGCGCCGCCTCCCGGGCGCTGGCATAGCCGATACCGCGCGACGCACCGGTCACCAGCACGACTTTTCCGGCCAGGTCTTGCGTGTCAGCCACTAGCCGGCCTCTCGAAGCAGGGAAATTTGTTTCGGCTCGTTCTTGGCCCGACCGTTCAAATCGGTCAACTGCGTCGGATAGTCGCCGGTAAAATAGTGGTCGGTGAACTGCGGCGCGCTGTTGTTGCGCTTCTCCCCGCCCACCGCCTCATAGAGCCCGTCGATCGACAGGAACCCCAGCGAATCAGCGCCGATGAATCGGCACATCGACTCCATGTCCTTGTGCTGGTTGGCCAGGAGCTTGTCCGGGTCGGGCGTGTCAATGCCGTAATAATCGGAATAAAGGATCATCGGGCTGGCAACGCGGATATGCACCTCCGTGGCTCCCGCCTCGCGCATCATCTGCACGATCTTGAGCGACGTTGTCCCGCGCACGATTGAATCGTCGATCAGCACCACGCGCTTGCCGACGATTTCGGACCGGTTGGCCGAATGCTTGAGCTTGACCCCGAAGGCGCGGATTGATTGCGTCGGCTCGATGAAGGTGCGTCCCACATAATGGTTGCGGATGATGCCCAGTTCGAACGGGATGCCGCTGGCCTGCGCGTAGCCGATCGCCGCCGGCGTACCGCCATCGGGCACCGGCACCACCACGTCGGCCTCCACCGGCGCTTCCCGCGCGAGGTTGATGCCCATGCGCTTGCGCGCCGAATAGACGCTGCGCCCGCCCACCACGGAATCGGGCCGCGCAAAATAAACATACTCGAACAGGCACAACCGCTCCGCCCGTGGCTGGAATGGATGGTGCGACTCGATGCTCACCGATCCGTCCGGCTGGATTTCGCACACCACGACCTCGCCATTTTCCACGTCGCGGACGAACTTGGCGCCGATGATGTCGAGCGCGCAGGTCTCAGAGGCGAAGATCGGCTTGCCGTCGAGTTCGCCCAGGACCAGCGGGCGAATGCCCAGCGGGTCGCGCGTGCCGATCAGCTTGGTGCGCGTCATCGCCACCATGGCATAGGCGCCCTCGACCGCCCCGATCGCATCCACGAACCGGTCCGAGGACGAGGTGCGTTGCGAGCGCGCGATCAGGTGCAGCACCACCTCGGTGTCCGATGTCGATTGGCAGATGGCGCCTTGCGCGATCAGCCGGCGCCGCAGCGTCAGCCCATTGGTCAGATTGCCGTTATGGGCGATGGCGATGCCGCCCACTTCGAGTTCGGCGAACAGCGGCTGCACATTGCGCAAAATGGTTTCGCCGGTGGTTGAATAGCGCACATGCCCCATCGCCATGTGGCCCGGAATGCGCTTGAGCGTTGCGGGGTCGGTGAAGTGGTCACCCACCAGTCCCAACTGGCGCTCTGAATGAAATTGCCGCCCGTCGAAAGTGACGATGCCTGCCGCTTCCTGCCCCCGGTGCTGCAGCGCATGCAGCCCCAGCGCGGTCAACGTCGGCGCATCGGGGTGGCCCAAAATGCCGAACACCCCGCACTCTTCGCGCAGGGTATCGCCATTGATGTCGAAGCTGTCGCCGTTCGGATGGTCCACCGGGCTCTCCATTGCAATGCCGCATCACTTGCCCGAATCAGGGTCTGCCGTCACCCACGCCGGCCGACCCGATACAACGCCGCCCACCATAGCGCCCTTATGGCTGACCATGGGGTGGGCGCCCGCCACTCACCACAAAATGATCAGGTATTGGTTTGCGGCACTGTCGGCGTTCCGTCGAGCGGCGGCGGCACGGTCGAATCTTCGGTTTCGTCGGTGCCTTCCTGGACCGCGCCCGTCGGATCGGCCGGATCGTCGGTCAATCCAGTGCCACCCTTGAGAATCTCGGTGACCTGGTTTTCGAGGTCCGGCGGCAACATGGCAATCAGTGCATCGCCCATATCGGTCAAATGCGGCAGCGCCTGGGATTGTTTGGCCCAGGGCGGCAGATTGGTGCCCAGGAGCCAAGTGCCGAAAATGGTCACGACGATGGCGATCAAGAGGCCACGCAGCACTCCGAACACGAAGCCCAGCGTCCGGTCGATCGGCCCGATCTTGCTGTCCACCACGAAATCGGCGATCCGCATGGTCAACAGGTGCAACACGATCAGCGCGACGATGAAGGTCACCACAACCGTGGCGATATCGGCCACATTGGCATCGGCAATATAGCCGCGCGCGATTTCAGGGTGATATTGCCACATATAGATGGCGATGGCGGCCGAGCCGGCCCAGGTCGCCAGCGACAGCACCTCGCGCGTCAATCCCCGCGCCGTGGCGAGGATCGCCGAGATTAGCACAAGCACCCCGATACCAACGTCGAACGCAGTCAGCATAATTGTTTCGCCAGCTCCAATTGCCGCCAAAAGCCCCGTCTTTCGCTTCGTTTAGCCGCTTTAGCCGCCGCTGCCAAGGGCGCGTGGGCCGCGCACGTCCGATGTTCCCCCAAAGCATACAGGCGTCTCACGCCCATTCGTCCACCTTGACCGGCTTGCCCTTAGCCGCGATCCGCCCCACCAGTTCGGACAGCGCCGTGAACTCCGATACCTCCAGCCCGCTGGTGCGGTCGGCTGCGCTCAGCCGACCCGTCGAAACCGACTTGAACCCCAGCTTGTGCGCCTCGCGCAGCCGCAGCGATCCGTGCACCACCGGCCTGATCCCGCCCGCCAGCGAAATTTCCCCGAAATACACCGACTCGGACGGCAGCGGCGACCCCGTCAGTGACGAGATCAGCGCCGCGGCCACCGCCAGGTCTGCTGCGGGCTCGTTGATCTTGAGCCCGCCCGCCACGTTGAGATAAATGTCGTTGGCCCCGATCCGCACCCCGCACCGCGTTTCCAGCACCGCCAGCACCATCGACAGCCGCGCCGAATCCCAGCCCACCACCGCCCGCCGCGGCGTGCCCAGCGGGGAGGGCGCGACCAGTGCCTGGATTTCGATCAACAGCGGCCGCGTGCCTTCCATGCCGGCAAACACCGCCGAGCCCGCTGCGCCCTCGTCGCGCTGGTCCAGAAACAGCGCCGAAGGATTGGCCACCTGCGCCAGCCCCAGCGCCGTCATTTCGAACACGCCGATTTCGTCGGTCGCGCCATAGCGATTCTTGACGCCGCGCAAAATCCGGAACGTGTGGCTGCTGTCGCCCTCGAAATACAGCACGGCATCGACCATGTGCTCGACGACGCGGGGCCCCGCGATCTGCCCGTCCTTGGTCACGTGACCGACCAACACCACCGCCGCGCCGCTCTTTTTGGCAAATCGTGTCAGGGCCTGCGCCGAGGTGCGCACCTGCGTCACCGTGCCCGGCGCACTGTCGACCCGGTCGGTCCACAGCGTCTGGATCGAATCGATGATCACCAGATCCGGCGGCGCCCCGCTTTCGAGTGTGGCCAGGATGATTTCCACATTGGTCTCGGCCGCCAGCAGCACGTCGGCCTCGCCCAGGCCCAGCCGCTGCGCCCGCAGCCGCACCTGCGCCACCGCCTCCTCACCCGAAACGTAAACCACCCGCTTGCCGGCAAGTGCCAGTGCCGCCGCCGCCTGCAGCAGCAGGGTCGATTTGCCGATCCCCGGATCGCCGCCCACCAGCAGCGCCGAGCCCATCACGAACCCGCCCCCGGTTACCCGGTCCAGTTCGGCGATGCCCGTCACCACCCGCGCCGCGCTCTCGGTTTCACCCGAGAGCGGCACCAGGTTGGCCGGCTTGCCCCCGGCCTTGGCCGCCTTGGGCCCCGCCCCGACGCCGCTATCGGTCAATTCCTCGACAATGGTGTTCCAGTCCCCGCACGCATCGCATCGCCCCTGCCAGCGCGAAGTCACCGCGCCGCAAGCCTGGCAAACGAAGGATGAACGGGATTTCGCCAAGGCTATGGTTCCTTAACTGCGCAGCGTCTCGGCCAGAGCCATGGTGTTCGCCACGTCACGACTGTCACCGCGTTTCCCCACCACGTCATTCCCACGCAAGTGGGAATCCATTCTCACGATCTGGCCGCACGCAACCAGGAATGGGTCGCGCTTGCGCCGGAATTACACCGGTCGAGCATAAGCAGCGCCATCGATAAAGGCACAGGACAAAACCATTGGCAAGAACAAATAGCGAACATTACCCCAGATTGCCATCGCCCACGTAGTTGCGCGTGTAGCGCCCCTTGAGCGACGTCAAAATCTCGTACCCGATCGTGCCTGCGGCGTCCGCCTGGTCATCGACGCTCAGCGTCGGCCCCAGCACTTCCACGCCCTCTCCGGGTCGGGGCAAGTTATCGCCCAGTTCGGTCACGTCGATGATGCTGGTATCCATCGACACCCGTCCGAGCACCGGGCACACCCGTCCGTTCACCACCACCCTGCCGCCCTGGCGCGTATTGGAGCCCGAGGCGGAGCGCAGGAATCCGTCGGCATAACCATGCGCGATGATCGCCAGCCGGCTGTCGCGCACCAGCGTATAATTGGCGCCATAGCCCACCGTTTCACCGGTGCGCGCTTCCTTGACCTGCAAGACCGGCACATGCAGCGTCACCACCGGCGCCATCGGGTTCTTGCGCCCGTTGACCGCTCGCCCGCCGTAAAGCGCGATACCCGGCCGCACCATCTGGAAATGGTAATCGCGGCCCGTCATCAGCCCGGCCGAATTGGCCAGCGATGACGGAATCCCGGGAAATTGCGCCATCACCGAGCCGAACAGCGCCAATTGCGTGCGGTTTTTCTCGTGGTTGGGCTGATCGGCACAGGCCAGGTGGCTCATGATCATCTGCGGCTGGTAGGCCAGCGTTTCGATCCGCTGCTTGACCAGGCTTGCCTCGTTGAGGCGAAATCCAAGCCGGTTCATCCCGGTATCGAAATGAAACGCCGACGCATAAGCTTCGCTGCGTTCCAGGCACTTGGCCAGCCATTCCTCCAGCATCGGCATCGAGGAAATCACCGGCATCAGGTTTTGCCGGACGTAAAGATTGGCCGCGCCGGGATAAAGCCCGTCCAGAACGAAAATATGGGCGTCGGGCAGGGCGGTCCGCACCGCCAGGCCCTCGTCGGGCGTCGCCACGAAGAAAAACCGCGCCCCTGCCGCATACAGCGCCTTGCTCGATGGCCCGATGCCCGTGCCATAGGCATCCGCCTTGACCACGGCGCCGGTCAGCGCGCCGGCGCTCACCTTGTCGAGCGCCCGCCAATTGCGCGCCAGTGCCCCCAGATCGATGCTGAGCAGGCCCCCCAGGCCCGACGTGACGCTCATGTCATTCCATGCGTTCAGGAAGATAATCGGCCCGCGCCAGATTGCCGAAGCGGGTATGTTGCGCCTCGAACGACAGCTGCACCGTGCCGGTGGGGCCGTGGCGCTGCTTGCCGATGATCACTTCGGCCTTGCCATGCACTTTTTCCATTTCCCCCTGCCAGGCCATATGCTCGGGCGAGCCCTCCTTGGGCTCCTTGTTCTTGAGGTAATATTCCTCGCGATACACAAACAGCACCACGTCGGCGTCCTGCTCGATAGACCCCGATTCGCGCAAATCCGCCAGTTGCGGATGCTTGTCGTCGCGATTTTCAACCTGCCGCGACAGCTGGCTGAGCGCGATGATAGGCACTTCGAGTTCCTTGGCCAGCGCCTTGAGCGTAGTGGTGATCTCGGTCAATTCCTGTACGCGGTTCTGGCTGGCCGCCTTGCTCGAGCCCGACAGCAATTGCAGATAATCCACGATCAGCAGGTCCAGCCCCTTTTGCCGCTTCAGCCGCCGCGCCCGTGCCGCCAGCTGCGCCACGCTGATGCCGCCCGTATCGTCGATATAAAGCGGCATCTGGGCCATCAGGTTGGACGTGTCCACCAGTTTGGAAAACTGGCTCTCGTGAATATTGCCGCGCCTGATGTCCGATGACGAAATCTGCGCCTGCTCGGCCAGGATGCGCGTCGCCAGCTGTTCCGAGCTCATTTCCAGGCTGAAGAATCCCACGATCCCACCATCGACGGTTTTGCGATGTCCGTCGGGTGTCACATCGCCCTTCCAGGATTTTGCCGCATGAAAGGCGATATTGGTGACCAGCGCCGTCTTGCCCATGGCCGGTCGCGCCGCGAGGATAATCAGGTCGCTGCGCTGCAACCCGCCCATCAGCCGGTCCAGATCGCTCAGCCCCGTCGCCATGCCCGAAAGCGAACCGTCGCGCCCATAGGCCTCCCCGGCCATCTGGATCGCATCCTTGAGCGCCGCGTTGAATGGCTGAAACCCTCCGTCATAGCGGCCCTTTTCGGCCAGCTGGAACAGCGCGCCTTCGACCTCCTCGATCTGCTTGTCCGGGGTCACCTCCACCTCCGACTCGTAGGCGGTCGATACCATCTCCTCGCCGATCAGGATCAGCGCGCGGCGCAGCGCCAGGTCATGCACCGCCCGGCCATAGTCGGCAGCGTTCAACACCGTCGTCGCCTCCGCCGCCAACCGCGCCAGATATTGCGGCATGGTGACGTCCGCCAAAAGGTTCTCGGGCAGGTGCGTCTTGATGGTGATCGGATCGGCCGACTTGCCCGCGCGCACGAACTTGCCGATCACCTCATAGATTTCGCGGTGGATCGGCTCGTAGAAATGCAGCGGCTCGAGGAAATCCGAAACGCGGTAGAATGCTTCGTTATTGACCAGGATCGCGCCCAGCAGCGCCTGCTCGGCCTCCACATTATGCGGGGCAAGGCGAAAGGATTTGTCTTCGACCGGATGGAGCCGTGCAATCTCTGCCATGTGAGCCTCGGATAAACGTTAACGTTTCTTAACCACGCGGGTCGGTAAGGAGTCTCGCACTAAGCGCCAAAGGTTAACGCGTCGGAAACCCGGCTGTGAACTGTGTGGACAACGGGGAATGTTCGCTTTTTGTTTTGCATGCCCACAAGGCAGCAAAATGGCCGAGTCGCGGGCTTGGTGCCACGCCCTCGTGGTTCGAGGGTCGCTGCGCTGCCACCTCACCATGAGGGCTACTGAGGAATTGCAACCCCATCAGTAGCCGTCATGGTGAGGTGCGAGGCCTTCCGAGCCTCGAACCACGAGGGCGTGCCTCCAGTCTTTCAACAAACAAAAAGGCCGGGCTTCCACCCGGCCTCCTCACCCTGAAACTCCCAAAACTCACGCGTCGTCGTCGAAGCGGTCGTCTTGCTGGGCATCCTTCTGGCCGGCGGCGAAATCGCCGGCTTCGTCTTCTTCATATTGAACCACGGTGATGTCCTCGCCGGCATCCTGGCGAGCGGCTTCATCGGTCGAGCGGGCGACGTTGACGTTAATGGTCACGGCCACTTCCGAGTGCAGGTTCAGCGACACGGTGTGTACGCCCACCGACTTGATCGGATCGGCCAGGTCGACCTGCGAGCGCTGGATGGTAAAGCCCTCGGCCTGCAGCGCCTCGACCACGTCGCGCGAGGCGACCGAACCGTAAAGCTGCCCAGTTTCGCCGGCCTGGCGGATGATGACGACGGTCTTGCCGTTGAGCCCTTCGGCAATGCCGGCGGCTGCATTGCGGCGTTCGTCGTTGCGCTTTTCGATATTGACGCGTTCCACCGCAAACTTGGCGCGGTTGCCCTCCGTAGCGCGTAGCGCCTTGCCCTGGGGCAGGAGGAAATTGCGGGCAAAGCCGTCCTTGACGCTGACTTCGTCGCCGATCGAACCAGTGCGCGCGATGCGCTCGAGCAGAATAACTTTCATGGAAATATTCCTTTGGCTGTCCCACCCTTGGGGTGGTTAGGAGCCCCGGACCATCCGGAACCCCAACGTTTGCATCCAGTGGACGCAGTATGCCGAACAAGAAGTCGGCTGGACGAGTCAGATAGGGTGGTCCGCGAGAACCGGAGCGGAGCGTACCTTAGGGTACGTGCGCACCGGGAGCGCAGCCGATCGCCGCTAGATCGCCGTCCCAACGAACTTATTGGATGGCATACGGCATGATGCCGATGAAGCGGGCGCGCTTGATCGCCCGAGCCAGCTCGCGCTGCTTCAGCGCCGAAACGGCGGTGATGCGGCTTGGCACGATCTTGCCGCGCTCCGAAACGTAGCGGCTGAGCAGACGCACGTCCTTGTAGTCGATCTTGGGTGCGCCTTCGCCCGAGAATGGGCAGGTCTTGCGCCGGCGCTGGAACGGACGGCGGGCCTGGGCGGTAGTGAGGTCACGAATTGCCATAGCTTTGGGTCCTTATCTTAGAAACGGCGCGGACGGCGTTCGCCGCCGCCAAAACGGTCGCCACCACGATCGGGACGGCCACCGCCATCGCGGTCATCGCGATCGCGCTTCTGCATCATCGCCGACGGGCCTTCTTCCAGCTCGTCAACGCGCACCGTCATGAAGCGCAGGATGTCTTCATTGATGCGCATCTGGCGTTCCATTTCCGCCACGGCCGGAGCCGGTGCGTCGATGTTCATCAGCGAATAATGCGCCTTGCGGTTCTTGCGGATGCGGTAGGAGAGACCCTTGAGCCCCCAATATTCGTTTTTGGTGACCTTGCCGCCATTTGCGGCCAGGATTTCGGTCAGCGACGCGGTCAATTCCTCGACCTGCTGCTGGGACACGTCCTGGCGCGCCATGAAGATATGCTCGTAAAGGGCCATGGATGGGCCTTCCTTAAGTGGTTCAACACACTGCACTGGCTGGCGCGGAGCCTCCTTGAAGCCGGGAAGGGCATCAAAGCAGTCTTGCAAAGAGCGGGAACACGGGAGGCCGGGTTTCAAAACCCTATTTGCCAAAGGCAAACCCTCCGTTCAGCCCCCGGCCAAACGAATGCTGGCGGTGACATAGGGGAAAGGGGAGCCAAAGGCAAGTCCCTCTCGTGTCGCGACCCGCCAGGTTTCGTGCTAGGCTTGGGCAATACATTCCATCTTCGGATCGACCAATGACGAATGCTCGTCTCACGCAAGCTCAGGACGAGCTTCATATGTACATTAGTGAAATCAGCGAATTAGCGTATTGCGCCGGGTGGATGGATGACACCGAGTATCGTCTTTGGGCTTTTGTGTCGGATCTCAATGACGATGGCGAATGGGGCAACGCAATCCTGACGCCGAACGTGCGTTCGGAACTCCGTCGGCTTAGTGAGCAGGTCGATGGTTGGATTTTCTGGGCAGAGGCAGGCGAGGGCAGGGTGGGGTCAGGTCCAAAATTCATTGCCATGGCGGATTGGCAAAAGGCTTGCGCTCTTTAAGCAGGCGAACTGCCGGTCCTTACGCGTTCGGCGCGCGGGACGATGAATGCGATGTTGGAATCGCTTCAACCCCTCCCGCCTTGACTCCGCCACACACTCCCGGCAAACGCCGCGCAACTGGACAGCCCACCTATGGTTTGTCTAACTGCCTGCTTCGAGGGGGCCACCATGACCAGCTATGCATTCACTTTTCCGGGGCAGGGCAGCCAGGCCGTCGGCATGGGCAAGGATCTTGCCGCCGCTTATCCAGAAGCGCGCGCCGTGTTCCAGGAGGTCGATGAGGCCCTTGGCCAGCGTCTTTCGGCCATCATGTTCGAGGGCCCCGAGGATATACTGCGCCTTACCGAAAATGCCCAGCCTGCGCTGATGGCGGTTAGCCTCGCCATCGTTCGCGTGCTGGAGGCCAGGGGCCTGCGCGTCTCCGGCCATGCCGCCTATGTGGCGGGCCATTCCCTGGGCGAATATTCCGCGCTTGCGGCTGCCGGTGCCTTCACCATTGCCGACACCGCCCGCCTGCTCAAGACTCGCGGCCAAGCCATGCAAAAAGCCGTGCCGGTTGGCCATGGCGCCATGGCCGCGCTGCTCGGCCTTGATCTGGCCGTTGCCAGCGAAGTCGCCGACGCGGCCAGCCAGGGCGAGGTCTGCGCTGTCGCCAACGACAATGCCCCCGGCCAGGTCGTCGTTTCCGGCACTGTCGCTGCCGTCGAGCGGGCAGTCGAACTGGCCAAGGCCAAGGGTGCCAAGCGGGCGCTCCTGCTGCCGGTCAGTGCGCCGTTCCATTGCGCCCTCATGCAGCCGGCCGCCGATGCGATGGCCCAGGCGCTTGCCGAAATCGAGATGCGCGCGCCGCTCTTGCCGCTGGTCGCCAATGTGCTGGCCGCTCCGGTTTCCGATCCAGCCGAAATTCGCCGCCTTCTGGTCGAGCAGGTGACCGGCGTGGTGCGCTGGACCGAGTCCGTCCGCTGGCTCACCGGCCCTGGCGGCGTCACCAATCTGGCCGAACTGGGCACCGGCAAGGTCCTGACGGGCCTGGCGAAACGCATCGATCCGCAAGCCATCGCCACGGCCGTCTCCACCCCTGCCGATATCGACGCCTTCGTCGCCCAGCTTGGTCTATGATCCGCCCTTCGCTGCCCGATTCAAATTCTCCGTGAGGACGCCTGGATGTTTGATCTGACTGGTAAACGCGCTTTGGTCACCGGCGCCAGCGGCGGCATAGGCCGCGAGATTGCCAAGGCGCTGGCAGCGGCTGGCGCGCGCGTGGCCCTCAGCGGCACCCGCATCGGCGCCCTGGAGGACGTCGCGGGTGAAATCGGCGGCGACAGCCCCGTCCTGCCTTGCAATTTGTCCCACCTGGATGATGTCGACAAACTCGTCCCCGCCGCCGAGGCGGCCTTGGGCGGCCTTGATATTCTGGTCAACAATGCCGGCATGACCCGCGACAATCTGTTCATGCGCATGAAGAACGAGGAATGGGACGAGGTCCTCGCCGTCAACCTGACCGCATCCTTTCACCTGACCCGCGCCGTGCTGCGCGGTATGATGAAACAGCGCTTTGGCCGCATCATCGGCATTTCCTCGGTGGTGGGCGTCACCGGCAATCCGGGGCAGGGCAATTATGCCGCCTCCAAGGCCGGCCTGATCGGCATGAACAAGGCCCTGGCCCACGAGGTTGCCTCGCGCAATATCACCGTCAATTCCATCGCGCCCGGCTTCATCGCCTCGGCCATGACCGACGATCTGAACGACAAGCAGCGCGAATCCATTCTCTCCACAATTCCCGCCCGGCGGCTGGGAACGGCGTCCGAAGTTGCGGGTTGTGCAGTATTCCTCGCCAGCGACGCGGCCGCCTACGTCACCGGCCATACCTTGAACGTCAACGGTGGAATGGCCATGGTCTGAATGGCTAAGGCGTTGATAGCTAGGGCAAGTTCCAGGGTTCGTGGGGCTCGCGGACCTCGCGTTCGGGCCTGTCTGCCTTGCGGGCCGGCCGTGTGGGCCCTAGATTGCCTGGGTGCAAGCCAACACGGCGCTTGAAGATTTGGCGCCGCACCAATAAGAAGCGAAACGAAATTTCGATTTAGACAAAAGGGAAATCAATATGAGCGATGTCGCTGATCGTGTCCGCAAGATCGTTGTGGAACATCTCAACGTGGATGCCGAGAAGGTCGTCGAGAAGGCCAGCTTTATCGATGACCTGGGCGCTGATTCCCTGGACCAGGTTGAACTGGTAATGGCGTTCGAAGAAGAGTTTTCGGTCGAGATTCCCGACGACGCCGCCGAGTCCATCCAGACTTTTGGTGATGCTGTCTCGTTCCTCACCAAAGCCGTCGGCTAATAACCGGATCGGCTCGTTGACCATGGAATTGCGCCGCGTCGTCGTTACCGGAATGGGCCTCGTTACGCCTTTGGGCTGTGGAGTTGAGGCCACCTGGGCCAATATTCTGGCCGGCAAATCCGGGGCCCGGCGCATCGAAAGCTTTGAGGTCGACGATATCGCCTGCCAGATCGCCAACCAGCTCCAGCTGGGCGATTATGCGGATGGTGGCTATAATCCTGACGAATGGATGGACGTGAAGGATCAGCGCAAGGTTGATCCCTTCATTGTTTACGCCATGGCCGCCGCCACCCAGGCGATCCAGGATGCCGGCGTCGAACCCAAAACCCAGCACGATCAGGAGCGCACCGGCGTCTTGATCGGCTCGGGTATTGGCGGCATCAGCGGCATTTATGATGCATCCATCGTGCTGCATGAAAAGGGTCCGCGCCGCATCAGTCCATTTTTCATTCCGGGCCGGCTCATCAATCTCGCCTCCGGCTATGTTTCCATCCGGTTCGGGCTCAAGGGTCCCAATCATTCCGTCGTCACCGCATGCTCGACCGGTGCGCACGCCATCGGTGACGCTGCACGCCTGATCGCCCTGGGCGATGCCGATGTCATGATCGCCGGCGGTGCCGAAAGCTGCATCAATCGCCTCGCCATGGCCGGCTTTGCCTCGGCCCGGGCACTGTCCACCAATTTCAATGATGCGCCCGAAAAAGCCTCGCGCCCCTATGACAAGGACCGTGACGGCTTCGTCATGGGCGAGGGCGCCGGGATCGTCGTGCTTGAAGACTACGAGCGCGCCAAGGCCCGCGGCGCCAGGGTCTATGGTGAAATCATCGGCTATGGCATGTCCGGCGACGCCTACCACATCACTGCGCCGTCACCCGATGGCGATGGCGGCTTCCGGGCCATGAGCGCTGCCATCAAGCGTGCCGCCATCAACGCCGCCGACATCGACTACATCAACGCCCATGGCACCTCGACACCCTTGGGAGACGAAATCGAATTGGGTGCCGTGACCCGCGTTCTCGGCGATGCTGCCTCCAAGGCGGTCATGAGTTCCACCAAGTCGGCCATCGGCCATCTGCTTGGCGCCGCCGGCTCGGTCGAAGCCATTTTTTGCCTCTTGGCGATGCGCGACAATGTGGCGCCACCCACCATCAATCTCGACAATCCGTCCGTCGAAACGGAAATCAACCTCGTGCCGCACAGGGCCTTGCACAAGAACATAGACGTGGCGCTGTCCAATTCCTTCGGCTTCGGCGGCACCAACGCGACTCTTGTCATGCGCAAGGTCGCCTGAACGGCTCGACCAGTGCGCTTGATCACATCGCGTCTCAGCGTGATCTTTATCTTTATCTTTGCCTTTGCGCCGGGCCGTGTAAAAAATGCGCGCGGTTTCGCCGTGATTTGGCGCCAATACGAAAGCCGCGGTTTGACCAGCGGGCTTGCAGGGTGACGCAGCAATGAATGATCGCAAGGCCAGGCGTTCGCGCCCCCGCCGCCGCAACGGTTTGATTGAAATCCTCAACGGGTTCCTCACCTTGGCCGTGCTGGCCATGCTGCTGGTCGGCGGGGGACTTCTCTTCCTCGCGTCCCAGTTCTATGGCGATAGCGCCATATCCCAGGATACCGCCTTCATCGTCCAGAGCGGCGACACGCTGGGCTCCACCTCCGAACGCATGGAAAGCCTCGGCTTGATCTCCAATCGCTACGTCTTTGATTTGGGTCGCCGCGTGTCCAACGTCGAAGGTACACTTAAGCCGGGTGAATATCGCATTCCAGCCAAGGCCAGCATGTCCGACATCCTGATCGAACTGCTCCAGGGCAAGCCCGTGCTCTATGCCGTCACCGTCCCCGAGGGCTGGACCTCCTGGCAGGTCGTGCAGCGGCTGGACGAAACGCCCAACTTGATCGGCGAACTGACGGGCGTGCCACCCGAAGGCTCGATCCTGCCCAACACCTATAATTTCAACCCCGGCGATACCCGCCAGTCGGTGCTCGATGCCATGCAGGCTGCTATGACCACCCAATTGGCCGCCGCCTGGGAAACCCGGCGAGCGGACCTGCCGATCCAGACGCCCGAGCAATTACTGGTGCTGGCATCGATCGTGGAAAAGGAAACCGGCGTTGCCACCGAGCGCCCCCAGGTTGCTGCCGTCTTCGTCAATCGCCTCAAGCAGGGTATGCGCCTGCAGTCCGACCCCACCATCATCTACGGCATCACCAAGGGGCAGGAGACCCTTGGCCGGGGTCTGAGGCGTTCCGAGATCGAAGCCGAGACGCCTTACAATACCTATCAGATCGACGGCCTGCCGCCGACCCCGATTGCCAATCCCGGCATCGATGCGCTCGAGGCCGTGGCCAATCCCGACAGCCACGATTATCTCTATTTCGTCGCCAAGGGCGCGACGCCTGACCAAGGCCACGTCTTTGCCGCAACCTACAGGGAACACCAGGCCAACGTTGCCAAGTTCCGCGCCATCGAGCGCGAACAGGCCCAGATCGATGCCGAAGCCGCCAAGGCTGCCCTCGAAGCCAGCGAGGCGGAAGGTGTTGATGAAGCGGCCCCGCAATAACCGCTTGACCATGACACGGCGATCGCGCACCCACGCCTGCGCATACACAGTTTTCAATAGGGTCTTGCCGTGATCGAGTCGCAGCGTCGCGGTGTCATGCTGGTGATTGCCTCGCCTTCGGGCGCCGGCAAATCGTCTATTTCGCGCTCCCTGTTCGGGCAGGACCCCAACATCCGCCTGTCCGTTTCGGTCACCACCCGCGCCCGCCGCACCGACGAGGTCGAGGGCACCCACTATTACTTTGTCGATGTGCCTACCTTCGAGCGCATGAAGGCCGAGGGCGAACTGCTGGAATCGGCCAAGGTGCACGACAATTATTACGGCACCCCCCGCGCCAGGGTCGAAGAACAATTGGCCGCCGCCAACGACATCCTGTTCGACATCGATTATCAGGGCACGCTGCAACTCTATGAGCGCAGCCGCGCTGATATGGTCACGGTGTTCATCCTGCCGCCAACCATCAAGGAATTGCGCGCCCGTCTCGAGCGCCGCGCCCAGGACAGCGTCGGAACCATCGAAAAGCGCCTGCGCAACGCCAAGCTCGAAATGCAGCATTACAACGAATACGACTACATCATCATCAATGACGACCTCGAAGCCTCCACTCAGAAGGTGCGCTCCATCCTCGCGGCGGCCCGCCTGTCCCGCGCCCGGCTGACGCAGTTGGATAATTTCGTCAAGGATCTGCAAAACCAGATCGATCTGCTCTAGCCCATTCGCGCCAGAACCCCAATCCGAACAGTCGCTAAAGCGCGCGACTTGAATCAATTCGTCGGCTGCGGTTTCACCTTGGCGCACCCAATTCCGCTAGAATGGCGCCAGCATCCACGGCTCAATCCGCTGGTGCATCTCAAAAATCTAACGATGTTCGGCGGCGTTGCCAGTGTTAGCATCGCGGGCAATGGAGATTCGCATGACTCTCGAACGCACGCGTATCGTCGCCGTCGCCCTCGATCTGCTCGATCGGACGGGGCTGGACGGGTTGACCATGCGCAAGCTCGCCGATGCGCTGGGCATCCAGGCGCCCTCGCTCTATTGGCACTTCCAGGGCAAACCCGCTTTGCTCGACGACATGGCCGATGCGCTGCTGAACGACGTTGCCCTTGCCAATGGCCCGGCGGAGGACTTCCGCGTCGTTTTGCACCAGTCGGCCGATGAGCTGCGGCGCGCCTTCCTCAGCCGCCGCGATGGCGCTCGCGTTTTCGCCGGAACCTTCGTGATCCGCCACAACATGATGCGCCTGGCCGATACGGTCATCGGCGCTTTGGTCAGCGCCGGCTTTGATAGCGCCACCGCGGTTCGCGCCAATGGTTCGCTGCTGCATTACGTGCTCGGCTTCACCATCGAGGAGCAGGCGCTGCTCGTCCGGCAGGCCGACAATGCCCCGCCGGCAGCCATCGCCCGGCGCTTCGCCGCCCATATGGCCGACGGTTATCCCAACCTCATGGCCGCCCTGCCGGATTTCCTCGATACCGATCAGGATGCCCGTTTTGCCTTTGGCCTCGATCTGCTGATCCGCGGCCTTGGCGAACAGGCCGCCGAAGCGCCGGCGCCCGAGCGGGGCGTCGCCCGCTTCATCGAATTGATGCAACAGGCCGCCACCAAGCGTTAGGCTGATCCGGCCCGCCGCAAACCGGGCAGGGCCCTTGCCATGGCAAGGAACACCTCCACCGCCAGCTCCTCGGCCCGCTCGTCGCCCTTGAGCCCCCCCGCCGCCAGCAGTCCCTCGACCGGAACCCCGGTGGCCTTGAGGCTCTGACGCATCATCTTGCGCCTTTGCCCGAATGCCGCGCGCGTGATCTGCTCCACATCCTTGACCGCAACGTCTCCGGCAATCGCCTTGGGGACCAGATGCACCACTGCCGAGGTCACGTTCGGCGGCGGCGTAAAGGCCTGCCGCCCCACATTGAAGGCAACTCGCGCCGCACTGCGCCACCCCGCCAGAACGCCCAGCCGCCCATAGGCGTCCTCGCCCGCCTTGGCGCAGATGCGCTCCGCCACCTCGCGCTGGAACATCAGCGTCATGCTTTCGAACCAGGCCGGCCACGGCTCGCAGGTCAGCCAGCCGGTCAACAGCGGCGTCGCGATATTATACGGCAGATTGGCCAAGATCCGCGTCGGTCCATCCGCCAGCAGCCGATAATCGGTCTCCAGCGCATCCCCGGCAATCACCGTCAGCCGCCCCGGATAGGCATCGGCAATCTGCGCCAGCGCCGGCAGGCAGCGCGGATCGCGCTCGATGGCGATCACCTCGCGCGCGCCCTCCGCCAGCAGCGCCCGCGTCAATCCCCCCGGCCCGGGCCCCACCTCGATCACCCGGACGCCCTCGAGCGGACCGCCGACCCGGGCGATGCGCGCCGTCAAGTTCATGTCCAAAAGGAAATTCTGCCCCAGCTCCTTCTTGGCGCGCAGGCCATGCTCGGCGATCACCTCGCGCAAAGGCGGCAGCGTGTCGATCTGGCTCATGCCCCGGCCTGGCCCCTGGTCATGGCGTCCGCCATCCGGATCGCGGCGATGAAGCTGCGTGGCGACGCGCGGCCCGTTCCCGCCAGGTCGAACGCCGTGCCGTGGTCCGGCGAGGTCCGCACGATCGGCAGCCCCAGCGTGATATTGACCGCATCCTCGAACGCCACCGTCTTGATCGGGATCAGTGCCTGGTCGTGATACATCGCCACCACGGCGTCATATTTTGCCCAATGGGTCGGATAAAACAGCGTATCGGCGGGCAGGGGGCCCTCTACCGCCACGCCCTCGAACTGCAATTGCGCCACTGCCGGCGCCACGATCTCCAGATCTTCGCGCCCGATCGCCCCGCCTTCGCCCGCATGCGGATTGAGCCCCGCCACCGCAATCCGCGGCTCGGCAATACCCAGCCGCCCCCGCAGGTCGCGCGCCACGACCTTGACCGTCGCCACGATCAGCTCGCGCGTCAACAGGCCCGGCACGTCCTTGATCGGCACATGCACCGTCACCGGCACCGCCCGCAGCCCGCCATGCGCCAGCATCATCACCGGCAGGCGCGGCTTGCCGCCATTCGCGCACAGCTCGGCCAGAAATTCGGTATGCCCGGGATGCTTGAAGCCCGAGCGATACAGCGCCCCCTTGTGGATTGGCGCCGTCACCAGCCCGCGACAGGCGCCGGTCAGCACCGCCGCCACCGCCCCCTCGATGGCGCCAATCACCGCGGTGGCCGAAACCGGGCTGGCCTGGCCCGGATGATCGGGCACCAGCCCCTCCACCGGCACCACCGGCAAGGCGTCGGCAAAGCCCGCGCCTGCCTGCTCGGCGCTGCTGGCGGCGATCGCGACGCTCAAGCCCAGCCGCTCCGCCCGCGCCCGGAGAAACGCCACCTGCCCGAATACGCAGAACGCCGGCAGCTCCAGTTCCGCCCGCCGCCCATAGAGCTGCAGGATGATGTCGGGACCCACGCCGGCGGGTTCGCCCATGCTGATCGCCAGCGGCTTGTCCATCTCGGCCCCCACCGATGGTGCGCCCGGTGGGCGCTTATCGACTAGTTGTTGATGATTTTGGCCTGCGAGCGCAAGGTCGCAAGATAATTGCTGGCCTCGGTCGCCACGGCGGTGTTGCCGTCTTCCGCGCGGATTTCGCCCTTGATGAAGGTCAGGTCTTCCGCCTGCGTCTTCTGGCAGATCGCCAGCATCGACACGCCGCTGTCGGTCACGCGCGGCTTGCTGATCCCGCCCACATTGAGGCCTGCCAGCTCCTTGGCCACCGCTTCGGGCAATTGGGTGGCGTTGCGCCGCCCCACGTCGAGCACCGCTGCGTCGGTATAGCCCAGCGACAGTTCCACGGCGCTGTCGCATCCGGCAAAGGCGCTGCGATAGCGGTTGGCCTGCGATGTGCGCCCGCCCGCGCCCTGGCCGCCCGGCGCCAGGAACAGCACTTCCTTGAGGATATAGTCGAACTTCTGATAGTCCGCGATCCGGCTCTCCGCCTGCTGGTCCAGCTCGGCGTCCGAAATCTGCACATTGGGCGCAACGGCCTGATCGGTGACCGCGGCCCAGGCGATTGCGGCCCGCAGTCGGTCGCGCAGCGTGTCCATGCCGACGCCGCTTTGCTGCAGCATCGATATTAGCTTGTCCTGGCTCAACCCCACGTTGCGCGCCACGTCCTGCAGCGCGCTGTCGATCTGGGCATTGGAAACGGTGATGTTGAGGCGCTTGGCCTCGCTCATCATGATCGCCTCGTCCACCAACTGGTCGCGGGCGCCGCGCTGGCCGGTGCGGTTGCCTTCCATGGCAAACAGCTTGACCCGCTGCGACACCTGGATGTCGGTGATCGGCGTGCCATTGACCGTGACCACGATGGCGGCGAGGGCGGGGAGCGATGCGGTAACGCAAAGCGCCAGACTCAGGATCAAGGCGCCAGCCGCGCGCCGCCAAACACTGTTCGCCATCATCGTCACTCGCCTGTTCAATGTCGCCCCACTCTCAATGCGGCGGGAACTATGCGCTGTCAATTGCCCAAAAATTGCGGCTAAAATCCGGTACGCGCCGGCTCAGTTGCCGGTCCCGCCGGTAAAGCCGACATCCAGCCCGGCCGGGCTCTTGAGCCGGAACGTCGCGGTGAACTGGGTATCGTCGGGCGAGGTATGGGTCGGCCCCGTTCGGGCCGCACTGCCCCCGATCACCAGATAGCCGTCGTCATAAACCAGCCCGCCGCCCACTTTGAGGAACCTGTTGCTCGCGATGTCCCAGGAACCATTGCCGGTCACGCTCCAGTAGTCGTCGATCGGCACGCCGAAATCGGCTCCGATCTGTTGCTGGTCGATCAGCACGCCGCTTTCGGGGTCGTCGGCGATATAGGCGTATTTGACGCCCAGCGAATACCTCGCGCTGTCGTATCGTGCGCTGAGTTCCGCGCGCGTCACCCGCGTCTCTTCGGTGTCGGCCTGCAGCTTGCCGCCCAGGCTGATGCCTTGGGCAAACTTGCCATAGGCCCCGAGCACCGCGTAGGACGGGGACACGTCGAGACCCGAATTGAGCCCGACCTGGGTCGGGTCGGTCACGGTAAAGCTATCGGTGCCGGCAAGATGAAACGACTGCCCGGCAACCAGTTCGACATAGCCGCCATCGGCGAAATTGACCTGGTAGCGCCCCCCGATATTGGCGCGCAGCCCGGTTTCCTGCCGGTCGATCCCTGAAAAGCGATTATAGCTGAACAGGTTGGTATCGTCGAAAACAAAGCTCTGGGAATCGTCATTGGTGATCCCGGGAAGGCTGGTATCGCCGCGATAGACCAATTGCGCGATCGGCTCGACCAGGTGCACCGTCGAGCCGTCGCTTCCCGCCAGCGGAAACCGCACATCCATGGCCGCGATCGGCGTCGCGCTCCACAGGCTAGCCTCTTCCGGGCCGATGGCGCTGTCGCCGTCATAATAGGCCACGTCGGCGCGCGCCCCCAGATAGGGCGTCGCCACGAACCCGCCGCCGCCGATAAACTGGTTTTGCCAACCGGCCTGGAATGCGGCATGCGTCTTGTTGCCGGCATAGCCGAAGTCATAGGGCACGCCATTGACGATGCCTGAACTATCCGCCTCGCGCTGCACGCCGAGCAGGCGCCCGCTGATTTCCACCCGGCCCTGGCCCGGCGCCAGGTTCAGCATGTGCTCGAAGCGCACGATCGGCAGGGCACTGCCCTGCTGGTCCTGTGTGCTCTCGAGCACCTCGCCCAGTTTGTTGAACTGTTGCAGGCGGGCATCGAAATAGGTGTCGCGCGTCAGATGCGTCGCATAGACCTCGTTCACCGACGAGCGAGCTTCCGAAATGCGATAATCGTCGAAATAGGCGGCATCGGTGAAGACGGTATAGGACCAGCCCGCGGTCCAGTCTTTGGCCGGCACGAAGTCGCCCGATGTCTGGATGGCGCCGCGCCAGTCCCGATCGCCCACCCTGCCGGCAAAGGCATCGCGGTCGAATTGATACAGACCCGATGCCTTGATCTGGAACGAGCCCTGATCGAACCGTTGTATCCATTCGGCACCCAGCAGCCCGCCCTGGCGCGACAGCAGGGTAGGGGTCAGGACGATATCGGTCCATTTGCTGGAATAGACCGATATCGGCACCTCCACCTTGAGCCCGATGTCCTCTCTGTAGTCGATTGATGGAAAGCGCACATTGGCCAGCGCGCTCTGGCTGGTGTCCGGCAGCCACAAATAGGGCAGCCACGCCACGGGAACCCCGAGCAGCGCCAGGCTTGGCTGTTCCATCGCCAGCGAGCCGTCCTCGGCATTATAGGTGATCCGCGCCGCCTTGACCGACCAGCCGATGCGCCGGCCTTTCGCATCGATGCAGTCCCCGCATGGGGAATAGGTCGCGTTTTCCAGCAGCGTGCGCAGCGCCTTGTCATAGTCGGCGCTGTCGGCGGTGATCCGCGCCCCGTCATAGGTGGTGATGGTCAGCGCGCTCACCAGCGCCCGCATCATGCCGTCGGTGACCTCCAGGTCCTCGGTCACGGCAATATTGCCCGATGGGTCGATGATGTTCACCGCGCCCACGAAATGGGCGGCATTGCTGGTCCGGTTATACACCAGCCGCTGCCCCTTGATGGTATAGCCGCCATAGCCCAGCACCACGTCGCCGCTGGCGGTGACGACGCCGCTTTTGGCGTCCAGTTCCAGGCTATCGGCTTCCACGGCCGTCGGCAGGCTTTCATCGACCGGCGCATTGAAGAAATCGTTTGGCACCAGCCCCTGTGCCAGGCTCGCGGTCGCCAGCAAACACAGGGTCAGTGCGCCGGCCGCGGCCAGTCGCAATGGCATTGTGATGCTGCCCCAGCCCCGTTTGCTCACGTGCGCCCGTCTTCTTTGTACAGCAGCACCGTCACCCCGATGACAATGGCCACAAATGCCGGGCCGATCGCCGCAAACGTGGGGTCGAGAACGCCGGCAGACCCTGACCGGTCGGCCATCTCGGTAATCACGAACACAACAAAACCCAACACGATCCCGTAAAGAACCGCCCGACCATATTTATCGGACCTTCGATAACCCGCGGTAAATGCAAAAGCAATGAACAGCGACCCCGTCAGCACCAGCGGCAGCGCCAGCAGTTTGAACAGCCTTGTGGTCGCTGCCGCTCGGATTTCGCTATCGGTGACCCCGGTTTGCAGCAGGCTGGCAAGCTCGAAAAACGTCAGGTCTTCCGTCGAGGACAGCCGCAGGTTCAGGTCCGCCGCTGTGGACGTGGTCGGCAGCGCATAATTGTCCAGCCGTCGCGCCGGACCCTCCGGACTGCGCGCGATTGCCGTCGGCAAGACCCAGCGACCGGGTTCCAGGCGCGCTTCGCTGGCCTCGATCCGCGGTTCCCGGCTTTCCCCGATCTGGAATATCGTCACATTGCCCAGAACGGTGCCGCCGGGCTGCATGTCGGTGGCCATCATGATGTAATGTTGCGTGCCGCTGCGCTGCTCCAGCCAGATTTCGCCCGGCGGCGTCAGCAGTGCCGCCTCGCCCGGCGGGGTGGGGATCAGCTGGCGCACCACTTGCGTGCTGAGCGTCTCCACGCCCAGCGCCACGGCGAAGCTGGCGATGATCAAGGCAATCGTGGGGGCCCGCACCACGCGCCAGATCGACAGGCCGCTGACCTTGATGATGGTCAGCTCGTGCTTGGTCTTGAGATCGATGAACCCCAGGATCGCCCCCATCAGCACCGTCACCGGCAGCGTCTTGATGGTCCAGCGCACCGCACTCGCCGCCACGCTCAGGATCGCCAGCACCACGCCGCTGTTCCTGGCAATGAAATTGAAGCGATAGGTATCCAGCGATTCCACCAGCGCGATGATGCCGTAGATGACCAGCACCGTGACCGCGATGCGGCTGCCGACCCGCTTGAGCACCAGCCAGTCGATCCGCGTCATGGCGCCACCGCCGCCCTGGTGCTGCGCCCGCTTGTACGCGCGATCAGCACCAACCCGGCGCCCAGGATCATCAGCAACGATCCGGTGATCTCTCCCAGGGGGCTGTATGAGCTGATGCCGCGCTCGACAAACGCCAGCAACAGCACGATCACCTCCATCGGCAAGGTGATCCTCCCCCGCCGTCCGCTGGGAAAACCCGAAATCGCCAGCACCAGCATGCAGATGCCCGCGACCCGCAGGGCCTCGCCCATCCGCGTATTGAGCCGCTCCACACTCGCTTCGGACCATTCGCCGGTCGCCAGCCCCGTTCGGATCAGCTCGAGGCTGTCGCGTTCCGCCAGTTCGTCCCCCGGGTCCAGCGGCTGCGCCAGCCGGTCGACGTTCAGATCGTAGCGGGCAAAGGAAATTTCCGAGAACCGTCCGCTGGCCTCCGCATATTGCAGCGAGCCGTCATGCAGCTCCAGCACGTAGTTTTCCCCATCGCTGGAAACCCGCGCGGTCTGGGCGATATAGGTGCGCCTGATCTCCGGATCGCGCCGGTCGTCGGCGAAAAATTCGGTGATCGCGCCTTCCCCCGAGCGCCCGCCGATCAGCAGCACCACGCCGGGGCTGACCTGGGTGAAGCGCTTGGGCTTGAGCGTCGAGCTGACCAGGTCCGCCGCCACGCTGGCGCTCAGCTGGTTGAGCCCGCGCATCGACCAGGGCTCGATGAAATTGGACAGTGCCAAAACGCAGATCATCCCCACCACCGCCACCGTCGCGGTTGCCCCGCCCAGCCCGCGCAGGCCATCCGTGGTGTGGATGATGTGCAGCTCGTGGTTGATCTTGAGCGCCTGCAGTGCCCGCGCCATGCCGATGCCGATGCACACGTAGAAAAACACCAGCGCCAGGGGCGGCATGGCCAGCACTCCCTGATAGGCCAGCACCCACAAGCCTTGCCCCTTGACCGAGATCAGGTCGAACCCGCGCAGGCAATTGACCAGCCACAGCAGCACGCACACCACCGCGAACAGGATCAGCGCGTCGACGGCGAACAGCTGTGCCAGGTAGCGGGTCAGTCGCCTCATCTGTCTTTTCGTGCACCCGATTGCTTTTTACCGATCCCATCATTCGGCCAGTTCGGCGCCCCAGACAAGGATTGGTGCGCTTCGGCCCGGATTTGCCTGTGCCGTGTTGCGGGATTGACGCGGCTGGCAAAGCCAACAATCCTTGGCCCGGTTCGCGCCTC
Organism: uncultured Devosia sp.; assembly: GCF_964244875.1. Taxonomy (NCBI): domain Bacteria; kingdom Pseudomonadati; phylum Pseudomonadota; class Alphaproteobacteria; order Hyphomicrobiales; family Devosiaceae; genus Devosia; species uncultured Devosia sp. Next base: position 35,619 of record NZ_CAXTKA010000009.1, read on the forward strand.
TGCCATTCTTGCCGGCCACCCACCCGCCTATTGCCCACGAAGGCCCTTTGCATGTCCCAAAACCTGGTTATCCGCACCGCCTCCCAGCCGGGCACGGCGCCCTTGAGCGTCATTTACGCCCATGAGCGTGTCGCCCCGATGGGCGCCGGCGCCGCCATCTGGAAGGCCACCGGCCTCGATTGGCAGTCCGTGGCCGAAACCGCCGGCTTCAAGGGCCGGCAGGGCCAGGTGCTCGACCTGCTGGCGCCCAACGGCGTCACCGCCTCCCGCCTGTTGGTGCTGGGCGCCGGCAAGCTGGGCGAAACGGCGCCCCTCAATGCCTGGACCGATCGCGGCGGCTCGCTGCTCGGCAAGCTCGCCCCGCTGCGCGCCACCGATATCGCCGTCATCCTTGATGGCCCCGACGCCACGCCCATCGCGATCGCCGAACTCGCCGCCGGCCTGCGCCTGCGCCACTACCGGTTCGACAAATACAAATCCGCCCGCCCCGACGATGCTTCGGGCACCATGACCATTACCCTCGTCGTCCCCGATCCTGCCGCCACCGACGCCGCCATCGCCGATCGCGGCGCCACCGTCGCCGGCACGCTCCTGGCGCGCGATCTGATCAACGAACCGGCCAATACGCTCGGCCCCGTCGAATTCGCCGCCCGCGCCGCCGAACTGGCCACCCTCGGCGTCGACGTGGAAATCCTCGAGCCCGAGCAATTGGCGGCCCTGGGCATGAATTCGCTGCTCTGCGTCGCCCAGGGCTCGGCCCGTCCCGCTCGCCTGGTCGTCATGCAATGGCGCGGCGGCAATCCGGCCTCGGCCCCGCTGGCCTTTGTCGGCAAGGGCGTCGTCTTCGATACCGGCGGCATTTCCATCAAGCCCGCAGCCTCAATGGAGGACATGAAGGGCGATATGGGCGGTGCCGCCGCCGTCACCGGCCTCCTGCTCGCCCTCGCCACCCGCAAGGCGCCCGTCAACGCCGTCGGCATCATCGGCCTCGTGGAAAACATGCCCTCCGCCAATGCCGTGCGCCCCGGCGACATCGTCACTGCCATGAGCGGCACCACCATCGAGGTGATCAACACCGATGCCGAAGGCCGCCTCGTGCTGGCCGACGCGCTCTGGTACACCCAGGATCGCTTCAAGCCCCGCTTCATGATCAACCTGGCCACCCTGACCGGCGCCGTCATCGTCGCCCTTGGCCACGATCACGGCGGCCTGTTTTGCAACGACGACGCCCTTTCGGCCCAATTGCTCGGTGCCGGCCTTGCCGCCAACGAAAAGCTCTGGCGCCTGCCGCTGGGCCCTGCCTATGACAAGATCATCGAGTCCAAGTTCGCCGATATCCGCAATTCCGCCGGCCGCCCCGGCGGCGCCATCCTGGCCGCCCAGTTCCTGCAGCGCTTCGTCAATGGCGTGCCCTGGGCCCATCTGGATATCGCCGGCATGGCCTTCGGCACCGCCGCCAACGAGATCAACACCTCCTGGGCCTCCGGCTACGGCGTCGCCCTGCTCGACCGGCTGGTCAGGGACCATTACCAAAACTAGAATGCGTGCGGCGATGCAGTTCAGGATGCCTTGATGGCGGACGTCTTGTTTTATCACCTCGAACAACGCCCACTCGAGGCGGTGATCCCGCAATTGCTGGAAAAAACCCTCGAACGCGGCTGGCGCGCCGTGATCGAGGTGGGCAGCACTGAGCGTGCCGAGGCCCTCGATGCCCATCTCTGGACCTATCGCGACGATAGTTTCCTGGCCCATGGTCTTGCCGGCGAGGACACCGACCCGCTCCAGCCCATCCTGATCACCACCACGGGCGACAATCCCAACGCCGCCGCCGTCCGTTTTTTCGTCGATCGCGCCGTGCCCCAATCCGCCGATGGCTACCAGCGCATCGTCTACCTGTTCTCCGGCCACGATCCCGACGCCGTCGGCGAAGCCCGCCTCGCCTGGAAAGCCCTGCTGCCCGGCAACACCGTAACCTACTGGCAGCAGGAACCCGACGGCCGCTGGGCCAAGAAAGCCTGAACCCATCCGGCGCGTTCAAAATTGGAATGCTTTCCCCGCGGCATCATCCCCCTCGCACCGCGCATGCCGCCCCAACGCGTCATTCCTGCGAAAGCGGGAACCCACTTCAATCGTCTTCGACAAGCAATAGCTTCCCGCCTCCGTGCAAATGACGCCGCAATTGTTATGACTTAAACCTCACACCCTCGCCTAGTTCTCGATATTCTTCGGCGACACCATCGTTCCGTTCGACATCGGCGCGGTCTTGGTCTTGCCGGTGCCCGTGGGCCGCGGCGCGATCGATATGGTTTCCGTCGGACTGTCGGCAGCATACAAATCCATGAAATCCTGCATCAATTCGTAGCAGAAGATCACCTCGACCGTTTCCGGATCGTAAAACGCATTGGCCTCCCCGCAGCGTTGCGCGTTGAACGCGATCGGCTGCGGCAGGCTGTAATGCGTGCGGATTTCGTCCGCCACCGCGTCGAACACGCCGCTGGCGCGAAATGCCACCGCTGCCGATTTGAGGTCCCCCGTGGCGTCGTGATAGGTCACATTCACCACGCTGGGGCCGCCATTCTTGCTGGAGCGCGCGCCCAGCAGGCCCTCCATGCTGCGGTTGACCGTATGGTAATCATCGGCGCAGCTGTCCTGCCGGTCCCGGTCGATGGCATATTGATTGGCGATCGGCCGAAACGCGGTATCGTTGCTGCCCACCATCAGGCAGACGATCTGGAACGCCCGCTGCCGGTCGAGGCTGTGATTGCCGTAAAAATCCTCATCCACGAAATCGGTGCCATAGCGCAACCCGGTCAGCAGCCAGCCCTGTGCCGCGTCGGCCAGCGTTTGGTCGGCTTCGGGCGTGCCTTTGCGCAGCAGCGTCCACGTCGCCACATTGTCGGCGGCGTCCTCTTCCTTGCCCAGGACGGGCAGGTCGAGCTGGTGCACCAGCAGGTGTCCCATTTCATGATACAGCACGAACAGGCTGTTATTGGCGGCAAACCGCCGCATGGCGGTACGCTCGGCCTTGCTGGTTTCCTTGGCGTCCGCCACCCCGCTCATTGCCGCCACCATTGCGACGACAATCAGGATCAGCCCAATACTGCAGCGGCGCATGAGTGACTTTCGAACCACAGGACTGGCGCCAGCAAAAGCCAACCGTCCGCCGGAGTCAACTCAACTCCGAGCCCTCATGCGGTCTCGGCGGTTTCCAGGTCGGCGCTCAGCGCCAGCCACTTTTCCTCGGTGGTTTCCAGGTCGGCGGCGAAGCGCGCCCTGTCCTTGCCCAGGGCGATCAGCCGGTCGGACGCACCGTTATAGATCTTGGGATCGTCCAGCTGGCTCTGCACCTTGCTGATTTCCACCTTCAGGCGCGCGATCTTGGCTTCCGCATCCTTGATTGATTGTTTGAGCGGCGCGACGGCTTCGCGGCGGGCGGCGGCTTCCTGCTTGGCGGCCTTGCGGTCTTCCTTGCTGCCCTTGGGCTCCTTGGCGCCGGTGATCGAGCGCTGGTAGCTGTCCAGGTCCTCGTCCAGAACCTTGATCGTGCCGCCTTCGGCGATCCACAGCGTATCGCAGGTCGCTTCCACCAGATGTCGGTCGTGGCTGATGATCAGCACGGCGCCCTCGTAGTCGTTCAAGGCATGCACCAGCGCGTCGCGGCTGTCGATATCCAAATGGTTGGTCGGCTCGTCCAGGATCATCATGCCCGGCCCGCTGAACGTGATCAGCCCCATCAGCAGCCGCGCCCGCTCACCACCGCTGAGGTTCTTGGCCACGGTGTCCATGCGCGATTTGGTCAGCCCCATCTGGCTCAGCCGCGAGCGCCGCTTGCTTTCGCTGTCGGTCGGCATCAGCTCGATGACATGCTCGAACGGCGTCCATTCCGGCTTCAGCTTGTCCATCTGGTGCTGGGCGAAATGGGCGATTTCCAGCTTCTTGCCCTTGTTGAAGGCGCCACCCATCGGCTTGATATCGCCCGCCAACAGCTTGGCGAAGGTCGACTTGCCGTTGCCGTTGACCCCGATCAGCGCGATCCGGTCTTCCGGGTCGATCCGCATGTTGATGTTGCGCAGGATGGTCTTGTCGCCATACCCCGCCGAAACCGCGTCCAGCGTGATCATCGGCGTCGCCGCTTCCGCCTTGGGCTGCTGGAAGGTGAACGGCGCCGAATATTCGTCGAACATCGCCGCCGGCGGCCGCAGCTTTTCAATCATCTTCATGCGCGCCTGCGCCTGCTTGGCCTTGGCTGCGGATGCCTTGAAGCGATCGACGAACTTTTGCATATGCGCGATCTGGTCGAGCGACTTTTCGCGGCCCTTGTTATTGAGCTCCATCTGCATGCGCCGCGTCGATTCGAACGTGTCGTAATTGCCTTTGTAGAAGGTCAGCTTCTTGTGCTCGAGATGGATGATCGAGGAGACCGATTTGTTCAGCAGGTCGCGATCGTGGCTGATCATGAACACGGTATAGGGGTAGGTGGCGAGGTACTTCTCCAGCCACAGCGTGCCTTCCAGATCCAGGTAGTTGGTCGGCTCGTCCAGCAGCAACAGGTCCGGCTGCGAAAACAGCACCCCCGCCAGCGCCACCCGCATGCGCCAGCCGCCCGACAGCTCATGGGTCGGCCCGTGCTGGCGGTCATGCTCGAAGCCGAGCCCCTTGAGGATCGTCGATGCCCGCGCCTCGGCAGTATGGGCATCGATATCGGCCAGCCGCATGTAGATTTCCCCGATCCGCTCGGGATCGGTCGCCGTTTCGGCCTCCGCCATCAGCGCCGTGCGCTCCTTGTCGGCGGCCATCACCACCTCCAATACGCTCTCGTTGCCCGCCGGCGCCTCCTGGGCCACCGCCCCAATCCGCGCCTTCTTGACCAGCTCGATGCCGCCGGCATCGGGTTGCAGATGCTCCTGGATCAGGTGGAACAGCGTGGTCTTGCCGGTGCCGTTCTTGCCTACGAACCCGGTCTTGGAGCCGGTCGGCAACACCACCGAAGCGCCGTCGAACAGCTCGCGCCCCTGGATGCGATAGATGAGGTTGTTGATGGACAGCATGGCGCGACGATCTGCAAAACGAGAAAAACGGGCTTGGAGCCGCAGCAAAACCGCGCGCGCTCAATTCAGCATGCTGGATAGTGTCTGGCGCCCGCCTTGGCAACCGCTGCGCGCACATGGCTGCCTTGGCGGCCCGTGCGCCTAGGCCGCTGCCGCCATCGCCGCCCCGATCGCCTCGCGCTCGGCATCGGTGAATTCGACCCGGTTGAGCGCCGCATCGAGCAGGATCAGCATGCCGCCCCGCCGCGGGATCGCCGCCAGCAGAACGGTCTTCTTGCCATCTAGCCCCAGCACGAATGGCCGCTCCTTGCCCCTGAACCCGCTATGGGCGTTCAGATACTTCTTGCCGTCCAGCGTGTACTTGACCGAATAGGTGGTGCCCAACAGGCCGAACAGCAACTTGCGCGCGATACTGACCGTCGCCGCCACCGGCACCAGTTCCACCGGCTCGCTCAGCGACCTTTGGAACCGCGCCGCGCCCCGCGCCGTGCGCAACAGCGCCAGCCCGCCTGCCAGCAACGCCAGCGCGATCGCCCCTGCCACGATCGCGCGGTTCCACAGCATGTCCAGCCCCAGGCTGAGCGTGGCCATGCTCGGATGGCTCGCCGAGCGGATCACGCTGACTTCATAGTCGCTGTTGGACGGATCGAGAAACAGATAGGACAGCGACGCCGTGACCGACTTGCCCTTGATCTCGTAGGCGATATCGGCCCCGCAACTGGTGACGATCCCGCGATAGGTCGAGCACTCCCCATTGCTGATATCGGCTTCGGGCACTTCGACCGGATCGGCCTGGATAATGAAATCGCGCGTCAGGTTGGGCCCGACCCAGAGCGCGCCGGCGATCAGCAGGCCGAACAGGATCAGCGCGAACGCCACGCTGCCCAAGGGCGAGTTGATGCCGCTCTTGGCGATCTGCACCGGTCTTGTCGGAAAGGCGTTGAAAACAGGATCCATGAAAAACTCGATGAAAAACGGGGTTGAACTGACCAATCAATCAGATGCGCCATGTCTTAGCCGTGCGCAGCCGCGAAGGTAAACCCCTGCGCGTGCCGCCCGCCGCCGCCCGGACAGTCTGCTGCGTAGCCGCGTCTTGCCTCCGTCAAACTCTGCCGCTACAAGGCGCGACCCTTCCAGACCAACGCAAGACTAAGGACCAGTTCAATGGCTCTCGAACGCACCTTTTCCATTCTCAAGCCCGATGTCGTCCGCCGCAACCTGATCGGCAGGGTCCTCGCTAAGTTCGAGGCCGCCGGCCTGCGCCCCATCGCGCTCAAGAAAATCCACATGACCCGCGCCCAGGCCGAGGGCTTCTACGCCGTCCATAAGGATCGCCCCTTTTTTGGCGAACTGGTCGAGCAGATGATCGCGTCCCCCGTCGTCATCCAGGTGCTTGAAGGCGAAGGCGCCATCCTCAAGAACCGCGAAGTCATGGGCGCCACCAACCCCGCCAACGCCGCCGACGGCACCATCCGCAAGGAATTCGCCCTCTCCATCGGCGAAAATTCCGTCCACGGCTCCGACGCCCCCGAAACCGCAGCCTCCGAAATCAAGTTCTTCTTCACCGACGAAGAACTCGTCGGCTAAGCCCCATCTTCCTACCCTCTCCCCTTGAGGGACTTGGAGGCGTTAGCGAAGCCACAAGACGCTCCAGTGGAGCGTCTTGAGCCGAACAAGGACAGACATTTCTGCGTTCAGCAGAAATGTCAGGGTGAGGGGTCCTGCGCCCGCCCATGCTTCAATTTTCTGGCGAGCATTGAACCCATAATCCGCCCCTTCGGGGCACCTTCTCCCTCAAGGGGAGAAGGCTGACGACTGCCAAATCTCTGCTAGGGCCGCCCGCCAGGCGGCCTTTTTGCTTGTTTGTGCTATAAGGCACTTTAATCCACAGCTCCTTCGCTGCCTCCCAACGATAAAGGGGAGTGCCGGGCAGGGGTTCTTATCCCACCTGAAAGAATTGCTTTGTCCCTACCTGAAACGATCCTCGCCCCGCTCGCTCGCGCCCTTGCCGCCAAGGGCTACGAAGCCCTGACCGCCGTGCAGGATGCCGTCATCGCCGACGAGGCCGCCGGCCGCGACCTGCTCGTCTCCGCCCAGACCGGCTCCGGCAAGACCGTCGCCTTCGGCATGGCCATCGCCCCCACTTTGCTGGGTGACGCCGAGCGCTTCACCGACCTCGGCGCGCCGCTGGCCCTCATCATTGCCCCGACCCGCGAACTCGCCCTCCAGGTGCAGCGCGAACTCGATTGGCTCTACGCCGAGGCCGGCGCCAAGACGGCGTCCTGCGTCGGTGGCATGGACATGCGCACCGAGCGCCGCGCCCTCGAACGCGGCGCCCACATTGTCGTCGGCACCCCGGGGCGCCTGCGCGATCACATCACCAAGGGCGTGCTCGACATGTCCGCCCTGCGCGCCGTCGTCCTCGACGAAGCCGATGAAATGCTCGACTTGGGCTTTCGCGAAGACCTCGAATTCATTCTCGATGCCGCCCCCGAGGATCGCCGCACCCTCTTGTTCTCCGCCACCGTGCCCAAGCCGATCGCCCAGCTGGCAAAAACCTTCCAGAACGACGCTCTGCGCATTTCGGCCACCAATGCTGCCGAGCAGCACGCCGATATCGACTACAAGCTGATGCTGGTCCCCGCCGCCGAGCGCGAGAACGCCATCATCAACACGCTGCTGTATTTCGACAGCGCCAACACCCTGGTCTTCGCCTCCACCCGCGAAGGGGTCAAGCACCTCTCCTCGCGCCTCCACAATCGCGGCTTCGACGTTGTCACCCTCTCGGGCGAACTCTCGCAGGCCGAGCGCACCAATGCGCTCCAATCCATGCGCGACGGCCGCGCTCGCATCTGCGTCGCCACCGATGTCGCCGCCCGCGGCATCGACCTGCCCAATCTCGATCTCGTCATCCATGCCGACATGCCGACCAATCCCGATACCTTGCTGCATCGTTCCGGCCGCACCGGGCGGGCAGGGCGCAAGGGCACCTGCGTCCTCATCGTGCCGATGCATCGCCGCAACGCCGTCCAGCGCACGCTCAAGCTCGCCAAGCTCGACGTTCAGGGCATGGCTCCCCCGACCAGCGCCGACATCGATGCCCGCTATCGCGAATCGATCCTGACCGATGCCGCACTGACCACCGAAATCAGCCCCGATGAGACGCCGTTTGTTAACGAACTGCTAACGCGATACGCCCCCGAAGCGATCGCCGCGGCCTACCTGCGCCAGCAACTCGCCGCCCGACCCACCCCTGAGGAAGTCACCGAAAACGCCGCGCCCGCCAAGCCCGGCGACAGCGATCCCCGCGCCCGCGAAAAGTTCGAAGGCGGCACTTGGTTCAAGGTTTCCGTGGGTCGCAAGCACAAGGCCGAGCCGCGCTGGCTGCTGCCCATGCTGTGCAAGGCCGGCAATGTCACCAAGACCGCCATCGGCTCGATCCGCATCTTCGACACCGAATCCCACTTCGAAGTCGCCGCCGCCAAGGCCGACGCCTTCACCAAATCCATCGACAAAAACGGCTCCGGCGAACGCGGCGTCCTCATCACCGCCATCGATAGTCCCGGCGAGCGCACCGAAGGCCGCACCCGCCCGCCGGCCGCCCAGCGCCGCCCCGACGGCCCCATCGAACGCTACGATCCCGCCGCCCCGCGCCCCGAACGCGCCGACCGCGCCCTGCGCTACGATCCAGCCGCCACCGACGGCGCCGTCCGCCTCGCCGACGACAAGCCGCGTCCTCCCAAGGACAAGGGCAAGCCGAAATCGACCGCCGACGCTCCGCCGAAAAAGACCAAGGTTTACAAGCCCAAGGACCACAAGGCCAAGCGCAAGCCGCAGGTTTGACCACCTCCGTCGGTATCGAGGCAAAGATGACGCTCCCCACCATTGTCAGCTTCTGGCACGGCCCCATGAGTTGGCTCGAAGCCTTGTCCATCGCCTCGTTCCGCCGCCAGGGCCACCCCGTCGAGGTCTATTCCTACGACCCGGTGGCGGGGCTGCCGCCGGGCGCCGTCGCGCGCGACGCCGCCGAAGTGCTCCCCCGCGACAAGCTGGTGTTCTACAAGGGCCGGGGCACCCCTGGTGTCTTTTCCGACTATTTCCGCATGAGCCTGCTCAAGCAGGCCCGCGGCGTCTATGCCGATCTCGACGTCTATTGCATGCGCCCCATCACCGGCCCGCCCGATTACCTCATGGCCTATGAGCGCCCGGGCTCGATCAATGGCGCGGTGCTGCACATCCCCGCCGATGCGCCCCTGCTTGATGATCTGCTGGCCATTTTCACCGCGACCGAACGGCCGCTGTTCGAGCCGCATTTGCAGCCCTTGCGCCGCTTCGAGGTCGCGGTCCGGCGCTTGTTTGGCGAAACCATCGCGCCCGAACACATGCAATATGGCGCCACCGGCCCGATGGCGCTGACCCACTACATGCAAAGGCGGGGCCTTGCGCATTTGGTCCAGCCCAGCGCCGTGTTCTACCCCATCCCCTACGAAGCCATTCCTTCGCTCATGCAGCCCGGCTCGAGCATCGATCCCGCCATCCGCCCCGAAACCCTTGCCGTCCATCTCTGGCGCAGCCAACTGACCCGGCGGGGCCGCGCCGAAATGCCCTTGCCCGCGCCGGGCAGCGCCTTGGCAACGCTCTGCGAACGCGAGGAAATTGCCATTTCACCTCCCGCCTGAGCGCATCCATGCACCGGCGGACCGTCTGCCCGGCCCTTCACTTTGACAGCCGCATCCCCTATGTATCGCGGTATCCGGACGGCCGGATTACCGCACATTTCACCGGGACGACCCGCAACTTGGAGCAATCCAATGGCCTGGGTCTATCTCGTCATCGCCGGCATCCTCGAAATGGGTTGGGCGATCGGTCTTAAATACACTGAAGGATTTTCGCGGCTTACCCCCACTGTCCTGACTGTCGCCGCCATGGTTGCCAGCGTCGTGCTGCTCGGCTTGGCCCTGCGCGACCTGCCCGTCGGCACCGGCTATGCGCTCTGGACCGGCATTGGCACCGTCGGCACGGCCATCTTGGGCATGATGCTGTTCGGTGATCCCGCCACCATCGCCCGCCTGGCTTCGATCGGTCTCATTATCGCTGGCATCGCGGGTCTGAAACTCTTGTCCTGACAATGACTTGGCGCAGCGGGCGGAATCAGTTTGCCCGCTGCTTGCGCCAAACCCGACCGCTGTGGAGTGTGACAAAAAAGTTCGTGTTCCATTCCATTATTGCGCTTCCCGAAAAAGTTGATGGTCAGTGCTGCGTTCTTTGTTAGATTCCAGCGCATTGAAATGCCGTGTTTGCGTCACCGGCCCGCAGTTTCGGAGAGCAGATAGTGCCCTTGCATTGGCAGGAAGTGGCTGTGCCACTGGTCGTGATCGTCGTCCTTCTTGTTTTCAAGCACATAGCCTTTTTCGATGGGCTGCCGGTCGGCCGCGCGGCCGGCGTGGTGGCATTTGGCTATGCCGCCTTTCTCGCCCTGCGCCTGGTTCAGGCCGAGGAGGCCGTCCAGGTTGATGGCTGGGCCGAACTGCGCCCCTCGATGGTTGAATATTTCGCCTGCTACGGCGCCGCAGCCCTTGCCGTAATCCTGATGTCCGCTGTCATCGTCATCGGCGGCACCAAGGTCGTCGATCCCGCCCACATCATCGCCACCTTCATCGCCTCTCTCGCCGTTGGCGCGGGCGCTCTCCTGGTTGGGCTTGGCGGTCTGTTCGTCAAGGTGCGTTGGAACACCACCACCCTCGAACACCGCAGTGCGCTGGGCAAAGCCACCATCATTGCCTGGTCCGACGTCCACTCGGTCCGTCCCAACTGGCGCGGCATCACTATCGCTACACCGGACCGCCGGCGGGTCACCTTCTCCCAGTTCCACTCCGGCGCCGCCCAACTCGCCCGCCACGCCGCCAACCGCGCCCGCCGCAACGCCGAAACCGCCACCAAGGCCTTCGCGCTGTAGTCCGACAGGGCTGCCGAATCTCCCCCGCAGGCCCGCTATCACCTATGGCTTTAGCACCATTCTGCCACCGCCACCGGTCGGCTCCTCCCCTGTCAAGGGGAGGTTGGGTGGGGGTGGCGCTTAGCTCCGATCTTTCCCAATATAACCACCCCCATCACCACCATTCATCCCATCCATCACCACAATCACATTGAGCCTCACCGCCCGCTCGGATACCCTCGCGGTCCATGAACAAGCCCATCGTCGCCCGCATCGCCCGTTCGGTCTGCCCGCATGATTGTCCGTCCGCCTGCGCGCTGGACGTCGAGATCATCGACGCGCGCACCATCGGTCGCGTCCGCGGTGCCAAGGACGATCCCTACACCGCTGGCGTCATCTGCGAAAAAGTCGCCCGCTATGCCGAGCGCATCCACCATCCAGATCGCCTGACCCACCCGCTTCGCCGCGTCGGTGCCAAGGGGGCAGGGCAGTGGGCCCCCATCGATTGGGACGAAGCCCTCGACGAAATCGCCGCCCGCTTCCTCGCCATCGAAGCCGACCACGGCGCCGAGGCCATATGGCCCTATTATTATGCCGGCACCATGGGCCATGTGCACCGCGACGGCATTGATCGCCTGCGCGCCGCCAGGGGCTATTCCAACCAGTACGACACCATCTGCACCGGCACCGCCTGGCCCGGCTATATCGCCGGCACCGGCATGCTGGGCGGCGTCAACCCCGAACAGATGGCCGAAAGCGATTGCGTCGTCATCTGGGGCACCAATGCCGTGCACACCCAGGTCAACGTCATGACCCACGCCATGCGGGCCAGGAAAGAACGTGGCGCCAAGATCGTCGTCGTCGACATCTACCGCACCGCCACCATGGACCAGGCCGATCTCGGCCTCATCGTTCGTCCCGGCACCGATGGCGCCTTGGCCGTCGCCGTCATGCACGTGCTGCTGCGCGACAATCTGGCCGACTGCGCCTATATGGCAAACTACACCGATTTCAGCCCGGACTTCGCCGCCCATCTGGCCACCCGCACGCCCCAATGGGCCGCCGGCATCACCGGCCTGACCATCGCCGAGATCGAAACCTTCGCCCACCTCGTTGGTACCACGCCACGCTCCTATTTCCGCTTGGGCTATGGCTTCACCCGCCAGCGCAACGGTGCGACCGCCATGCATGCGGCCCTCTGCATCCCGGCCATGACCGGCGCCTGGCAGCATCGCGGCGGTGGCGCCTTCCACTCCAATTCGGGCACCTGGGCCCTCGACAAATCCCGCCTCACCGGCACCCATCTGCAAAAGGGCGATCCGCGCCAGCTCGACATGTCCGAGATCGGTCCCATCCTGACTGGCGACGCCAAGGCGCTCAAGGGTGGCGGCCCGGTCAAGGCCATGATCGTACAGAACACCAATCCCGCCAGCGTCGCGCCGAACCAGAATCTGACCCGCCAGGGTTTGGCCCGCGAGGACCTGTTCCTCGTCGTCCATGAGCAGTTCATGACCGAAACGGCCGAAATGGCCGATATCGTGCTGCCCGCCACCATGTTCCTCGAACACAACGACTATTACACCCGGGGCGGCCACACCCGCGTGCTCTATGGCCCCAAAGTCATCGAGCGCCCCGGCCAGACTTGGTCCAACCACGAAGTCATCAACGCCCTGGCGCTGCGCCTTGGCCTTGATGACCCCATCTTCCGCACCTGCGACCGCGACGTCGTCGCCGACACCTTCCGCCGCTCGAACTATGGCGAACTCGACGACATCGAAAAAACCGGCTTCGTCGACCGCGAGCGCCCCGATGCCATGGCGCGCTACGCCGATGGCTTCGCCTGGCCCGACAAGCGCTTTCGCTTCGCGCCCGACTGGCAGGGCGTTGCCGACCGCAAGGGCTATCTCTGGACCTGCGACCCTGCCGACATGCCCCGCTTTGCCGACCATTGGGACATCATCGAGAACGCCACAACCGAGCATCCCTTTCGCCTCGCCACCAGCCCGGCCCGCGGCTTCCTCAATTCCACCTTCAACGAAACCCCCGGCAGCCAGCGCCGCGAAGGCCCACCCTCCGTCTTCATCCACCCCGACGACGCCGCCGCCCACGCCATCGCCGATGGCGACTACGTGACCCTCGGCAACCGCCGCGGCTCCGTCGACCTGACCGCCCGCATCTCCACCGGCATGTCCCTCGGCGTCCTCGTCGCCGAAGGCCTCCATCCCAACAAGGCCCACCGCCGCGGCCAGGGCATCAACACGCTGACGAGCGCCGCTCCCGCGCCCCCCTTCGGCGGCGCGGCGTTCCACGATGCTGCAGTCTGGCTAAAAAAGGCCGATGAGTTTGTGTCCGGGGGAGGACTATCAGTCGTCACCCTCGCCCCTTGAGGGAGAGGGACAGCTTGCGACGCGTTCAGCGGAGTAAGCAGGGTGAGGGGTGCCGCGCACGCCCATGGCTCAATGCCCCTGAGCGCAGAACCCCCATCCATTCCACGCACACCTTCTTTCTCCAGGGAGAAGGAAAGCTCACACGAAATAAGCCTTCCAGAAAAACCACGCCGTCATCCCGATCCCGTAAACGATCACCCCCGCCCGGATCGCCTGCCTGGGAAACCGGTGCGCATTCCGCGCTGCCACATACGCCCCCACTGTCACCCCCACCATGGCGATCGAGCCGTGATACCAGTCGATCGACCCACTCAGCGCGAACCGCCCCACCGCAACCACCGCCACAACCGCGGCAATCCACATCTTTAGCCCGTTCATGGCATGGATGTCGCTGATGCCCGCCGTCGCCAAAAACGCCAGCGTCAGGAAGCCCAGCCCCGCATTGAAGAACCCTCCGTAGACGCAAACCAGCGCCAGGAACACCATCAGCAGCAGCGTGCCGAGCAGCTTCATGCCCCGCCGTCCGCCGCCGCGCCGGGCGGCATAGGCGTTGATCCGGTTGCCGAAGATGAACAGCACCACGGCGAACAGCATCAGCCATGGCACCACCAGCGAAAACTGCGCGTTGGACACCACCAGCAGCAGTTCGGCGCCCACATAGCCAAAGATCAGCGCCACGATGGAATACACCACCAGCCGGTGCTTGTGCGCCACGATGCCCGACCAGTAACCCGCTGCGCCGCTCACATAACCGGGCAGCGCCGCATAGGTGTTGGACGCATTGGCGATCACCGGCGTGACTCCGACAGCCAGCAGCGCCGGAAACACGATGAACGATCCTCCGCCCGCCAGCGAATTGACCGCTCCACCCAGCAAGCCCGCGATCAGCAGCAGCAACTCCGTCATCAGCTCTCCTGAGGCGCCCGCCTCTCCATCGTGACCCGTCGGCCTCCTGCTCCTCCCCCTCCCAGGGGAAGGCTGGGTGGGGATTATCTCGGGTCGACCACCGCCCCTCCATACCCTCACCGCACCACCCCGCCCAACGCATTTCCCTGATTTCCCCATCACCCATCTTGATACCGCCCCGGTTTGCACAATTGACAAATCCCTCTCGCCGGCGCAATTACGAAGCAGGTTTTTGGCACCTGCCGCTCGCCGGGATATCCCGATGGTGAAGCCAGTTCGTTGAGCAAGACATCCAGCATGCTGGTTCCCTTTGCGAGGCGCTGCATGGCAAGGCGAGCCCCATGAAGAGACGCCTCACGCATTGTGAAGGACCTTTGTCATGTCGTTTTCTCTCGATACCCCAAGTGCCCAGACCCTCAAATCCGAAGCCAGGGCTTTGCGCGATGACCGCGCCAAGGCCGGCGAAACCCTGTCCCAGGGCGCTGCGCTGGAAGCCGTCGCCCGCGCTCATGGTTTTCGCGATTGGAACACCGCTCGTGCCAGCCTGCCCGAACGCGTGGCCGTGCCTTTCCAGCTTGGCATGCGCGTAACCGGCAAGTATTTATCTCGACCTTTCAGGGGATTGCTGATCGCCGTTAGCGTGATGAGCGATATGCAGCACTACCAGATCACGGTAAAATTCGATGATCCGGTCAACGTCACGCCCACCTTCATGTTCTCGGCTTTTCGCCAGCGCGTCACCGCGACCATCGATATTCATGGCAATTCGCCGGCCCGCACGGGCAACGGCATCCCCCAGCTGCAGTTGCGCGCCGACTAATCCGATAGAGGGCAGGGCACCGTCGCCCAGCCTTGCCCTTCATCGTCGTTTACCGATAAAGTGGCCGCCTCCTCCCGCTGATTGGACGCGCCATGACCACCCAGACCAAGCCTATCGAAGCCTATTCCCTGCCGACCCCGAACGGGCAGAAGCTGCACATCATGCTCGAAGAGCTTGCCATTCCATACACTTACCATCGTATCGATATCGGCAAGGGCGAACAGTTCACGCCAGAGTTCCTGGCCATCTCGCCCAACAACAAGATCCCCGCCATCGTTGATCCCGAAGGTCCCGGCGGCCAGCCCATTTCCGTGTTCGAGTCCGGCGCCATCCTCAAATATCTCGGCCTGAAGTTTGGCCAGTTCTACCCCATCGACATGCGCGCCCAGGTCGAGGTCGATGAATGGCTGTTCTGGCAGGTCGGCGGCTTCGGCCCGATGCTGGGCCAGAACAACCACTTCAACGTCTACGCTCCCGAAAAAATCCCTTACGCCATGAAACGCTACAGCGATGAAACCCACCGCCTGTTCGGCGTGCTGGAGAAGCGCCTGGTGGGTCGCGACTATATTGCCGGCGATTATTCCATTGCCGACATTGCTGCCATCGGCTGGGCCCAGAGCGCCGAGCGTTACGGCATCACTCGCGACGAGTTCCCGCAATTTTATGCCTGGTTCGACCGGCTCAATGCCCGCCCGGCTGTTGCCAAGGGCCTCGGCATCGGCAAGGAAGCGCCCGGTACCAGCGCTGTCGACAACAAGGACGCCGCCAAAATCCTCTTCAACCAGCGCGCCCGCTGACCAATCGCCGCGCCCTTGGGCGCGGCCTTTTCGTTACGGCACCATCACTCCCAAGTTTCTTCCTCACCTGGGCAGAAATGCCTTGCCTCCCACTGCAATTTTCATGTACCAGCCCGTCTTGGAGAGGTGGCCGAGTGGTCGAAGGCACGCCCCTGCTAAGGGCGCAGATGGTCAAAAACTGTCTCGAGGGTTCGAATCCCTTCTTCTCCGCCATTTCACACTTTCCCATGTGAAGGTCTCCTAACAGTTTGAATGGTAAGGTAGTTTTTGGGGTTCGAAATCCCGAATTCCGGCCGTAGGCCGGACGTTCCGCAAACAAGAGTTTGAGGACCATTCTGCGAGCTGCTAGCGATTCATAATGCCAGATATTCCAAGGGCTTGAGAGGAAGTCGCAGGCGAGTTCGAACATTTCCTCGAAGGGGCGCTTGGGACCGGGCTTTCTTGAGAGCTTCTTAGAGGCCAGCAACTTTTCTTTTTCAAGCTAGGCGACACGGCGTTCGTAGGCAGTAATCATGGATCCGCTCGTGGCTTCCACGATCCGATCCATCAGATGGTCGATTTGCTTGTCGAGGCGGACGATATCAGCCTTGAGCGTGACGGCCGCCTGAGTGGCCTGATCCAGCCGCGTGTCCCACGCTTGCTTGAACATGGCGCGCACAATCTCGAATACTTCTTGCGTCGGGGTCATCTGCTGCAGCAGGGCTTCGAAGTCACCCTCGATCCGCTCACGCGGAATGGATTTGCGGTAGCTTTGGCAGCCTTTGGTGAAGCAGAGATAATACGGATGCTTTTTGCCGGTTTTGCTTTTTGACCAGCATGCCGTGAGAGAACCCTCGCAGTCGGCACAGACGACAGCACCTCGCAAGACGAAGTCTTCGTTGATGTCCTTGCGGGCTGGCGCACGAGCATCCTCATTCATCCGGGTCTGGATGCGCTCAGCCGCCTGGCCCGTAACGTCCGCATCCACATGGATTTGCGCGATGCCATCTTTGCGACGGGTGCCCAGATGGATTGCCCGACCATGGAGTTCCGGCAGGACTCGGACGGGCTGTATTTTGAGGGGATGCAAGCCCTCAATGCCGAGCACTATCGGCTCAAGAATGCCGAGCAGACCAAAAACCGAATGCGCTCCCGCGCCATGAACGGTTACTGGCCGTTTCATGCCCCACCGGGATACGTGTTCAGCAAGGTAGCGGGACATGGCAACCTGCTGGTCCGAGATGAGCCAATAGCGTCAATCATTCAGGAGGCTCTCGAAGGCTTTGCATCGGGGCGCCTGCAAACCCAGGGCGAGGTGAAACGCTATCTCGAGGCCCGGCCGGAATTCATGATCAGTAAGAAGCGCGCCGAAATTCGTTACGAAGACGTCATGCGATTGCTGACGCGTCAGCATTACGCTGGATACATCGAAGTCGCTGATTGGGGTGTAACCTTGCGCAAGGGCCACCACGACGGCCTGATCACGCTGGAGCAGTATGATATCGTCGAACACCACGACATATTGCTCGGCGTGCTTTTCGCGCTTGAGGAACTGGATTACCTCCTTGATACCGGGACGGTCGAACAGTCCACCGGAGACGGCGCGGTCGTAGACGACCTTCACCACTATGTACCCTTTATAGGCCGCATATTCCCGGCAGCGTGACTCTTGCGACGCTAGCCCATCGCCTTTTTTCGTTTGAGCGATACTTGATACGCGGCAATAGATTATGGCCTTCAGCGGCTCGGCGTTTTCGTCGCGGTCACGCTTGTAAAACTGGTTCATGTCCTCCTTCCTTTCCGCACTGCCGCCACATTATCGGCCTGCTGGTTTGGGGTTGTATCCGGTGGTGTTAGTTGGCGTTCTGATGATACCAACCCGGCATTGTGGGATCCGCTGTTTTCGACATTCTGCCCACAGCCCTCGGCCTCAATCGCCTGTTGCACAGGATCGACGCCGAAGCCCAGATCAACGAAGCCGACGATGATCGTCCAGAGCATTTCGAGAAATTCCCGTTTCTGCTCGTCGGTCATGTCGCTCTCCGTGAGATAGCGCTCATAAAGCGCCACATCGAGCGTCACGACCGGGCGCGCGGCGGGCAGCGCCGGGGCGGAAACGTCCGCCCCGGTCGGTCCAGCGATGTCGTCGAACGCGTCTTTCATGGACAGGGCCCACCTACTGGGGGCCGGATCGAGAACGAACAGTTCCCCGGCCGGCACCGCGCGAAGGCTTTTCCTGCTCTCGTGACGACTCACGCTCGGCTTTCTCGGCCTCGATCTTGGGACGGTAGATCGTTTCGTCCAAATCCTTGCCCCAGGCCAGAAGCTCGGAGCCTTCGACCTCGGCGAACTCCTCCCGCATCAGACGCTTGGCACAAGCGTCAGTCACACCGATCTGCTCGGCAATCTGGTGCGCCTGATGGGCATAGGCGCGGTTGAAAGGCATCGTGATGCCGTCTTCCATCAAGTCGCCAATGGCAGTCGCCTCCCGATAGGCCAAAGTGCGATCGTTGTCCGTTACGGCCTCGTCGCGCTTTACCAAATCCTCGCGCATCTGATTCATGCTCTGGCCAGTTCGCTCTTTGAACAGGTCCCGGATGATCGTTTCGGACTTGGTGGCATCAAACTTTTCTGTGCGGGAAAAAGCGAATGCATAGTCGCCCAGCTTTTCTTTGAACGACCCCGACTGGCGGATTTCGCTCTCGATGATGCCGGTAATCACCATGGCCTCATCAAATTGGCGGTCGGTAAGCAAACGGCCTGAAAAGCTTTCTCGGGCTATGGCGACCCGTTCATTTTCTTTCGGATCATAATACTGGTTCATGCTCAGTCTCCTTTCTGCTATGATAGAACATATAGTGAACAATAGGATATAATTCCTACATTGTGCAAGTAGAAGTTGCGCAAGATTCTTGCGTTCTACTTTTCGTAACTTCAGTGCAGACGCTTGGGGCCTGTTCGGCGCTCAGCAATCGATCTGCGGTCGGTGGCCCCTGCAAAGTCCTCTTTGAGTTGGTTTTTGAGGACTTGGCGCTGTTGCGCCCCATCCGTCAGGGCCTTGAGTTTTGCGTCTTTGCCAGCGTCGATTTGAGCGAGTTTTTGCGAATGATCGTCCTGCACAGCCCGGTGCGCCTGCCGGTCGATCTCCGCCCGGTTGAAACCATCGCGCCCCAACATCCGCGGCAACAGAGGCCGGCCCTTGCTCGCCGCCTGATCGATAAGGTAGCTGCGCACAGCTTCCAGACGGGTCTGGTAGTTGCCGTGATGCGACTGCAGCTCGTCACGTTTGTGCCGTTCATGGTCGGAGAGAATTTGACGGTATTGAGCCCAATCATCACTGTTGAGCCCTTTAGCAGCCTCATTTTGAAGCGCCGCTTTTCGAAACGTATCGCGAATATCGTCGGTCAGGCTCATGGTGCTGATCCTTCAGAGTTTTTCGCGCCGATTTGCATTTGACCTTCTCAATTTGCGACAATTCCCGCATGGAAAAATTTCGTTATCGAGACGATGTCGATGCGTGGCTGGCGCCGATGAACTACGAAGAATTCTGGCGCGCGATCAAACCGCATTGCCTGGTTCTGGAATACCGCTCGGTGTGCGACGCCAAAATCGAAACCGGGCAAGTGCCGCTCGCCGACATCCTGTTTGGTCTCAAAGCCATGGCGGCCCACGAACTGTCCAAGCGGCATCGCCTCACCTCCAAACCGGGCATGCCCTGGCTCACGGTTGTGCCCGCTAGCTTCTCTGAAGAATGGGCAAAAGCCTGTCGAAGGTCGGAGGAAGAGGTATCCCGCGTCATGGTGTCGGCCCCCGGCGCGTGGGGCCGACACGTTGGCTAATAGGCTGTTCTACTTGGACATTTGCGAACTTGAGCTGTTTGGTCCACTCTTCTAATGTCTCAAATACGGAGTTCGATGTTACTACATCTATGTCCGCCAGTTTCCTTCAAAACTCATGCCTTGTATCCCGGTGATCGGCTTCAAAAGCCAACATCGCTTACCCCAAGCCCCTCTAGACAGGAGCGACCTTGGGGGTAAGAGCCGGGACTGTATCCGTCCGCAGCTTAGACTTTCCTCTCGTCCGCCAAAGCGCTTGCGTGGTCTCGCGCAAGGTTCAGATAGTCGCGCACATTGGGGCGGTTGAGGGCATTGCGGGCGTGGATTGCGCCGGAATCGGTTGCTTCGCCCGGGTCTTCGATGTCGATCCTGGTGATGCCGAACGCGGCGAAGAGCTGCATGAAACCGCTCGATGCCGACAGGACCAGCCCGGAGCCGCGCAGGAGCAGGAGGGCATTCATCGTGGTATCGGCACGAATGGCGAAGTCGCGCGCCTGCCGGGCAAGCCTGCCGGAACCAGAATCGTCGTCATAGCCGGGATTGATCCAGCGTAGCGCCATGAACTCTTCGTTGGATGCCTTGCGACCGGCGAGCGGATGGGTCTTGTCGCAATAGACGTAAGTGCTTTGCCGGGACATTGGCTCGAATTGAACGTCCATCACGAGGCCATAGCGCGACGACATCGTGCCGAAGACGATATCATAGACCCCGTTGCGCAAGCCCTCGAGTCGTTTGCCTTCGTCGGCGATGTCGAGGTGGACGAGAACATTGCGACGTGCCTCGCAGAATCGTCTCGTGACGTCGGGGAGCACGATGTGTCCCCAGTAATCGCCGGCGGCGATGCGGATAGCCGCCTTGGCCCGTCCCTGAAGCTGTTCGATCTCTTCGCGCACTTCGTCCAGCGCCGGAATGATCTGCACGGCCCGGCTATAGAGCGCCGAGCCATAGGGGCTCAGCTCCATGCCGGCTCCGTTTCTGACAAAGAGCGGCGCCCCATAACTCTGCTCAAGTTTTTGAATGGCGCGCGATAAGGCGGGTTGGGAAATATTGAGGTGCTTTGCAGCGGCCGAAATGGAATGTCTGCTCGCGACCTCGACAAACTGGCGCAACTCTCGCATCGCTGATCTCCCGATATGCAGATTTCACATAGCATATGAGAGCTTTGCATTTGACCTCAAGCAGCACCAGTGCGCCAATCACGATATAGCGCGGGCATTTTTCCTGCTGGACGCTTGCCAATGACACCAAAGCGAGCGGTAAGAATGCCGAGCTCAATCATATCGCGCATAACGCCGCCGGCAGAAAAGGCCGGGTCGGCATCGATGTCATAGCGTCCTGGGAGGGAACTCAATGTCGAAAACTGTTTTCTGGCGGTCGGCCGTTTTGCTATCGACTAGCCTTGCCGGCCTCATGGCCGCACAGGCGCAGGACAGCGTTGAACTGGTGTTCCGCCAATTCGATCCGCCCACTGAAATCGACGGGCTGGTTGCGGCGGTCGACGCTTGGAACACTGCGCATCCCGATATCCACGTGCGGCTGGAAACCTTGGGTGGCGGCGATACCCTGGCGCAGCTGGCGCGCGAAGTGCCGGCCGGCGCCGGTCCCGACATCCAGCAGATGGCCTTCGTCTGGACGCGCGACCTCGCCAGGTCCGGCCTGATCGCCGATCTCGGCCCGTCCATCGCGGCCAATCCGCCTGGTGCCGGCATCGAGGACTTCCTGGCAATCGAACTGGCGACGCTGGATGGCAAGGTCTATGGCGTGCCCTGGACCGCGGACACGTTCGCGCTCGCCTATCGCCCGGATCTCCTGCAAGCCGCCGGCGTGACGCTCCCCGATACCTGGGAAGAGCTGACGAGTGCCGCGCAGGCGCTGACCTCTGGCGATGGCCAATATGGCTTCTGCTTCCCGGCGGGCAGCGCGCCCGACAGCGGCATGTGGACGCTGGTGAACTATTATCTTTGGAGCAACGGCTCGACTCTGGTCGACGAAACCACGCCGGGCAAGTGGGAAGTGGTCGTGACGCAAGAGCAATTGGTCGGCGCCATGACCTACTTCAGCAATTTCTTCGCCAACGGCACGGCTCCCGAAAGCCTTATCACCGTCAACACCTGGGGCGACCCGGAGATCGTGGGCGGGCTTGGCCGCGGCGACTGCGCCATCACCGTCTTCCCGCCACAAACCTTCCGCGCGGCCGAAGCCCAGTCCGAGACGGCGCTGCAGACCGGCCCGATCCCGCGGGGCAGCGTCAAGCGCATCTCCCACCTCGGCGGCCGTGCCTTGGGCATCAATCCCAATAGCGAGCACCCCGAGCAAGCCTGGGAATTCGTCCGCTACCTCGTCGGACCGGAAACGTTCGCGACTTATAACCAATACCCGGCCCAGAACTCCCTGCTCGAAAGCCTCGACTTTCCGGAGGCCGAACAGGGTTATGTCCAAATGTTGCCACTCGCGCAGACCTTCGAGCGCTACATTTCCTCGCCGATCCCCGTATCCAGCATGACGGCGCTGATCAACCAGGAGTTCGGCGCCGTCTATTCGGGCCAGCGTACGCCCGAGGAAGCCAGCCAGGCCGTGATTGCGGAACTGCAGAACCTGCTAGCCCGCGGCAAGAGCTGAGGCAGTGCAGGCACCCCAATCTGAGGCGATCGCCAACGTGCCGGCCGCAAGGCTGGCGCGTCCGCTAGCGACCCGACTCGAGCCCTACTGGCTGGTCTTGCCGGCCATGCTCGTGCTGGCCTTCTTCTTTGCCGGCCCGGCCATCTACAACATTGCCCTGTCCTTCCAGGAGTTGAGCCTGTTCGATCTGGGCAAGGAGGGGCGCTGGGTCGGGTTGGATAATTTTGCCGAGGTCCTGTCGGATAAGGCCACTGGACAGGCGCTCTTCAACACCGCTGTTCCGCTGACGCTCGTCACCGTGGTCTTGCGCCTGCTGCTCGGTCTCGGACTGGCCTTGCTGCTCAATGCCGGCGTGTTCGTGCGCTGGCGCTTGGGCTGGCTCGTTCGCTCGCTGATCCTCATCCCGTGGGTGACGCCGCCTGTCGTTGCGGTTGCCGCCTGGAAGTGGCTGCTGGACGCCCGCTATGGCGCCGTCAACCAGCTGCTGGTCGCCAGCGGCATCATCGAGCAGGGCATTCCCTTCCTCGCGCGCACCTCCACCGTATGGGGTGCGGTGGAAACCATGCTCATCTGGCGCGAACTGCCTTTCGTCGTCATCACGTTCCTGGCCGCGCTGCAATCCACTCCGGGCGATCTGCGCGACGCGGCGCGCATCGATGGCGCCACTTGGTTTCAGTTCCAGACTCGGGTCGTGCTGCCGCTGCTCAAGCCGGTCATCGCCGTGGTGACGTTGCTCACCACCATCTGGACCTTCAACAATTTTGTCTACGTCTGGCTTGCGACCCGCGGCGGCCCGGGTGATTACACCCAGGTGCTGGCGACGCAGATGTATACGACATCCTTCGTCGACTACCGCGTCGGCGCCGGTGCGGCCATTGGCGTGGTAATGAGCATCATCATGTTCGCCTTTGCCCTGGTCTATTTCCTCGTGCTGTTCCGGGAGAAACGGTGATGGCTGCACAGCCCCTTTCGCCACGTCGGCTCGCTGCCGATCTGGCCACCGTGATCTTTGGAGTCGGGCTCCTGCTGGTGCTGGCCTTCCCGTTTTTCTGGGTCGTGCTCATCTCTTTTCGCCCGGACGCGGAAATCTTCACGCGCACCTTTCAATTGCTGACCAGCTTCACGCTCGAAAACTACGAGCGCCTGCTCGACGGCTCGGCGTTCCCGACCTATCTGCGCAACAGCATCCTGGTGTGCTCGATCGCCACGTTTCTGGCCACGACCATCGCGCTCATCACCGCCTATGGCTTTTCGCGCCATCGATTTTTCAAGGGTCGGCAGGTGCTGCTGATCGCGGTGATCACCACGCAGCTCTTTCCCTTTGTGATCCTGATCACCCCGCTTTATGCCACCTTCTTCCAGCTTGGATTGATCGATAATCCGCTGAGCCTCGTCATCTCCTACACGGCGGTCAACCTACCCTTTGCCATCTACATGCTGCTGGGCTACCTCGACACCATTCCCCGCGAGCTGGACGAAGCCGCGCGGATCGACGGCGCCAACACGCTCCAGATCATCTTTCGCGTCATCCTGCCGGTGGCCTGGCCCGGCGTGGTGACCGTCGCCATCTACGCCTTCGTTTCGGCGTGGGACGAGTTCCTCTTCGCCATGACGCTGATGACCTCGGACGCGAACAAGACTGTGCCCGTCGGGCTGGCCAGCTTCTTCGGCGAATACACCACGCAATGGAACCTGGTGATGGCCGCGTCGGTGGTGTCGACACTGCCGACGCTGGTCCTTTTCCTGTTCCTGCAGCGCAAACTAGTCTCGGATTTGGCGGCCGGCTCCGTCAAGCAATGACCGGCTGCCCCCTCAGTTCCTCCACGCCGCCCATTGAAGCAGAACCATCCTCATGAACATCATTCTGGTCTTGATCGACAGCGTTAACCGCAATGCCCTTTCGGCGTATGGTGGCACCGAGTTCGCGACCCCGAACCTGCAGGCTTTCGCCGATCGCGCCTGGCGATTCGACAACCATTTCGTCGGCAGCCTGCCCTGCATGCCGGCGCGGCGGGAAATTTTCGCCGGCGTCATGAACATGCAATGGCGTCAATGGGGCCCGCTGGAGCCGTTCGACTACCGGCTGCCCAAGCTGCTGGAGGCGGCGGGCTACACCACCGCCATTGTCACCGACCACTATCACTACTGGGAGGAATCGGCGAACGGCTACATCCAGAGCTTCCAGGGCGCCGAGTTCATCCGCGGCCACGAGCTCGACTTCTGGCGACCCTTGGTACCGGCGGAAGAACTACCGCAATGGGCGCAAAACATCGAAAAATGGCGCCCCGGCTACGGGCATCGCTATTATTCCAACATCGCCGAGTTCCGCGACGAGCGCGACTTCTTCCCGGCAAAAGTCATGACTGCGGCCAGCGACTGGCTCAAGCGCCACAAGCAGGGCAATCCGTTTTTTCTGCAGGTGGAATCCTTCGACGTACACGAGCCTTTCGAGGTGCCCGAACCCTATGCGTCCATGTATGGCGACGGCGCGGCGCGCGACCGGTTCACCCTATGGCCGCCCTATCAGGACGCGGCGCAGCAGGCGGAGTTCCTGGCGCAGGCCCCGCCCGAGGAGATCGCCTTCGTGCGCGCCCAATACGGCGCCAAGCTGACCATGGCCGATCATTGGTTCGGCACATTGCTCGAGACGCTGGACGAACAGAACCTGTGGGACGACACCATGGTGATCGTCACCACCGACCACGGTCACGACCTGGCGGACCGTTTCGGCTTCGGCAAGCAATTCCCCCATTTCGACAGCCATGCCAATATTCCGCTGTTGGTGTGGCATCCCACTTTCCCCGGCAACGGCCGCGCGGTGAGCGGCCTCACCGGCACGGTCGACATCTTTGCCTCGGTCCTCGATGCTGCGGGCGTACAACTGCCGCCCCACACGCATTCCCGCTCGGTATTGCCCATGCTTTCGGACGCCGATCGGGGCCGGGATGTCGTCCTCTACGGCACGTTCGGGCAGGGTCTATGCTGCACCGATGGCGCATGGACACTGATCCAGCCGCCCGACCGCTCCTTGCCCGTCTATGCCTATTCCAGCATGGTGCCGACAACCATCATGGCGCCGGACCAGGCGGAAGGGCAGGGGCACTTCATCCCCAATGTCGCCATGCCGCAGTGGAAGATTCCGTTCACCGCCGACCGACCGACCGATCGACGCCCGCTCGACAGCGAGCCGCTGCTCTACAACCGCGCCAAGGATCCCGGGCAGCGCGACAACCTCTGGGCCACCGAACCGGCGCAGCGAGACCGCATGCTGCACCTGATGCGCGACACTCTGGCGGCCCACGGCGCGCCGGCGGAGCTGTTCGCGCGCCTGGGGCTGCCAACTGGATAGGGCGCTAAAAGCAAGTCATAGCCTTGAGCCAATAACTGAACCTGCCGCCCTCAAACTCAAGACCAACCTAAAACACCTAAACGAAGCTATCGTCCGGGCGGCTGTGGCGCTGTTCCTCAAACCATTGCTTGGCGACAGCATTGACCGTCGCCGCGATCCAGTACGAGAACATTTCATCGTGGTACTCGTCGAGCCCCGCACAGGCCACGACGATGCCGTCGAGTACCGCACTACCCCAGAACACGCTGTCGCCCGGCAGCAGCGAACTGGGCGACAGATGTGCTGTCGGCTGGCCGGTCCGCATCGAACGCTCCGCCTTCTTGAGCGCGATCTGCCGGTTGGGATAGCTCGAATTGGCGAGATTGCCGATCTCGGCGACCAGCAGGCACCCGTCCTCGAACGACATGCCATCGGGCACCGGGTTGATCGCGGGGATCGCTGTGATGACCACGGCCAAATCCTGGCGCCCGGTCACGCCGCTCGCCATCGTGGCGACGATCGCCGGCCGCACGATGTCGAAGGCGCGTTCGGCATGTAGTCGGATCGGCGAGAGTGTCATGATAACTCCTTGGTTCAGCCGATGATCTGCATCAGCATGCGGACCGCGGTGATGGCGAGAAAAACCGCAAAGCACAAGCGCAGCGCCCGCTGGTTGATGGAACTGGCGATGCGCGCCCCGATCGGCGCCATAACGACGGTGATCGGCGATATCAGCAACGCCGCCGGCAAATTGACATAGCCCAGGCTGCCGAACGGCAGGTCCGCAATGCCCCAGCCGGCCCAGATGAAGCCCGCCACGGCCGGCACCGCGATCAACAGGCCAAATGCCGAGGCCGTGCCGACCGCCTTGAGAATGGGAAAGCCATAGGCTGTCAGGATCGGCACCGACAGCGTCCCGCCGCCAATGCCCATCAGCGCCGAGAAGAACCCGACCACGGCGGCGATGAACCGGTTGACCAGCGCACTCGCCGGCGGCGTATCGGCGACGCGAATGGACCGGCTGGTGACCATGTTGAGCGATATCAGCAACGCGATCACCCCGAAAATGCCGCTGAGCACCACGCCATCGATGATCTTGGCGGAGAATCCGCCCAACGCGGCGCCGACCAGGACTCCCGGTCCCCATAGCCCCAGAAGCGCCGAATCCACATTGCCGCGGCGTCGGTGCGACGCGGAAGACGAGAGCGAAGTGGGGATGATGGTGACCAATGATGTGGCCACCGCAATGTGCATGACCAGGTCGGGCGGCAGGTCCAGCGACGTCAGCAACCAGAACAGCATGGGCACGATGACGATGCCCCCACCCACCCCCAACAGGCCCGCCAGGAGCCCGGCGACGACCGAGGCTGCAGCGAGCAGCAGGCCGGGCAGCAAGAGAGGCGATAGATCGGGCATCGAAACCATACCAACACAGCGGAAATCGTGTATACAAGTTGGTACAGATCAAAGTGGTTGCATGCAAGAGGGAGTGACCAGCATGGCGCAAAAACCATCCATGCCGCGCGGCACGGCGGCCGAACATGTCAAGCAGGCCCTTGCCGACGCCCTGATCCTGGGCCAGTTTCGGCCGGGCGACCGCCTCGACGAGCAGGCGCTGGCGACCCAGTATGGCGTGTCGCGCACCCCGGTGCGGGAGGCTCTGCGACACCTGGCGGTGTCCGGCCTCGTGGAACTGCGGCCCAATCGCGGCGCCATCGTGCGGGAATTGGCCTCTGCCGAAGCGGCCGACCTCTTCGAGGCGGCAGCGGAAATGGACGCGCTATGCGCCCGCCTGGCAGCCGAGCGGATGACGGCCATCGAACGCAATGCCCTTGAGATGCTGGTGGCCGACGGCGCCCAAGCCGTCACCGCCGGCGCCGCAACGCGCTTTCGCGTCACCAACGGCGCCTTCCACGAAGCCATCTATCGCGGCGCGCACAATGCCCTCCTGGCTGAAACGGCGCGCGTCCTGCTGCTGCGCTCCGAGCCCTATCGGTCCGCCCAGTTCAGCGCATTGACCGCCACCGGCCGGCTGGCGCAATCCCAGGCGGAGCACGAGGCCATCCTGAATCTCATCCTCGCCAAGGACGGGCCGGGCGCACAAGCGCTGATGGCTCGCCACATCGCCTTCTCCGGCGCTTTGATCATGAGCCAGATGGCCGTTTCGGCCAACGCCCCGCTTCAATCGTTGATCGGCAACGAATAGCCGACCTTGACGCGATCCATCACCACCATGGTGTGAAAGCGCCGCACATTGATGTTGGCGAAGAAGAACCGCTTGGTGAATTCCTCGTAGCGCCGCATGTCGCGCGCCGTGATCACCAGCACGAAGTCGACCTCCCCGGTCACATAGTAGCACTGCATCACCTCGGGCGTGTTGCGCATCAGGCGCTTGAACTCCTCCATGATCTCGGGCCGCTCTCGCTCCAGCGTCACCTCGACCACCATGGTCAGCCCGCGCCCGACCGCCTCCGGCGCAATCACCGCGACATCCGCCTCGATGATGCCGGCTGCCCGCAACCGCTTGAGCCGACGCAGACAGGCCGAGGGCGACAACCCCGCCACCGCCGCCAACTCGTCGGCAGTCAGCAGATTATTGGCCTGCACGGCCCGCAACAGGCGCGCATCAAAACTATCGATCTCGGTCATGACATTCTCCCGAAACAAGCGAACTCACCCCATATTTGCAGGAATTTTGCGTAGATACGTCAAATTCGCCAAAAATCCGCATCAAATTTTGATAGTGTGATTTCAACGGCACGGACCAAGGCTGCTCAAAAATAGGGCAATCCAAACCCGCCGCAAAGACTGTCCCTATCGACCATGCGGTTTTGCTATGCAGGCTTTCCCCGTCCGACACCAATCCAACCCCCGGCTGCACCGGCAAGCGCCCTATGGCGCGCGGCAGCAGGCGGTGCTCAACGGCGAACGCTTTACCCATGCCCGTGCGGAAATCACCACCTGGCCGGGCTATGCGCCGACGCCCGTCGTGTCCCTGCCGGGCCTTGCGGCCGCGATCGGCGTGGGCGAACTGCGCTACAAGGACGAGGGGCTGCGTTTCGGCCTCAAGAGTTTCAAGGCCCTTGGCGGCGCTTACGCGGCGCTGGTGTTGCTGGCGGAGCACCTGCAGGCTCAAGGCATTGCCCAGCCACGTTCCGCCGATATCATGGCCGGGCTCTATGCCGACCAGGCCAGGACCGTGACGCTCGCCGCCGCCACCGACGGCAATCACGGCCGCTCGGTCGCCTGGGGCGCGCAGATGTTCGGATGCCGCTGCATCATCTACCTGCACGAACATGTCAGCCAGAGCCGGGAAGCCGAGATCGCCCGCTACGGTGCCGAAATCCGGCGCATCCGCGGCGGTTATGACAATTCGGTGCATCAATGCGCCAGCGACGCCCGCACCCATGGCTGGCAGCTCGTGGCCGACACCTCCGCCAATGGCGACGCCAAGGCGCCCGCCCTGGTGATGCAGGGCTATACGTTGCTGGTCGCCGAAATGCTGGCGCAATGGGCGCCGGTCATTCCCACCCACATCTTCGTGCCGGGCGCTGTGGGTGGCCTCGCGGCGGCGACGGTGGGTCATTTGTGGGAAACCATGGGGTCGGACCGGCCGCGCATCGTCGTGGTGCAACCCGACAATGCCGATTGCATCTCGCGCTCGCTTGCGGCCGGCAAGCCGACGCTGGTGCCGGGCGACGTCAATACCTTCATGGCGTGCCTTGCCGCCGCCGAAGTGTCCCCCGCCGCCTGGGACATACTCGAGGAGGGATTGGACCACACCATCACCATTCCCGACGATGCGGCCCGCGACGCCATGCGGCTCCTGGCCGACGGCGTCGGCGGCGACCGTCCGCTCGTCTCCGGCGAATCCGGCTGCGCCGCCACTGCCGGCCTCGTGGCGGCAATGTACGACGCCGAGGTCGCTTCGGCCTTGGGCCTTGGCTCCCAATCGCGCGTGGCCGTCGTCGGCAGCGAAGGGGCGACCGACGCCGATGCCTACCGCGCCACCGTCGGACGCACCCCCGAAGCGGTCATCGCGAAAGGATTGAGCCATGCCTGAGCCAACTGCACCGCTGCTCGACGGCAGGACCGCCGTCATCACCGGGGCCGCCCGTGGCATCGGCCTTGCCGTCGCCAAGGCCTTCCAGGCCCACGGCGCCAATGTAGTGATCGCCGATGTGCTGGACGCCGAACTGGCCCAGGCGGCAGGGGAGCTTGACCCCGCCCGCGCCTTGGCCATCAGGCTGGACGTGACCGATGCCGCGGCGACGGAGGCGGCGCTGCAACAGACGCTCGCCCGTTTTGGCCAGGTCGACATCGTCGTGCCCAATGCCGGCATCCTGCTCCTCAAGCCGGCGCTGGAGATGAACGCCGATGAATTCCGCCGCGTGCTCGACATCAATCTGACCGGCGCCTTCATCGCCGCCACCGTGTTTGGGCGCCAATTGACCCGCCAGGGCAGGGGCGGTCGCATCATCCTGACCGCGTCCTTGTTCGGCCTGCGGGGCGGGGCCGAGAACGCGGCCTATTCCGCCTCCAAGTTCGGCATGATCGGGCTGTCCGAATGCCTCGCCGCCGAACTCGCGGCCGATGACATCCTGGTCAACTGCGTCTGCCCCGGGCAGATGGATACCGCCATGATCCGCAAGCTGTTCGCCGACCGGGCCGTGCTCCAGGGCAAGACCGCCGAAGCTGTGCGGCACGCGCTCGAAAGCCGCATTCCGACACGCAAGCTCGGCACGCTCGACGATCTGGCCGGCACCTATGTCTATCTCGCCTCCCCGCTCTCCCGCTACGTCACCGGCCAAGCCATCGCCGTCGACGGCGGCTGGCAGGTTGGCTAGCCATGCATAAAGATGTTGCCCGGTTCGTCGCCGACCAGAGCCCGCACCTCATCGCCCTGTGCGCAAACCTGGTTGCTGCCGGCAGCATCAACCCGCCCGGCGACGTCACCGGCCCGGCCGGCGTCCTGCAAGATTGGTTCGCAACGCACGGTCTGCCCGTCGAAGTCTTCACGGCAGTTGATGGCAAGCCCAACCTGATCGTTACCGTCTACGGCGGCCGGCCCGGTCCACATCTGGTGTTCAACGGGCATCTGGACACGATTTCCCCCGGCGATCTCGCCAATTGGAGCGTGCCGCCGCTGGCACTGACCGAACGCGACGGACGCCTCTACGGGCTGGGCATCGGCAACATGAAGGCCGGCGTCGCGGCACTGGCCTTTGCCACGCTCTGGCTGGCGCAACACCGCGACCAGTGGCGCGGCCGTCTGAGCTTCACCGCCGTAGCCGACGAAACCGTTTTCGGCCCCGACGGTGCCCAGGCCCTGCTTGCGGCGCGGCCTGATCTCGCCGGCGACGCCCTGATCTGCGCCGAAGGGCCAGGCGGCATGGGCCTGGCGCTGGCGGAAAAGGGCGTGTTCTGGGTGCGTCTCGTGGCCGAAGCAGCGCCGGCCCAGGGCATGATCAACCAGGCCGGTGAGAACGCCATTGCCCGGCTCGCCCGCCTGCTGCTGTCTGTCGATGCACTCAATGCGCGGCAAGCCTCTCCCCCTGATGACCTCGCCGGCGTACTGGCCGGCGCCGGCCATCACGAACTGCGCCTGTCCGCCAATGCCGGCACCGTCAGCGGCGGGCGCTTCGTCAGTCAACGCGCCGAAACCGCCTTTGCCGAAGTCGATTTTCGCTTGCCGCCCGGTCTCTCGATCGGCGCCGTCGAAGCCGAGCTGGACCGCCTGACCAGCGCTGTACCCGGCACCAGCTGGAGCCGCATCAAGGGCTGGGACGCCAACTGGACCGCGCCTGATGCGCCGGTCTGCCTGGCGGTCTCGCGGGCCTGCGCCCAGGTGCGGGGCACCGCGCCGCGCCCGGTCGTGCGTCTGCCCGCCAGCGATGCCGCGCGCTGGCGGGGCCTGGGCGTTCCGGCGGTCTGCTTCGGACCGCAGCCGCTGCTGGTCGCGGGCGTCGACGATTATGTCGAGCGTGTCGACCTGCTCGATTGCGTCGCCATTTATGCCCTGGCCGCGCTCGATTTCCTGCAGCCCGACACGGAAGGGACCAAGCCATGAGCACCATCGTGATTGCAGGCGGCGCCACCGGCATCGGCCGAGCCACCATGGACGCGTTCCGCCGCGCCGGCGACCAGGTCCTGCTGGCCGACAACAACGCCGAAGCCAGCGCCCTGGCCATCGCCGAACCCCTCCCTGGTGCCGCCGAGCGGCATCTATGCGACCTTGCCGATGAAGGCGCCGCCGCAACAGTCATCGACGCCGCCATCGCCCGCTTCGGCGGCATCGACACCCTGTTCGTCAACGCCGCGATCCTGGCGTCCGCGCCTCTCGCCGACTGGACGCCGGCGCTGTGGGCCAAATCCCTGGCGGTGAACCTGACCGCGCCATTCTTGCTGGCCCAGGCCGCAGCGCCGCATCTGGCCCGGTCGGACAATGCCAGCATCATCTTTACTGCATCCACCGGCGCCTTGCGCGGCCATGCCGGCATGCCGGCTTACCATGCCACCAAGGCCGGCCTGTTGGGGCTTTGCCGCTCCCTGGCGGACGAACTCGCTCCCCAGGGCATTCGCGTCAACTGCGTCCTGCCCGGCTGGATCGAGACCCCGTTCAACGATCCCTATTGGGATTTCCAGGCCGACCGGGCCGCGGCGACGCAAAAGCTGGTGGCAAGCATCCCCATGGGCCGGCAAGGCCAGGCCGGGGACGTGGCCGGCGTCGTGCAATTCCTGGCATCCGCCGCCTCGCGCTATGTCACCGGCACCTCCATCGTCGTCGACGGAGGCTATTCGGCAGTATGATCGATGTCAGGATCAATCCCTTTTCCTCAGTCGTCCGGCCCGCCCTTGCCGGCGGCGTCGGCGCGGTATCGGCGGCCCATCCCCTGGCGGTCACGGCAGCGCAGGACATGCTGCAGGCCGGCGGCAGCGCCGTGGACGCCGCCATCGCAGCCCAGGCGGTGATTGCCGTCGTCGCGCCCGACGCGGCAGGACTGGGTGGTGACGGCTTCTATCTGGTGCGCACCCCCGACCGGGCGGTCCACGCCGTCAACGGCGCCGGCCGCACCGGCCGCGCCTTGGCCGAAGGACCCACCGGTCCGGCCGCCGCCGTCACGGTGTCGGGACTGGTCGCGGCTTGGGGCGACTTGTCACGCAGCTGGGGCCGTCTGAGCCTCGCGCAGGTGCTCGCGCCCGCCATTCGCCTGGCCCGCATGGGCATTCGCATCGATCGCGGGCTGGCTGATTCCGTGACCGCGCAGCGCCGGCGGCTGCTGACCGGCGGCGCCGAGCGCTGGCCGCTGCTGCATCTGGGGGAGGGCGCCCATTGGGAGCAGCCCGAACTGGCCGCGACGCTTGACCAGCTGGCCAAGGCCGGCAGCCAGTATTTTTATCGCGGCGCTTTCGCCAACCGGATTGCCGCCACCATTCAGCGTCATGGCGGCTCGCTCGATGCGCAGGACTTTGCCAACCACGCGAGCGTCCGCGAGCGTCCGCTGGCCCTCGACTGGGGCGGCCTGACCGTTCACGTCCAGCCTCCGGCGTCGCAAGGGATCCTCCTGCTGATGGCGCTGCAGGGACTGGAGCGCCTGGGGCCGCTCGACCCCGCCTTGCGTGACCACGCCGCCATCGAACTGATCGGCTCGATCTTCGAGCATCGCCACCGCGTCGGCGAGGGCGCCGCCCTGCTGGAGCTCGAACACCAGATCAACTTCGCCCAGGCCTCCAATCGTGCCGGCCCCCGGGCCTATCTGCACACCGCCGGGGTCTGCTGCGCCGATGCCGACGGCATGGTGGTTTCGTCCCTGATGAGCGTGTTCGACGATTTCGGCTCCGCCGTGTTCGTGCCCGAGGGCGGCTTCGTACTCAACAATCGCGCCGATGGCTTTACCGCCACCCCCAACGATCTCGCGCCCGACAAGGCGCCCATCCACACACTGGCGCCGATCATGGTGAGCGACGACCGGCTCTGTCTTGGCCTGGCCACGCCCGGCGCCGATGGCCAGGTGCAAACCCTGCTGCAGGTGCTGTGCGCCTGCGTCGCCGACGAGCTCGATCTTGCCGCCGCCATCCACCGCCCGCGCTGGCGCAGCGAGAACGGCCTCCTTCTCATCGAAACCGGCCATGCGCTCGCCGACGCGCTGGCCAAGCGCGGTCACAAAATCCAGGCGATGGCCTTCGGCGACATGCGCGCCGGCTCGGTGATGAGCGCCGGCTTTCTGCAAGACATGCCCTTTGCCGTAGCCGACTGGCGCCGCCACGGCTGGAGCGGCATCGCCTGAGGCCGGCGATGCTTTCGACGACGACCAACTGCAACCTGATGGAGACCAAGATGAACACCTCGACGACATCCTTGAGTACCGTGCTTGCCATCGCGACGCTTATCGCCACCGGGGCGGCGATCCCTCCTGCCTACGCCCAGGCCAATCCCGAGACCTGCGCGCCCATCAAGGCGGCCTATCCCGACCTCGCCGGGCAGTCCTTGGTGGTGGGCATCTCGCCGGCGCCGGCCAATTATTCGGCCACCGACCCGAACGATCCCAGCAACATCATCGGCATCGAGCCCGACCTGCTGCAATCGGCCGCCGATTGCCTGGGCTTCACCTTCACCTATTCCAAGCTCGATTTCGCCGGGTTGATCCCGGCCCTGCAATCGGGCCGCATCGATCTGGTCGCCGCGGGCATGTATGCCTCCGACGAGCGCGCCAAGCAGGTCAACTTCGTCCAGTACATGCTGGCCGGCGAAGCCTCGCTGGTGCGCACCGGCAATCCCAAGGGCCTGACCGACATGGCCAAGGTCTGCGACGTCACCGCCGCGCAGATCGTGGGCACGGTGGAAAACGAAATCCTCGATACCCAGAGCAAGGCCTGCGTCGCGGCCGGCCAGGGCCCGATCACGCCTTTGCAGTTCCCCAGCACCGATCGCGCCTTTTCCGCCCTCGGCCAGGGCCGCGCCGATATCCTGCTGACCGACGCGGGCGTTGCCACCTATCTCGCCGATACCGCACCCGACCAGGTCGAGGTCGGCTTTGCCATCGCCTCAGATTTCGTCTTCGGCCTCGGGGTCAGCAAGGACAATCCCAAGCTGATGGAAGCGCTGCAGGCCAGCTTCAAGGCGCAATACGACGATGGCTCGCTGCAGGCGGCCATGGGCGATTGGGGCTTTTCCGAAGCGCAGCTCTTCGAGCCGTCGATCAAGACGCAATAGCCGATCGGATCGGCGGCGCCAGCAACGGGAGATGGACCAGGCATGACCAAGTTCTTTGAATACCTGACCTTGCCCTACCTCTGGCAGGGCATGCTCGTCGCCATCCAGATCACCGTTGTCGCCATGTTTTTCGCCTTGATTCTCGGCTTGGGGCTCGCGCTGATGCGCGAGTCCAAAGCGCCCCTGCTGCGCATCCCAGCCATCATCTACATCTGGTTCATCCGGGGCACCCCGCTGCTGCTGCAACTGGTGTTCCTCTACACCGCGCTGCCCTCGCTGGGCATCTTCATCGGCTCGGTGGAGACCGCGATCCTGGGCTTCATGCTCAACGAAGCGGCCTTCGCCGGGGAAATCATCCGCGGCGGCATCCGCTCGGTCAACCGCACCCAGACGGTGGCGGCGCAATCCCTGGGCATGTCCAGCGTATTGACGCTGCGCCGCATCGTCTTGCCCCAGGCGTTGCGCGCCATTATGCCGGCGCTGGGCAATGACGCCATCTCCATGCTCAAGTTCACTTCGCTGGCCTCCGTCATCGCCGTGGACGAGCTGATGCTGCGCAGCCAGACCATCGTTGCGCAGAATTTCCTGTTCTTCGAAGTCTTTTGCGCCGCCGGCATCATGTACCTGGCCGCCACCACCATCATGAGCCTGGGGCAGGGTGCCCTCGAATCCCGGCTCAATAGCGCCGCTGACGACAACCGGCAATCCGGCATGCTGGCGCGCTTGCTCGGCTTTGGCGGCCGCATTCGTCCCGCCGCAACCCCCGAACCCACGACGCCGGATCCCGTCGCCGTCGCCGAACCATCTGCCGGCGTCGCGACATTTCTCGCCCGCCCCCGCACAGCAGCCGGCACCGATGACAGTGCCTTTGTCACCTGCAGCAATGTCACCAAGAGCTACGGCGACCGCGAGGTGCTGAGCGGGGTCGATCTCAAGGTCGGCCGCGGCGAAGTCGTCGTCCTCATGGGCCCCAGCGGCTCGGGCAAGAGCACGCTGTTGCGCCTGATTAACCATCTCGAGGCTCTCAATGGCGGCGAAATCCTCGTGGCGGGCGAGCATGTTGGCTATCGCTGGGTCAACGGCATGCTCAAGCCGGTTCGCGATCTGGCGGCGGCGCGCGCCAAGGCGCGGATCGGCATGGTGTTCCAGCATTTCAACCTGTTCGAGCACCTGCCGGTCAAGGAAAACGTCGCCATCGCCCCGGTCCATGTCTACAAGCAGGATCGGGCCTTGGCCGACCAGACGGCGATAGCCTTGCTCCGCGATGTCGGACTGGGCCAGCATCTCGATCATTTGCCTCATAATCTGTCCGGCGGCCAGCAGCAGCGCGTGGCCATCGCCCGGGCGCTGGCGATCGCGCCCCAGCTCATGCTGTTCGACGAGCCCACGTCGGCGCTCGATCCTGAACTGGTGGGTGAGGTGCTGGGCGTGATGCGCCGGCTCGCCGAGGCCGGCATGACCATGATCGTGGTCACCCACGAGGTGCGCTTTGCCCGGGCCGTGGCCGACCGCGTCGTGTTCATGGCCGATGGCCGCGTGGTCGAGCAGGGCACACCCGAACAGGTGCTGGAGCGGCCGCGCGAGGAGCGCACCCGCAAATTCCTCGGTCATCTGCTCGAGCACGCCTGATCGGCAA
This sequence comes from uncultured Devosia sp., assembly GCF_964244875.1. Lineage (NCBI taxonomy): Bacteria > Pseudomonadati > Pseudomonadota > Alphaproteobacteria > Hyphomicrobiales > Devosiaceae > Devosia > uncultured Devosia sp. The sequence goes on from NZ_CAXTKA010000009.1 coordinate 72,124, forward strand.
TTCCGGACCACTCAATTCACCAGTGCGAGGCACCATGCGTATTGCCATCATCGGCGCAGGCTTTGGCGGGATCGCCGCTGCCGTCAAGCTGCAGCAGGCGGGGCTGAACGATTTCACCATCTTCGAAAAATCCGCCGGCATCGGCGGCACCTGGTGGGACAATCGCTATCCCGGCGCCGCCACCGACGCGGCGTCCCACATCTACAGCTTCTCCTTCGCCCCGCACGATTGGGAGCGCACCCATGTTGGGCAGGCCGAACTGCAACGCTACCTCGAGGACGTGGTCGACCGCTTTGCGCTGCGCTCCCGTATCCGGCTGCAAACCAGTATCGTCTCCGCCATATGGGAGCCGGCCCGCCACGGCTACGTGCTGACCCTGGCCGACGGCGAAACCGACTTTTACCAAAGCGTCATCTCGGCGGTCGGCATGTTCAGCAAGCCGCGTTATCCCAACTGGCCCGGACTGGAGGATTTTGCCGGCCCGGTCCTCCACACCGCCAAATGGGACCCATCGATCGATCTCAAGGGCAAGCGCGTCGCTGTGGTGGGCACCGGCTCGAGCGCCGCCCAGGTCGTGCCGGCCCTGGTCGACCAGGTCGCGCACCTGACCCTGTTTCAGCGCCAGCCCGGCTGGCTGCTGCCCAAGCGCGATCGTGGTTTCACCGACCGCGAGCGCGGCTATCTGCGGCACGGCCTCTGGCGCAAATACTATCGGTTCAAGCTCTATGCGGTGCAGGAAATGCGTGAGTTGCGCGGGGCGTTCTTCCGACCCGGGGCGCGGCCCAATACGCAGGCGCGGCTGGCCGCGCTCGCCTATATCGACGAGGTCTTCGCCGATCGGCCCGACCTCAAGGCGGCGGTGACGCCCAACTATCCCTTCGCCGGCAAGCGCGCCGTGATGAGCAGCGATTTCTTCCCCGCGCTCAAGCGGCCCAATGTCGCCTTGGTGCCCAAGGCCGTCGTCTCCTGCCGTCCGGACGCGCTGGTCGATGCCGATGGCGGTGTGCATCCGGCCGACGCGCTGGTACTGGCCACCGGCTTCGAGGTCACCGAATATCTCTCGACCCTTAAGGTGGTGGGGCGGCAAGGAGATACCCTGTCGGCGCGCTGGAAGGGCGAGCCGCACGCGTTCCTCGGCATCATGGTCCCCGGTTTCCCCAACTTCTTCATGCTCTATGGCCCCAACACCAATGGCGGCTTCATCGTCACCAACCTGGAACGCCAGGCGCGCTTCGCCCTGCTCGAAATCAAGCGTCTGGTGCGCGCCGGAAAGCCCGAAACCGAAGTCACGGATGCCGCCAACACGCGCTACAACGACTGGCTGCAAGGCCAGATGACGGGCACCGCCTTCATCGAAGGGCAGAACTACTTCAAGACCGCCTCCGGCCGTGTCGTGACCCAATGGCCCGACAACGCCAGCGTCTACGGCTTTTTACTTTTCGCCCTCCGCCGCTTCACCGCCTGGCGTCGTCGCCAGCCGTAAAACATTGCAATCTAACGGCCATCTTTGGCCGGGGACGCGTCGCCGACTTCCTCGCATCCGACTTGAGCGATTTCTTGCTAGACCGCGAGAACCGCCTCGGTCTGCTGCGTACTTTGGGCACCCTCAATGGGCAAATGACGCGAATGCGACGATACACCTTCGAGGGCTTCGGCCGCGTCGAGGAGCCCTCGCGTGTAAGCCTGGCTCGGCGTGTCGAATACACTGCGCACCGACCCCTCCTCGATCACCTTGCCCGCTCGCATGACCATCACGCGATCGCAGATTTCGGCAATGACGCCGAGATCGTGGCTGATGAACAACAGGCTCAGCGAACGGGTGCGCTGCAACTGCTTGAGCAGTTTTATCACCTGGGCCTGGATGGATACGTCCAGCGCCGAGACGATCTCGTCACAGATGAGCACTTCTGGTGATAGCGCCAGCGCCCGCGCGATGTTGACCCTTTGCCGCTGTCCGCCCGACAATTCGCGCGGCAGGCGTCCGAGAAGCGCATCGGACAGGCCCACCTCGTTCAACAAGGCGACGATGGCATCGCGCCGCTGGCGAGGCGGCATGCCGGCAATGGCGAAGGGCTCCCCGATCGCTCTTTCGACGCTCAGGCGCGGATTGAGCGCACCATACGAATCCTGGAAAATATACTGCAACCGGGCGCGCATCGCGGCAGGCATCGACCCGGGATTGAGCAGGCGCTTGCCATCGAAAAATACCGAGCCGCCTTCGATTGCGGTGAGACCGACTATCGCCTTGGCGATGGTGCTTTTTCCACTGCCGCTTTCCCCGACGATTCCCAGGGCACCACCGCGCGGCAGCGACAGGCTGACCCCGTCCACCGCCGTAACGCGCCGCGCAAAGGCATTGTGGCCGGGATAGGAGACGGTAAGCGCGTCCACCGACAGGACCGGCTCGGCCTGGTCCGGCTCACCGCGGCAATTGGCAGCGGCATCGAGGCGCGGCCGGCTATCCAGCAGCATTTTTGTATAAGCGTCGCGGGGCCGTGCAATCACGTCGGCGGTGGGCCCGGCCTCCACCATGGCGCCCTTGCGCAAAACGACGACGTCATCGGCATGCGCGGCGACCACCCCGAGATCGTGGGTGATCAGCAGCATGGCCATGCTGCGTGCCTTGCGCAGCGTGCTGAGCAGTTCCAGGATTTGCGCCTGCACGCTCATGTCGAGCGCGGTAGTGGGTTCGTCGGCGATCAGCAGGCTCGGATTGCCGGCAAGCGCCGAAGCGATCGCCACGCGCTGCTGCTGGCCGCCCGATAGCTCATGGGGATAGCGGCGCTCGATATGGGGCACGCTGTCGAGCCCCACTTCGGCAAGCAGGTCGCGCACGCGCTGCCGGGCCGCCTCGCCTCGCAATCCGCGCGGCAATGACTCACCGATTTGATTGGCAACGGTCATTAGCGGATCGAGCGCTGCGGCGGGATCCTGGAACACCACGGCGATCTGCCCGCCCCGCACTTGCCGCAACTCGGCTTCCGGAAGGCTCAACAGGTCGCGGCCACCGAACATCGCCGTGCCCGTTGTTTCGACATCCACGCCGGCCGGGGTCAGGCCCAGCAGCGACATCGCCGTCATCGATTTACCCGACCCCGACTCGCCCACCAAAGCCAGGGTGCGGCCTTCGGTAATGCTGAATGATACGCCATCCACCACCCGGGCGGTACCGGCATTGGCCGTGATGGTCACGCAGAGGTCCGCAACAGTGAGCAAGGGCGTTTGGGTCATGCTGTCCTCAGGCGGGGATCGACGAGCTTGCGGATGATCTCGGTCACGAGGTTGGCGAAGATCACCGCCAGCCCGAGCCAGATGATGATGGCCTGCACCACCGGATAGTCGCGCCCCTGGATCGCTTGCAAGGTCATGGTGCCGAGCCCCGGCAGGCCGAAGACGACTTCCATGGTCAGCGCGCCGGTGAAGATGCCGGCCAGCATCATGCCGATGAGCGCGATGGTGACCGACAGGGCATTGGGCAAGACGTGATGGAGGATAATGCGGCTGCGGCTGAGGCCCCTGGCGCGGGCGGCCCGCACATATTCGCTCGCCTCGACGTCCTTCATGTCCTCGTAGAGCATCTTGGCCAGGCTCCCCGTCGTATCGACGCCCAGGATGATGGCGGGGACCAGGAAATTGCCGATCGCGGGGATCCAGTCGAGCCACACGGCAAAGACGATCACCGACATGATCCCGATCGAAAAGGTCGGCATGGTGATGGACCAGATGGTGATGAACTCGACGATCCCCACAAAGATCGAGCGTGGATAAAGACAGGCCAGCGTCGGCAGCGAGATGCCGAAAATGAGCCCGATCGCCAGGGCCGTCGCGCCCAGCAGCAGGGTCGAGGGCAGCACGATAGCGAGCAGGTCGACGATGGGCCGGTTGTAGCGCGCCGACTCCCCGAGATCGCCCGACAGGATCATGCCGCTCCATTGGCCGAACTGGGTCAGCCAGGGCTGGTTGAGCCCCAGGTCCTCGCGCATCGAGGTCTGTTGCGAATAGGTCAGCGAACCTTCGATGCCACGCACATCGACGACATCGCCGGGAATCATGCGGATGACGAAAAAAGTGAAGGTGATGATGCCCAGCGCGATGCAGGCCGAGCGCAGGATATCGAGGCCGATGGCGCCCAGCAGACGCAGCAGATGCGGGTTCATAGCGTGACACTCTTGCGCGAGACATTGAAGCGCTGGCGAATGGAATTGCCGACCACGGCCAGCGCGAAGGTGGCCAGCGACAGCGCGATGATGGGCGCGAGCGCCGCGTGCGGGGCCTCTTCGATATAGGAGGTGGCGCTGGCGATCATGCGGCCCCAGGTCGGCGTCTCGGGCGAAACGCCCAGCCCCAGGAAGCTCAATACGGATTCCGAAACGATGCAGCGCGGCAGGATCATGGCAAACTGGGTGATGAGCGCGCCCGCAATGTTGGGCAGCACATGCACCAAGGCAATCCGCAGGCGTCCCGCACCAAGCACCTTGGCCGCCGCCGTATAGGGCTGCGCCATTTGCTGCAGGTAGGTGGCGCGCGTGATCAGCGCGAAATTGGGCGAAAAGGAAACGCCGAGCGCCAGCACGACCGAGGCAACGCCCGGCTCGAACGCCACGATGCAGGCGAGCGCGAACAGAATGCCGGGCAGGGCGCGGATCAGGTCGATCAGCGTAAAGAGGGCAAACTCGGTCGGCCGCCCCAGCGCCATGGCGAGCAGGGCGATGATGGAGCCGATGAGCAGCGAGACGAGCGCAGCGCTGGCGCCGTAGAAGAGACTAAGGCCGGTGCCGACAACGAGGCGGGAATAAACATCCTGCCCAGCATCGTCGGTGCCCAGGATATGGCCGTTGCCGGGCGCCATGTTGACATCGGCGCTGAACATCAGCGGATCGTGGGTGACGAGCCAGGGTCCGACGACGGCCACCACAAGGGCGACCGCCACGATGAGATAGGCCAGCGCAGTCAGCGGGCTCAGGCCCGACCATGAGGGACGAAAGGTTCTGGAAGCGGCTTCGACCGACATGTTCGGGCCTTTGCTGAGCGTGGACCGGGATCAGTTCTCGATCCAGGTGAAGGCGAGGCCGCCATCGGCCCGGTGGGCGGAGTTGTTGAAGCCAACCGTGAAGTCATGCACCTTGGGGCTGATGCCGAAGGCCGACGGCGCCTGGTTGATGCCGAAGGTGTAGCGGTGGTCCATCACCAGCTTCCAGGCATCGAGATAGAGCTTGCGGCTGGCATCGGGATCGGGATTGGAGGCGGCCTCGTTGATCAGGGCATCGAGTGCCGGATCCTGGATGCCACCCCACAGGCCCGGATTGGGGCCATCGCTCATCATGCGGACATAGCGCAGGAAGATGTCGTTCCGAGCGCCCGAACCGCCGGGATAGATATCCCAATCGAATTCGCTGAGGGCACGTTGATAGCCGAGGTCGTCGAACGCCTTCATGTCGACGCCAAAGCCGAGCTGCCGCAGCACTTGCGACACCAGCGGCCCGAATTTGCTGCCGGCGGTGGTGATCACGTAGAGGTTGTAATTGGCCGGGTTGATACCTTCCTCGGCAATGATCTGCTTGGCTTTTTCCAGATCGGCCGCGTTGTGCGGATCGCTGGCGGCGAGGTCGGCGTCGAAGAAGAAATTGTCCTTGCCCACCGGCTGGTTGCCCACTTCGCCGTATTTGCCGGAGAGGATGGTCGAGAACTGGTTGCGGTCGATCGCCCATTCCAACGCTTCGCGGATGCGCACATTGTCGAAGGGCGCGCGCGGATTTCGATTGTTGAAGGACACGAAGTTCCAGCTCGTGCCGCCCAGGAACTGGATATCGAAGCCGGCGCCCTTGAGCTGTTCGATCTTGTCGAGCGGCACGTCGGCAACATCATAGTCGCCGGCGCGCAGGCCCAGCGTGGGATCGGCGGTCTCGCGCACGTCGAACTCGACGGCGTCCAGATAGGGCTTTCCCGTCATCCAATAGTCGGCGAACTTGGAGCCCTTGAGCACCAATTGCGGCGTCCAGCTGTCGAAGGTGAAGGGACCGGTGCCGATCGGCTGGGTGATGATGTCGTCCCAACCCGGCGATTCCGGCGCCAGGATCCAGGCTTCGGCGATCAGGTTCAGGAAGGGCGAGAACGGCGATGACATCTTGACGACAAAGGTGGAGTCGTCCGGCGTTTCGAAGCTGGCGACATGGGTCATCGCCGTGGTCAGCCAGCCCGCTTCGACCTTGTCGCGGATGCGCTCGAAATTGGCCTGGATATCCTTGGCGGTCATCAGGCGGCCGTTGTGGAACTTCACCCCCTGGCGGATCTTGAACGTATAGGTCAACCCGTCATCCGAAACCGTCCAGCTTTCGGCCAGCAGTGGCTTGGGGCTGCCGTCCTTGGAGATCGAGGTCAGCGTTTCGGCAAAGGGATGCGGCAGGGAAATGGTGCCGGTGTGACGGTGGAAATCCGTCGTATCCAGCGTGCCCCAATTGAGGTGCAAGGTGCCGCCATATTCCTGGGCGGCGACCGGGGAGGCCGGCAAAGCCGCCTGTCCGATCAGCAGCGTCGCTGCGAGCGCGAGCAGAAACTTTTTCATTGAGAACTCCTGAGGGATCAGTTCTGAGGAAGGGCCAGACCGTCCATGCCGTCCCGGGGCAGGCCCAGGAAGCGCATGACCGTAGGTGAAATATCGATCAGGCGTGTGACACCGTGCTCGATCGTGCCGGGGGCGAAACCGCCCCCATTGGCGATAAGGAAGGGATGGCGCTCATAGCCGCCGAGCCCGCCATGGCTGCCATAACCCTCGGGCTTGCCCGGCTTGTCGTCGCTGACGCACAGCGTGATCTGGCCGGGTACGCCCAGCGCATTCGGCTCATTGTTGCGGGCCATAGCCAGCGCGATGGCCAAGCCGTTGCCCGGGCGCTGGCCGATCTGGATCATCTCGTCGCCGTAGAAAATCTCGGCAGCCCAGGGCTGGGCCCGCAGGAAATCGAGGATCGCGGGTATCCGGTCCCTGGCCGCATCGGCGACATAGATCAGCCCGCTGCCGCCCTGCGGCGCCACCACCACCTCGGTGCTGTCTTCGCTGTCCTTGAGCCCGGCTTCGATCAATCGCGCCGCCACGGCAACACGCTCGACGACCGTCTCCTGGCCATGGTCGGAACCGGCGAGGAACAGAATGTCCTCGCCCCCGGCGCGCAGCCGCTCCACCGTCTCCTCGACACGGCCAAAGGCTCGGTCGGCGCAGGCAATGCCATCCAGGTGCGTTTGCGAACCCAATTGGTCCGCATGCATCGCCGAGTCGGGATTGGCCAGCCACAACACCGAAAGCCGCGGCTTGCGCACGCTCAGCACGTCGTCGCAGAACCAGTCGGCCAGGGCCTCGTCGCCCGCATAATCATGGCTGACGACCGGCGCCTCATCGAGCCCCAGCACGCGACCACCCGGCCCGAACGAGCCCGCACGATGCACCACGGTGCCGAAATAGTCCGGGTCGTGGAAATAGGCCGCGCCGGGCGACACGTTGGAGGCAATCACTGCGCCCCCATAAGGCGCCAGCCGCTCCGCCATGGTCGGCACCTTGAGCGTACGGCCGAACGCATCGCGCAGCTTGCCGACAAAGGCGGGATCGCCGACATCGTGTACCCGGAACCCGTCACCATCGGGCAGGCCCATGGAATTGCCGTGCAACCCATGATTGGCCGGCCAGCACCCGGTCGCGATGGACGCGGCGCTGGCGCGGGTGGCCGAAGGGAAAATGGCCGTATGCTGGGCAAAACGGCGCGACCGCCTGGCGAAATCGGCGATGCGCGGGCAGGTGTCGTCGCGCACGAAATCGTTGCGATGGCCGTCGCAGATCATCAAGACGACCCGCTTGTTGGCCTCGGGCGCCGGCGAAAGAGGTGTGGTCACGGCGTCACTCCATTGATGGCATAGTCGAAGATGTCGAAATTCCGTAGCCCGGCCTCGGCGCGGGTCGCAAAGGCGGGGTCCAGCGGATGGGACAGGATGAAGGGCACCTGCTGCTCGGCCGTGCCGCCATGCGAGCGCAGCCGATGCCCCGCCAGCGCCGACAGGTCGTGCTCCGCCGCCGTCGCCCCCAGCGCCACGCCGGGTGCAGCGATGACGACGATGTCGCCTTCACCGTCCTCAGGCAGTTGGTACAGCGCGCAAGCCGCCGCTCCCAGCAGCGCCTGTTCCACCCCGTCCAGTCCCGCCAGATGGTCCCGCATCGAGGCCAGCCCGATTGCGTCATTGCGCCGATAGACCCGCACGAAACCACCCAGCGACGCGTGGTGGCGCACGAAGGGATCGGTGATCGGGCAGATCACGCGCGCCGCGCCCGGCCCGAACGCCCGCTCCAGTTCGTCCTGGACATAGAGCACGCGCGGGGCACCATCGGGCCCGGCCATGTCGTTCATGCCATGATCTGCGACGACGCCGACGACCGCGCCCAGTGCCAACATCCGTCCGATCCGTGCATCCACTGCGCCCATGAAGGCAATGGCTTCAGGCTCATCGGGCGCATGCTTGTGCTGCACGTAGTCGGACAGCGACAGGTAGACGATGTCGCAATGCCGACGTTCCAGCAGCGCCACGCCCGCATCGAGCACGAACAGCGACAGATCGGCCGAATACTTGTCCGGCCGCTCCCATGCCCCGATGGGGCCGATCGCCGCGATGGCCTCGTCCGGCGATTCTGCCGACAGCGCGATGCCGCTATGATGGCGCGCCAGCGCCCGCAGCAGCTTGTCCTTGGCCGTGACCACCGCGACCTGCGCGCCGCTGGCCGAAAACCGCGCGAAAATGGTTTCGGCCTGCATCTGGTGGCCGTCGAGCACCATGACTTCGCGGCCCGTCGCCCGGTCCAGATAGTAGTTGCCTGCCACCCCGGTCACGGCGGGCGGCGCACCGCAGGCGATGGCGATGTTATTGGGATTGGTGAACGTCGGCATCGCCGCCAGCGCTAGGCCATGGAACCCCTCCGCCATCATCCGCGACAGGTAGGGAATAGCCCGCGCCCGCTCGGCGGCGACCAGATAGGCCGGATCGCATCCGTCAAAGCAGATGACGACCACGGGCGCCACGGGCCAGCGATAATCGCGCCCGTTGATGTGCAGCGGTGCCGAAACTCCACGATCGTCCAAACCAAACTCCGGTCACATGATTGTCACTCGCAAAGGCCATAGTGCCGCCTTTGCGATGATCCGCTACAGTATTTTCAAGTACACAAGCGCCATTATGGCTGTGTAGCGAAATACGTAAATGGAATTTTACGACGACATATGTGAGCTGTTGGAAAGCATGTCCATAAAACTGCCACCAATGAAGTCATTGATTGCCTTTGAGAGTGTTGTTCGTCTTGGTAGTGTCACGAAGGCGGCTGAAGAACTATTTGTTACGCATGGCGCAATCAGCAAACAGATTGCCGCTCTGGAAACTTGGATTGGTCAGCCGCTGTTTCAGCACAACCGCAAGTCCATGCAGCCGACGCCGCAGGCACTTGTGCTGGCGAAGGCGACTAGTCAGTCCTGGGGCCTGATCGACGAAGCCGTGCATGGCGTGCGCGGCGACCAGGGCGCCACCGTGCTGCGGGTCCTCGCGCCATCGACCTTTGCCATGCGCTGGCTCATTCCACGGGCGTGGAGTTTTTCGGAGCGACACGAGGATATCGCCATTCAGGTCCGCCAGACCGATAGCCTGGAAACCTGGCTCGATATTGCGTTCGACGTCGCCATCCGCTCCGACCCGCTGGTGCCCTCGCATCTCACGGGCACGCAGTTTCTCCAGGATGAGCTCATTCTGGCGGTAGCGCCGCATGCGCCAGCCATGGCCAGGCTTCAATCGCCCGCCGATCTGCCAGGAGTGCAGATCTTGCGCGCCCTGACCCGACAGGGTGAACTGGAAACCTGGCTTGCCGCGGCTGGCGTCAATTCCGAAGCCCCGCGGACGAGCGCCTTTCCGCATTTCTATCTGGCGCTGGAAGCCGCATTGGCAGGGGCGGGGCCCCTGGTCTGCCCGCTCGAGACCTTGGGCGACCTGCTGGCCAAGGGAGAATTGATCGAGCCGTGGCCCCACATCCGCGTGCCCGGCCCCAGCTATGTTGCAATCTACGATTCTGGCTCGGCTCGCGCCAAATCGGCGCGCACCTTTGTCAAATGGCTGGGCGATACCAGTCGAACCTCGGTCCGGGCGCCTCTTTGATTGCCCTATGACCCGAGGCGCTTCTGCCTCTAACCAGCCCGTCTAGGTGGCCGATTACAACAGGTCGAGCGTCTGGTAGGCGTGTTCGACAATGCTGATGTGTTTGCCCATCGCCTGCTCCGCGCCGGTCCGGTCACCCTGCAAAATGGCATCCAGCACCGTGCCGTGCTCGGCATGGGACCGGCCGAGGCGGCCGAGCAGTTGGAATTGCGCGCGCCGGAATGGCTGCAATCGCTGGCGCGTCGACCGGGTAATTTCGCCTAGATAGCTGTTCTGGGCACCGTCATATATCGCCGAATGAAAGGTCTCGTTGGCATCGGCATAAGCCTGGTGATCGCCGTCGCGCACCATGCCGGCCATGATCTCGTGCAGCCGGGCCAAGGCCTGCCGTTCGGCGGCGATCATGGCAATGGCGCAAAGGCCGGCGCAAAGCGCTTCGAGATAACCCATCACCTCGAACATGCCGGCCAGCGTTGCCTCGTCCGGCTTGGCCACCTGCGCCTTGGCATGAGGCCGCTGCTGCACCAGCCCGCTTGCCCTCAACAGGCGCAGGGCTTCACGCACCGGCGTGCGCGACACGGCAAAATCGCTGGCCAGCATCGTCTCGTCCAGCTGCATACCCGGCCGCAACGTCCCGCTGATGATACGGGCCGCCAATTGCTGGCGGATATCTTCCGCCGACGTGCGGGCCATACGTTTCAACACGCTCGGCAACTTTCCTGGCGACCGTTGCTCACGCCGTTAGGATCCCTTGATCATGCTGACATGGGCGGCGGCGACACACCAGCCGGTGGCCGTGCGAACCCAGGTCTGCTGCTGCCGCCCCACCAATCCGGGTAAATCGGTTCGATGAAACAGCGTCGAGGCCGTGGCGACATCGTGGCCATAGGCGACGATTTCCAGCCCGTCCAGCACGCGCTCGAACGGCTGCTGGACCGCGCGGAACGCCCGGATCGCGTCGATACCATACTGCCACTCGCCCACGCCGAAGCGAATGGTGTCGTCGCGGTGCACGAACATGGCGTCCAGCACGGCCGCATCATTGTCGAGCAGCGCGCGCTCATAGCGATAAAAGGCCGCGCGAACTTCGGCCAGCGTGCTTGGGTCGTTGAAGATCATGCGGCAACGCTCCCGTCCGCAAGGGCACCGCGCAAGGCGGCGAGTGGGGTTACCCAGCCCACGATGCCGCCTTGCGCCACGATCATGTCGATGGCTGCGGCCTTGAACGCGGGGAAATAGCTTTCACTCGCATCCTCGATCAACAGGCACTCATAGCCCCGGTCATTGGCCTCGCGCATGGATGTCTGCACGCACACCTCGGTGGTAACGCCGGCAAACACCAGATGGCTGATCCCCCGCTGTTGCAGGCGCTCATGCATGCCGGTGGCCCAGAACATGCCCTTGCCCGGCTTGTCGATGACGATTTCGCCCGGCATCGGCGCCAGGGCATCGACGATCTGGTTGCCCGGCTCGCCCGCGATCAGGATGCGGCCCATCGCGCCGGTTTCCCCGATATGCACGCTTGGATTGCCCCGCGCAATCTTGGAGGGCGGGCAATCGGATAGATCGGGCCTATGGGCTTCGCGCGTATGGATCACCGGCCAGCCATGGCTCCTGAACAGGCCGATCAGTTCCGCGACCGTCGGAACGATCGCCTGCAGCCGGGCAACCTCGTTGCCCAGGCTGTCGCCGAACCCACCCGGCTCGATGAAATCGCGCTGCATGTCGATGACGACAAGAGCCGTGTGGGCTGGATCGAGCCAATAGGCATAGGGGCGGGCAGGGACCGGGATCATCAATGGCCCGCCATGTGCTGGCCGATTGTGTTGCGGTCGGTGTCTTCGATCCGGGCGACATAGTTGATGGTGCCGCCGCTCATCACCGCGACCCGGTCGGCCAGTTCCAGGATTTCGTCCAGGTCCTCGCTGACCAGCAGCACCGCCGCGCCGCGATTGCGCTGTTCCATGATCTGGCTGCGAATTTCCGACACCGAGGCGAAATCGAGCCCGAAACACGGATTGGCGACGATCAGCACGTCGACATCGCCCGAGAGTTCGCGCGCCAGGACCGCGCGCTGCACATTGCCGCCGGACAGAGTTTCGATCGGCGCATCGGGGGAGGTGGTCTTGATCCGGTAGCGCGCGATCAGCTCTTCGGCCTTCCGGCGCATCGGCCCCGGCGACATCCACCAGCCGAACCTGGCCACCGGCGGTTTGTCGAAGCCGCGAAAGGCGATGTTTTCCGCCACGCTCATCTTGGGTGCGGTGGCGTTCTTCAGCGGCTCCTCGGGCAGGCCGAACACCTTGAATTTGTCGAAGGCTGCGCGCCGCGGCAGAAAATTCTGCCCATGGATGCGGATCGCCCCGTCGCTGAGCGGGCGCTGCCCGGCCAGGGTTTCCACCAGCGCCGCCTGCCCATTGCCCGACACGCCGGCAATGCCAACGATTTCGCCGGCCTGCACCTTGAGGCTGACCCGCTCGATGGCATTGCCGCCGTCGGCATCCTCGGCAAACAGGCCCGCCAGTTCCAGCACCTCGCGGGTTTCATTGTGCACCCGGCGCGTCGCGCGCTCGCGCACTGGGGTATCCCCGATCATCATCTGGCTCATTTCGGCGATGCTGGCCGATTGCGCATCGCCCGACCCGGTGTAGCGGCCACGCCGCAAGACGGTGAAGCCATCGCAGAACGATTTCACCTCGCGGAATTTGTGCGAGATCATCAACACCGTGATCTGCTTGCGCGCCGCCATGTCGCCGAGCAGCCCGAGCATTTCGTCCGCCTCGCCCGGCGTCAGCACCGATGTGGGCTCGTCCAGGATCATGAAGCGCTGGTCGAGGTAGAGCAGCTTGAGGATTTCCAGCTTCTGCTTTTCCCCCGCCGACAGCGAGGACACCTGCGCATCGAGCGGCACCTTGAACGGCATCTCCTCCATGAAGCCGGCAAGCGCCGCCTTCTCCTTGCGCCAGTCGATCACCGAAGGCGCATCGGCGCGCGAAATGACGAGGTTTTCCGCGGCGGTGAGGCAGGGCACCAACGTGAACTGCTGATACACCATGCCGATGCCGTTGGCCCGCGCATCCCTGGGCGATTTGATCGACACTTCCTTGCCGTCGAGCAGGACCTGGCCCTTGTCGGCCGCGTAAAATCCCATGATGGATTTGACCAGCGTCGACTTGCCGGCGCCATTCTCGCCCAAAAGCGCATGGAACGAACCCGCCGGAATGGTGATCGACACATCGTCGAGCGCCACCAGCGGCCCGAAAATCTTGGTGATGCCGATGGCCTGCAGCGACGGTGCGCGGCCGGCCGCCAGGATCGAAGCCACGGCGTTCATGGCAGCGCCTCGATAAAGGCCGCCGACGCGGCAACCGCGCCGAACACGCCGCCTTGCATCTTGATCATGTCGATAGCCGCGAGGTGGTTTTCCACCTTGGTGGCAGCGCAGCAATCTTCGAGCAGCAGGCACTCGTAGCCGCGGTCATTGGCATCGCGCATGGTGGTGTGGACGCACACATCGGTGGTGACGCCCGTAAACACCAGGTTGCGGATGTTTTTCATGCGCAGGACCAGTTCGAAATCGGTGGCGATGAAACTGCCCTTGCCGGGCTTGTCGACAATGGCTTCGCCGGGCAGGGGCTGCAGTTCGGGGATGATGTCCCACCCCGGCTCCCCCCGCACCAGGATACGCCCGCACGGCCCCTGGTCCCCGATGCCCGCCCCGATCCGCTGCGAGCGCCAGCGTTTGTTGGCCGGCAGGTCGGACAGGTCGGGCTTGTGACCCTCGCGTGTATGGATGATCGGATAACCCTTGGCGCGCATGGCGGCCAGCACGCCTTGGATCGGCACGATGGGTGCCCGCGTCAGCGAGATGTCGTACCCCATAGTGTCCACATAGCCGCCCGGGGCGCAGAAATCGACCTGCATGTCGATGACGATCAGGGCCGTGTTGTGCGGCCCCCAATCGCCATCGAATGGCCAGGGATATGGGTCTGAACTGGCCAGCGTCGTACCGCCCGCGACCAGGGCGTCCTCTATGCGTTCATCCACGAGCGACATGGCAAGCCTCATTTGGTTATCGACAGCTCGCCCGGCACCTCGCGCGCCGCGCCCTTGGAGCGGGCCGACGCGATCATGATGAAGAGCGTGAGGATGTAGGGAGCGGCGTTGAAGAAATAATAGCCCTGCGAAATGCCCACCGATTGCAGCGACGGACCGATGGCCCCCGCCGCCCCGAACAGCAGCGCCGCCCAGATGCAGCGCACCGGGTCCCAGCGCGCGAAGATGACCAGCGCCACCGCCATCAGGCCTTGCCCGGACGATAGCCCCTGGTTCCACGATCCTGGATAATACAGTGACAGGAACGCGCCGCCGACCCCGGCCAGGAACCCGCCGGCGGCGGTGGCAAGGAACCGGACCCAGTCCACCGAAACGCCCATCGCCCTGGCGGACGCCGCGCTGTCGCCCGTCATCCGCACGATCAGGCCCCAGCGCGTATTGGCGAACGCCCAGCTCATGGCAAAGGCGACGATGATGCCGACGAACCACAGCGGATTGACCTGCAATGCCTGCGCCAGCGCCGCATTGCCGGTCCAGTCGCCGAGGTGAATGGCGTCGAGGCGCGGCGCCGAGGGCTGCACATAGGGCTTGCCGAAAAAGAAGGCGAGGCCGGTACCAAGGCTCATGATGGCGATGCCGACGGCGATGTCGTTGACCCTTGGCAGCTTGCAGATATAGCCGTGCAACCCGCCCAGGACGAGCCCCGAGCCGCCCGCCGCGAGCACGCCTATCCACGGATTGCCGGTATGGAAGCTGATGGCATAGGCGACCATGGCGCCCAGCACCAGATTGCCTTCGAGCCCCAGATTGATGCGCCCCGATTTCTCCGTCAGGCATTCGCCCAGCGCCACGAACATGAAGGGTGTCGAAACCCGGATCGCTCCGCCCAGCATGGCGATCAGCACCGTGACCAAGCCGGTGTCCATCATGTGCGCTCTCCCCTGGCTTGCGGCTGGAACAGCTTGATCCGCCCGTACAGCGTGTCGCTGGCCAAAAGCACCACGAAGATGATGCCCTGCAGCACCAGCACCGTGGCGTCGGGCATGCCCATGCGCCGCTGCACCAGCCCTCCGGCGGCCGCCAGCGCGCCGAACAGGATGGCGACCGGCACCACCATCAGCGGGTTATGTCTGGCCAGGAACGCCACCAGGATGCCGGTAAAGCCATACCCCGCCACCAGCGATGCATTGGCCTGCCCATGAATGGCGGCGACCTCGAAAAACCCGGCCAGCCCAGCGCAGCAACCGGCGATGACGCAGCACGCTACGATCAGCGGCCCCACCGGCAATCCCTGCGCCTTGGCCGCGCGAACATTGCCGCCGGTCATGCGCGCCGCAAACCCGAACGTGGTGCGCGACATCAGGATAAACAGGATGATGGCGAGCACGACGCCCGCCGCGAAGCCCCAATGCACATCGGTGCCCGGCATCGCTCCGACGCGATAGGCGTCCCCGATTGGCATGGTGGACGGCTTGTTGGCCGAAGCTGGATCGCGCAGCACGCCCTCGACAAAGAAGTTCATGATGGCGATGGCGATATAGGAGAGCAGCAGCGACGATATGGTTTCGTTGACGCCGCGATAATGGCGCAGCCAACCGGCCAGGCCGATCCAAAAGCCACCCGCAATCATGGCGGTTACGGCCATGATCAGCCATGTGATCGGCACGGCCGCGCCCCCGGTCACCAGCGGGACGGCGATCGCGGCGGCCGAAAATCCACCCAGCACCAGGGCGCCCTCGGCCCCGATCATGGTGAGCCCGATCCGGGCCGGCACCGCAAATGCCAGTGCCGTCAGGATCAGCGGAGCCGATCGCTGCAGCGATTGCTGGATGGAGAAACTGGACCCGAAGCCCCCGGTCCACACCAGCGAAAAGAAGTCGACCGGCGATTTGCCGATGACCAGCAGGAACAACGAAAACGCCAGAAACGAGCAGACCAAGGCAAAGACCGGCACGAAGATGGACTCGGCCAGCTTGAGGGTGCGCACGTTGGGGATGCGGGACACAGCGCTGATAGCAGGACTGGCAACGGTCATTGATTCCTCGCTGAACTGGCAGTCGTCACCCCTCGCCCCTTGAGGGAGAGGGGAGCTTTTCCGCGTTCAGCGGAAAAGCTGGGTGAGGGGTGCTGCGTGCCTATGCGTCGATCATGGGATGACGCAGGACCCCTCATCCGCCCCTCGGGCACCTTCCCCCTCAAGGGGAGAAGGCAGAAAGCGTCAGGTAATCGAGCCCACCACGCCCTCGAGCAGGTAGTTCATGCCGTCCAGCACCGGATCGTAATTATCCATGCTGCCCTCGATCACCACCTTGCCGGTATTGTCCTTGAGCGGGCCGACATAGATTGGCTCGCCTGCCTTGAGCCCGGCAATGGCCGCATCGGCTGCGGTAATGGCCTCGGGCGTGGCGCCCGCGCCATAGGGCGAATTTTGCAGCATGTCGTTGTGGTAGCCGCCGGCGACGAAGTTGGGCAGCGTCTCGCCCTTGGCAAGCAGGTCCGCATACATCGCATAGATCGTGGACCACTTGTATTCGGCCCCGGTGATGAAGCCCTTGGGCGCCAGCGGCGCCTGGCTGGCATTGTGCCCGCAGGTCTTGATGCCGCGCCCTTCGGCCGTTTCCACCACCACCTTGGGACCATCGACATGGCAGGTGATGACGTCGCAACCGGCATCGATCAGCGCATTGGCGGCTTCGGCCTCGCGCACCGGCATCGACCATTCGCCTGTAAAGATCACCTGGACGCTGGCATTGGGATTGGTTTTGCGCGCGCCCAGCAAAAACGAATTGATGTTGGACAGCACCGATGGGATCGGCTTGGCGGCCACGAAGCCGAGCTTGCCGGTCGGGCTCGATGCGCCCGCCGCGACACCATCCACATAGTGGCCCTGGTTGAGATAGCAGAAATACGAGCCGGCATTGACCGGATCGCCTTCCTTCCATAGCGGCGCGGCGTGGCGAAATTGAACGTCGGGATACTTCTTGGCCAATTCCACCACGAACGGGCTGTAATAGCCGAACGAGGTCGCCAGGATCAGATTGGCGCCGTCCAGGTTGATCATCGACTCCATCGATTGGCTGACGGCATCGGTTTCGGGAACGTTTTCTTCCTCGATGACAGTCACGCCCGGCACGGTCTTGAGAATTTCCATGGCCGTGGCATGCGCCTGGTTCCAGCCGAAATCATCGCGGGGTCCCACATAGACCGCGCCGAGCACGATGGGCGTCTGCGCCCGAACCAGCCCCATCGGTAATGCAGCACTTGCCAGCGCAACGCTGCCCGCCTTGAGTATCGAGCGACGCGTTAGATTGATCTGCCCCATTCATTTGCTCCCTGCACGTCCGCCGTCCCGCGGATGTACAGAGTGGTGCAAGCAGCATGCCAGTTTCGACTGGTGCGAAATCTGTGGTGTTTACAAAAGGTTAAACAAAAGTGCCCGGAGGCTCGGGTTATCACAGTCGCCTAAATTAAAGACATGACGCGTTTATGTGATTAAATAACAGCCATTCAACAACGAATTGCATACAACACAGTGATAACCTGCCCCGAATGGTCCCATTGCAGTTTGCGCAGTAGTCCACCTTTAACGTTTGCCTGCCAGTGTGCGCGCCATGGCCTCGTGGCGGAGTGTTACGCGGGGGATTGCAACTCCTCATACCCTTGGTTCAAGTCCAGGGCGAGGCCTCCAGCCCCCAGCCGCTTTGGGCAAGCCCTTCAGTCCCGCGCCTTCGCCGATGCGATCACCCTCGGCGACCAACTGAAATCCTTGTCGAACGGGTAGGTGGGCCCGGTTTTGTGCTTGCGTTCCAGCCGCTCGACGAACTGGTCCACCACGCCCTCCGACAGCGCCATGAGGCTCGGATTGGCCAGCGGCCCCAGCTCCGGCGACAGATAACCCGATTTGACCACGAGGATCTTCGCCCCCTTCGGATCAAGCCCGAGCCGGGTAAAATCCGCAATGTTGTGAAAGGGCCGCCGTCTTGCCGTCACCACCAGGTCCACGCCCCCGATGCGCAGCACCGCCTCGCGCCATCTGGGCTCCGGCACATCGAGCAGCACCATGACCTCGGCTGTCACCAGCACCGGCGCGCTCGATGGATCGAGGCTGCCCCCGATACCGGTCGTAATCGTGCCGCCCACGCCGGCCGCGTAAGCCGCTTCGGTCGCCGCCGCATCGGCAATCCCCGCAAACACCACGCCTTGCGCGCCCTTGGCGAGCAGCACGCCCAATACCTCGGCCCGGTCGCCCACGCCGCCGCCGGTGGGATTGTCTCCCGATTCCGCGATCACCGCAGGGCCCGTCTCGGCAGCCATGGCCCAATCCACGCATTCAGCGATGCTGCCGGTCTTGGCCCCGAACACAAATTGTCTTCGAATGTCCCAATATCCCTGCGCCAGCGCTGTGGCCGCCGCCTCCATCGCCACGCGATCCGTGCCCGTCACCACCGCGCAGGCGGTGGCGCGCGGCTCGTCGGCCCACACATAGCCCACCTGGAATGACACATCCCAGATGCCGCTTGGCTCTTCGATCTGGTGCATGCCGCTATAAAAGGTGCGCGCCGGTTCGTCTTGCGTACTGGTCCGCTCCCCCGGCAGCAGCACCGGCACCGGCGCCCACATCAGCACCGGCCGCTCGCCGGTCCGCAGCGCCCGCACCAGCATGCTCACCGCCCGGCGCATCGTGTCGGCCACATCTATATGCGGCGCCGTCCGATAGGTGGAGAAGATGTCGATGCTGTCCACGATGCTCTGGCTGATATTGCCATGCAAATCATAGCTCGCCGCAATCACCACATCCGGCCCGACCGCGCCGCGCACCGCCGCAATGAAGTCGCCCTCGGCATCGAACAACCCCTCGACAAACATCGCCCCATGCATGGCGAGGTACACCCCGTCCAGCGGCCCCGCCGCCAGCAGGCCATCGAGGATTTCGCTCTTCCAGCGCTCATAGATCGCACGCTCCACCGGCCCTCCGGCTATCGCCTTGGCATGCAGCACGCCGATGAACTCGGCCGGAAAATGCGTCAGGAAGTCGAAATACCCGTCCTTCAGCAGGCCCGGCCCGCGCAACACGCGAAAATCGGCTTCCCGTGCCAGCACCGGATTATAGGTGCTGCATTCGGTATGCAGGCCCGCCACCGCAATACGCATTCAATACACTCCCGCAATATCCGCTTCGCCGTCGCCCACGCTCCGGGCGGCGTTGCGTGTCCGCAATTGCCCGGTCAGCACGAGGCTGATCGCCAGCACCGGCAGCAGCGCCGCCAGCCCGACCCGCATCTGCACATGCTCGGCGATAAAACCGATGATCGGCGGCCCGACCAGAAAACCCAGCAGCGCCATGAACGACAGGATGGCCACATTGGCCGAACTCGACCGGTCGGTTAGGCTTGCCGCCGCCGTCACCGCCAGGGGAAATCCCACCGAGACGCCCAGCCCGATCGTGGCAAACCCTAAAAGGGCGATCCGGCTATTGGCGGCAAACAACAGCATCGTCACCCCAGCCAATCCCAATAGCCCCGCGCCCCGCGCCAGCGCTACGGCGCCGAACCTGGCCTTGAGCCGGTCGCCCCCGAATCGTCCCGCCGCCACCATCATCGCAAACACCGAATAGCCCAGCCCCGCGGCCCCGCCATCGGCGCCGAACACGTCGCGCAGGAACACAGCCGACCAGTCCGCCATCGCCCCTTCGGTCATGGTAATGCCGAACACGAAAAAGCAGATCCCCAGCAGCGCCCAGCTCGGCAGGCTCCAAGCCGAGCGCTTGCCCGCTGCGCGATGGGGCATCTCCGTCGCCACAGCAGGCAGCAGTCCCGCCGCCACCAGCGCGATCGGCAGCACGATGAACGCCACCAGCGCAATGGCCCAATGGGCCTCCAGCCCAAGCGCCGCCAGTGCCGAGCCGATCAGGCTGCCGGTCATGATCCCCAGCGACCAGCACCCATGCGATGTGCTCATGATCAGCGTGCCGGTGGATTTTTCCACCGCATCGGCCTGCACGTTCAACCCCAGTTCCACAAAGGAGATCGATCCGCCCGCCAGCATCAGGCCAACGAACAGCACCCATGGCACCGTCGCCAATGCGGGCAGGCTGACCGCCAGCGTGTACAGCAGAAAGCCGATGAAAATCGTCCGCCGCGGCCCGATCCTGCCGGCGATCGGCCCGGCGAACGGCAGCGTCAGCAAGGTGCCGCAGGGCAATCCGAGCAAGGCCCAGGCCAGCCCCGCCGGTCCCAATCCCAGCCCCTCCTGCACGTCCGGTATCCGCGGCAGCCAGCTGCCAAAGGCGATCGGCTGCAGGAAGAACACCAGCATCGTCAGGCGTTGCACCGAAAAAAACGACATCGTTCAGGCCTTCAAACTCGTCTCGTAACGGGGTGGTCGCCGGACCTCAACACCTGACTATCTCGCCATTGACCGCCGCCTGGCGTTCAATGCCGCCAAGGCACAACCAACGCACACCTGATGTTAGCTATCGTATACCCGTCGCGTTTCATGTTCAAAATTTTCATCATTGACGCTATCGTTGAACACCAGTCGACAATCCACATGGATACCAATTCGAGCATGATCCACGGCTACCCGCCGGTTGTCCACATCCAAATGTGCAGATGACCGCCAAAAACCGCCCAGTTTTTCGGCGCTTTGCGCAAAATCGCGGCGTTTTCCGGGGTGGCTTAAATTGGTATTGAAGTCGCCGTGTTTTCGTGTTGACATGACTGTCTCGACGATCCTAATCTTGAAAATTGTTTACAAAATTCCTGACCATTTCGGTTAAGAAAATGGCGGGTCAACAGGGTTCGGGCATTCATGCGGGTTGGCATTATCGGCCTCGGCTATCGTCTGGGTTATCTGGCGCGGGTCTTTTCCGTCGCCCGGCAAGACTTCGCCGTCGTTGCCTATGTCGATGACGCGCCCGCCGGCCTCGACTACGCCAGGGAACATGGCGTTGCGGTAGGCCAGCGCTACGACACGCTGGAGGCTATGCTCGATGCCGAGCAGCTCGACCTGCTGATGGTCGGCTCGCCCAATCACCTGCATCTGGAGCATATCCGCCTCGGCCTCGAACGCGGCCTCAGGATTTTCACCGAAAAGCCGGTGGTCACCACCGCCGACGACACCATGGCGCTGGCCGAATTGATCGCTCGCCACGGCTCCGATAATCTGATGGTCGGCCTGGTTTTGCGCTATGCGCCGCTCTATGTCGATTTGCGCCAGGCCCAGGCCGAAGGCCATCTGGGCGATATTACCTCCATCGAGGCGTCCGAGCACATTCCGCCCTATCACGGCGCCTTCTTCATGCGTGACTGGCGGCGCTATGAAAAATATTCGGGCAGCTTCATGCTCGAGAAGTGCTGCCACGATCTCGATCTTTACAACGGCGTCATGGGCTGCCGCCCCCGCTACGTGTCCAGCTTTGGCGGCCGCCGCACCTTCATTCCCAAGAACGCGCCCGCCGCCACCGGCATCAATGACATGGAAGTCTACCACCGTAAGCCAAGCGGCTGGATGGGCAGCGACAAGGTCTTCGATAATGACGGCGACATCATCGATTTCCAGACCGCCATGGTGCAATACGAAAACGGCGCCGCGCTGACCTTCCACACCAATCTCAACGTCCCCGACGATTTCCGCCGCTTCGCGGTTATGGGCGCCAAGGGCATGGCCGAAGGCGATTTCATCCGCAATTTCCTGCGCGTCACCGATAGCCGGACGTCCGATCGCCTGGTCGACAAGACCTATCGCAGCACCGGCCTCAGCCAGCACTACGGCGCGGACGAACAAATGGCCGAGGATATCCTCAAGCACCTGCTCGAAGGCGCGCCGCTGCCGGTTTCGGTGGTCGACGCGCTCGAGGCGGGCCTTCTGGCCCTCACCATGGACCAGGCCATGCGCACCCGATCGGTGATCGACATGGCCCCGCTCTGGCAGCAGTTCGACGCTGCCCTGGGCCGAGCCAGCTAGAGGAGGACCCGCATTTGACCAGCACCCGCAACGCCTCCCTTTTCGCCCTCGCTCTGCTGGCTCCGGCCCTCCTCTACATTATCGGCATCGTCGCCTATCCGCTCGTCGATACGGTCAATCTCAGCTTCACCAATGCGGCTTTGCGCCCCACCTACAACTTCGTCGGCTGGGCCAATTACGAAAAGATCTTCAAGAACAATTTCAGCGAAGTCATCATCCGCACCTTCGTCTGGACCTTCTTTTCTGTCTCCATCAAGATGATCATCGGCACCTTCGGCGCCGTGTTGCTCAATGCCGCCGTGCCCGGCCGCGCCCTGTTCCGCATTCTCACCATGCCGCCCTGGGTCGTGCCCATGGCCATCGGCATCTTCATGTGGGGGTGGATGTACAACGGCCAGTTCGGCATGATCTCCGGCCTGTTGCAGAATTTCGGCATCACCGATGGCCCCATCGCCTGGCTCGCCTATGGCAATACCGCCTTCTGGGCCACGATTGTGACCGACGTCTGGATCGGCGTACCGCTGGTCACCATCTACCTGCTGGCCTCGATGCAATCCATTCCGCGCGACCTCTACGAAGCCGCCTGGACCGACGGGGCAGGGCGCTTCTACCGCTTCCGCCGCATCACGCTGCCCATGATCATTCCCGCGCTGGTGACCATGTCGCTGCTGTCGCTGATCGCGACCTTCAACTCCTTCGACATCATCTGGATCCTGACGCGCGGCGGCCCCTCTGGCTCCACCACCACTATGATCATCGACACCTACAAGACCGCCATCGGCTCCTACAAATATGGCGAAGGCGCCGCCCGCGCGGTGATGATCTGCATCTTCCTGTCCCTGTTCTGCCTGGCTTACTTCCGCGTCGTCGGAAAGATCAACACGGGAGAAAAGGCATGACTGACCAGCCCCTCAACATCGCCGCGCAAAAAATCGCTCATCCCGCCGATGATCTGCCCGTCGTCCCCGTGCTCGTCAAAGCCAGGCCCGCCAAGGCCGTCCGGGCCATGATCGATCGCTACCATTGGTACGAATACCTGGCGATTTACGCCGGCATCGCGCTCTTCCTGTTCTTCGTGCTGGCGCCCTTCATCGAAGGCTTCATGGTTTCCCTCAAGCCTCTGTCGCGCCTGTTTTCCTCGCCCTACAGTTTCTGGCCGCAGGACGGCTCGCTCACCGCCTATTTCACCATGTGGGAGAGCGTGCCCGGTTTCTGGCGCTACATCGTCAATTCGCTGTTCCTGTCCACCGTCATCACCATCGTCGTGCTGCTGATGGTCGTGCCCGCCGCCTATGCCTTCGCCCGTTTCCCGTTCAGAGGCCGCGGCGTCATGCTGGCCGGGTTCCTCGCGGTCAACATGTTCTCGGGCGCCGTGCTGCTCATCCCGCTCTATCGCCTGATGCGCTCGCTGGGCGTGCTCAACACCTACTTCGCCATGATCGTGCCGGGGGTGGCATTCCTCATCCCCTCGGCCATCTGGCTTTTGCGCACCTATATGATGCGCATTCCGCGCGAACTGGACGAAGCCGCCTGGGTCGATGGCGCCAGCCGCCTCTATACCCTGCGCCGCGTCATCCTGCCGATCGCCATGCCCGGCATTTCGGTGGTCGCCATCACCACTTTTATTGGAGCCTATGCGCAGCAGTTCATCTTCGCGCTGACCTTCAACTCCAAGACCGAGTTCATGCCGCTTCCCATTGGCCTGTTTGCCTATTTCGGCCGCCAGGAAGTAGTGTGGAACGAGCTCATGGCCGCCAGCTTCGTTGGCATCAGCCCGGTGCTCATTCTGATCGTCTTTTTACAGCGTTATCTCGTCGCCGGCCTCACCGCCGGTGCCGTCAAGACATGACGGGCGGTCAAGGCCGCTCTGCACAGGGACTCGCCCTTCGGGGGCCAGTAAGCAAGGGAAGGTACAAACATGAAAAACACTAGGATTCTTGGCGGCGCGATACTCGCACTGCTGGCATCGACGGCCTATGCCGCCGCGCAGGACAAGACGATTGCCTTCGTGGAATGCGGCGACACGCTCAGCCCCATCCATGTGTCCACCATCGAAGCGTGGGAAGCCGCCAATCCCGGTTTCGACGTTCAGCCCGAAGTGGTCGGCTGGGGTCAGTGCCAGGATAAGGTGACCACGCTCGCCGTCGCCGGCACGCCCGTGGGTCTCGCCTATATCGGTTCGCGCGCGCTCAAGCAGCTCGCGTCCAACGACCTCATCGTCGAAATGCCGATGACCGAGGAAGAAAAGGCGTCCTATTACCCCTACGTCGCCGATACCGTGACGTTCGATGGCACCCAATGGGGTCGTCCAGTCGCGTTCTCGACCAAGGCGCTCTATTGGAACAAGGACCTGTTCACCGCCGCGGGCCTCGATCCCGAAAAGCCGCCGACCACCTTTGCCGAAGAGATCGAATACGCCAAGACCATCTCCGAAAAGACCGATGCCGCCGGCTACGGCCTTGTCGCCAAGACCTTCGACAACACCATGCACCAGTTCCTCCACTGGGTTTATTCCAATGACGGCCTGGTCATCGATGCCGACGACAACATCGTGCTCGACAGCCCGCAGAACCTGGAAGCCCTCACCGCGATCAAGGACATTGTTCCCTTTTCCGAAGAAGGGCCGACCGCCTACGAACAAAACGAAGTGCGCGCCATCTTCCTCGATGGCAAGCTGGGCATGATCCAGGCGGCCTCGGGCGCCCTGAACCTGCTCAAGGACTCGCCCTTCAAGTGGGGCGTCACCACGCTGCCCCAGGGCCCGTCTGCCAAGGGTCCCGGCACGCTGCTGATCACTGACTCCATGGCCGTGTTCAAGGGCACCGGCGTCGAGGATCAGGCCAAGGATTTGGCCATTTTCCTGACCAACGCCGATAACCAGACCGCCTATGAAGCCGAGCAGGGCCTGACCCCGCTACGTCCGGGTGCCGCCGCCGATGCCATCGTCGCCGCCGATCCCAACTGGAAGCCGTTCTTCGACGGTATCGCCTATGGTGGCCCCGAGCCGCTGCTGACCGACTATCTCGGCCTGCAGAACGTCATGATCGAAATGGTGCAGTCCGTCGTCACCGGCGCCGCCGAGCCTCAGGCCGCCCTCACCAAGGCCGCCGCCGATCTCGAGCAGTACAAGTAAGCCTCCTGTTCACCTCGCCCCTGAGGGGAGAGGTCGACCCGTAGGGTCGGGTGAGGGGTCCAGCGCTGCGGTCCTTGCCGCGAGAGCAAACCCCTCACCCTAAACCTGTCCCCTCAGGGCGAGGGGACGACCGCCCCGCCTGGAAAGGGCGGAGCAGAATTCTCAAGTTTACGGAGACACCATGTCCGAACTCAGCCTCAGGCACCTCGAAAAATCCTTCGGCGATACCCAGATCATCAAGGGCATCGATCTTGAAGTGCTCCACGGCGAATTCGTGGTCTTTGTCGGCCCTTCCGGCTGCGGCAAGTCGACTTTGCTGCGCATGATTGCCGGGCTCGAGGACGTTTCCAGCGGCGAGATCGTCATCGCCGGCAAGACCGTCAACGACCTGCCCCCCGTCAAGCGCGGCATCGCCATGGTGTTCCAGAGTTACGCCCTCTATCCGCATATGACCGTATTCGAGAACATCGCCTTCCCGCTGCGTGTCGAAAAGCTGCCCAACGACCAGGTCAAGGAGCGCGTCGCCCGCGCCGCCAAGGTGCTGCAGCTCGATGCCCGCCTCGAACAGCGCCCCGGCACCCTCAGCGGCGGTCAGCGCCAGCGCGTCGCTATCGGCCGCGCCATCGTCCGCCAGCCCGAGATATTCCTGTTCGACGAACCCCTGTCCAACCTCGACGCCGCGCTCCGCTCCGAAATGCGCATCGAGCTGATGGAGCTGCACAAAAAGCTCGGCTCCACCATGATCTACGTCACCCACGACCAGGTCGAGGCCATGACCATGGCCGACAAGATCGTGGTGATGAATGCCGGCCTGATCGAGCAGATCGGCTCCCCGCTCGAGCTCTACCACAAGCCCGACAACAAGTTCGTCGCCGGCTTCATCGGCAGCCCCAAGATGAACTTCATCGCCGGCACCTGCACCGCCTCCGATGGCACCAACGCCACCATCGACCTTGGCCCGCTGGGCACCGTCACCCTGCCACGCGCCACCAAGCGCATTGCCGGCGAAACCCTGACTCTGGGCATTCGTCCCGAACATCTCGTGCTGGGCCAGAGCGACTTCACCCTCACCATCACCCCCAAGATCGTCGAGCATCTCGGCATTCATACTGTGCTCTATGCCGACCTGCCGAGCGGCGAAATCTTCGTCGCCCTGTTCGAGGGCGATCCCAAGATCGAGGAAGGCAAACCCGTCGACATCGGCTTCAAGCTCTCCTCCGCACACCTGTTCGATGGCCAAGGCCTGGCGGTCTACTGATTGGATTGCCCCAAGTGGAACACAGCGTCCGTGCGTATCGGCACGGTGCTGTGGCTCTATCGTCCTCTGAGGGGCGAGGTGATCCGGGTGACCACTCCGCCAACCGCTCCCGAACACGATGTACCAGCGGAGATCACAAAAATGCTCGACATCGTCGGTGTCCTCCAGTCCGAAAAAAGCGAGTTCACGCGCTCCGAGCGCGTCCTGACCGACATCATCCTGCTAGATATTGAATCCGTGCTCAAAATGTCCATTGTCGATCTCGCTGCCCAGGCCGAGGTGTCCCCGCCCACGGTGACCCGCTTCTGCCGCCGGCTCGGCTGCGACAGCTATGCCGATTTCAAGGTCCGCCTGGCCCAAAGCCGCTTTGTCGGGCAGCGTTATGTCGTGCCCGCCAGCGGCCCGCAAAGCGTGCGTGAAATCGCCCAGGGCGTCGTCAACACCATCCAGTCCACGCTCTATGACACCTTCGATCACCTCGATTTCGATGCCATCGAACGCGCCGCCGAAACCATCATCAAGTCCAGCTTCGTCGTCTCCTTCGGCTCGGGCGGCTCGTCCTCGATGGTCGCCACCGAAATGGAAACGCGGCTGTTCCGCCTCGGGCTCAAGATCGCGTCGTGCATCGATCATCAGGCCCAGATGATGCGCGCCGCCAGCGCCCCTTCCGGCACCGCCATCATCGCCTTTTCCCTCAGCGGCAACAATCTGCCCTTGGTCAAGGCCCTGGCCGTCGCCGGCGAATACGGCCTGCCGCGCATCGTCATGACCCGCTCCAGTTCTCCCCTCTCCGCCCAGGCCGATATCCTGCTCCCCATCGATCGCGCCGAAAATGCCGACATCTTCCAGCCCACCACCGGCCGCTATGCCTTCTTGTCCATGCTCGACATCCTGTCCCAAACCATTGCCACCCGCCTCGGCCCCACCGCCGTCGCCAGCATGCGCCGCATCAAGCACCAACTCGTCGTCAACCGCGATGGCGACGACAGCCAGCCGCTGGGGGACTGATGCGAAACCCAGTCACGCCCTCGTGGTTCGAGGCTCGCTACGCTCCCGCCTCACCATGAGGCCTACTGGAGCACCGCCTGTACAGTAGCCCTCATGGTGAGGTGCGAGTTCTTCACGAGCCTCGAACCACGAGGGCGTGCCAACAGGTTCACAAAGAGTATCATTCATGACCACCCCCACCCTCTCTCTCGCCACCATCTGGACCCCGGCCACGGACACCCAGCCGCTTTCCTATGTCATCGAGCTGACCAATAACGGCGCCGCCCCGATCGCCAATTTCAAGCTCGGCCTGAGCGGCCCCGCGCGCATCGATCCGCATGCGCAGGTCGAGGGCGGCACGCTCGAAAAACGCCTCTCCAATCACGCCCTGTTCGCCCCGCCCGCCGGCTACGTCCTGGCGCCCGGCCAAACCTGGAGCGTCACCGCCCGCGGCCTGTCCTATGGCCTGCGCCACTGGAGCGACGGCGCCAATGCGTCCTATGTCACCCTGGCCGATGGCACGATCCTGCCCGTCATCACCGCGCCCACCCGGTCCACCGCCGGCAACGCCCCCCTGCTCAAGGGTGCCGCGCGCTTCCCGGTCCCGGCCCAGACGCCGGTCTCGGTCTCGATCATTCCCTGGCCGAAAAACGTCTCCGTCACCGGTGCCCGCGCCGTGCCCCAGGGCCTCGAGCTGCGTCCGCAAGGCGATGACGCCACCAAGGCCGCCGCCGCATTTGCCAAGCTGGTCGATGACCTGTTTCCTGTCGAAGCCCTGGTTCGTCCCGCGTCCGAAGGCGGCATGCCGGTTGTCCTGCAACCCAAACCCGGTCTCGGCGCCGAGGCCTACGACATCGCCTTCGCCGAGGACGCCGTCACCATCTCCGCCACCACCCGCGTCGGCTTCCTCTACGGCCTCATCACCACCGGCCAGATCCTGCGCGGCGCCAGGCAACATCCTCACACGCTGGTCTTCCCCTCCGGCGGCACCATCACCGACGAGCCGGGCCTGGTCTGGCGCGGCACCCATCTCGATGTCGCCCGCCAGTTCTATACCGGCGCCGAAGTCAGTCGCCTGCTCAAGCTGATCGCCTGGAACAAGATGAACCGCTTCCACTGGCATCTCAGCGAGGACGAGGGCTGGCGCCTCGAGATCGACGCCTATCCGCAGCTCACCGAAATCGGCGCCTGGCGCGGCCACGGCAAGGCCCTGCCGCCCATGCTCGGCAGCGGCCCCCACCCAACCGGCGGCTATTATTCCAAGCCGGTGATCCGCGAAATCGTCGCTTTGGCCGAAACCCTCGGCATCCAGGTCGTCCCCGAAATCGACATCCCCGGCCACTGCTACGCCCTGCTGCAATCGCTGCCGCACCTGCGCGATCCCAAGGAGGTCGGCGAATACCAGTCCGTCCAGGGCTTCCCCAACAACTGCCTCAACCCCGCGATGGAGGAGACCTATACCTTCCTCGAAACCGTCATCGACGAGGTTCTCGAGCTGTTCCCCGGCAACATCTTCCACCTCGGCGCCGATGAGGTGCCGCTCGCGGCCTGGTCAGGCTCGCCCCTGGCGCTCGACCTCCTGGAACAGCTCGCCGGCCCCGAAATGCGCAGCAAGCACGAGGCC
Organism: uncultured Devosia sp.; assembly: GCF_964244875.1. Taxonomy (NCBI): domain Bacteria; kingdom Pseudomonadati; phylum Pseudomonadota; class Alphaproteobacteria; order Hyphomicrobiales; family Devosiaceae; genus Devosia; species uncultured Devosia sp. The sequence continues at coordinate 101,317 of NZ_CAXTKA010000009.1, forward strand.
CAGCTCAACCAGCTCGGCAATCACGGCGGCGCCGACGAAATCGAGGATTCCCCCACCGCGATCCTGCAGGCCCACTTCATCAGGCGCGTCCACGCCATCATCGCATCCAGGGGCGCCATCACCGGCGGCTGGGAAGAAGCCGCCCATGGCGAGGCCGTGGACAAATCGAACAGCTACCTCGTCGGCTGGCGCAACGTCGAAATCAACGCCGCCCTCGCCGCCCAGGGCTATGACATCGTCGTCTCCCCCGGCCAGCGCTACTATCTCGACATGGCCAACGGTCTATCCTGGTCCGAGCCCGGCGCCGGCTGGGCCGGCTGGTCGGGCCCCGAGGAAACCTACACTTTCGAAGCCCGCGACGGCATGACGCCCGACGCCCTCAAGCACCTGCTTGGCGTCCAGTCCTGCATCTGGTCCGAACCCATGACCGACCGCGCCATCTTCGACCGCCTCGTCTTCCCCCGCATCTCCGCCATCGCCGAAGCCGGCTGGACGGCACCCGAGCGCAAATCCTGGACGCGGTTCTCGGCTTTTGCGGGCATGATGCCGATCATGTATGGCCATTGGGCAGCGGAGTAGGGGGCCAGCGCTCACCGACCTCGTGGTTCAAGGCTCGCACCTCACCATGAGGTCTCATAAAATGCGCGGCGCTCCTGTTCTTGACAATGGGTAGGAGCGCCCCGCCTTTTCAGTAGCCCTCATGGTGAGGTGCGAGCCCTTCGCGAGCCTCGAACCACGAGGGCGTGGCACAAGTTACCCCCACGGATCCTCCACCATCGGCCAGATCGTTCGCCGCGCCTTGCGATAATCCGTCGTCGCCGGCGTATTGGGATACGGCCGCCCCGCCGAGCAATACACGATCTCGCTCGCGATCTTTGAGAACGAGTCATAAAAATGGTTCGTCGACTTGATCAGCAGGATTTTCCGCGACTCTGGATCGATCCCCATCGCCGAAAACAGGCTGGGATCAAAACTCTGCGCCCGCGTTGAATTGAGGATCACATCGATCCCGTCAAAACTCACCCACGCCGCGTCCCCGAACGGGGCAAGGCTTTCCCCAAACCGCATCTGCGCATCAGCCACCAGCTTGCGCACCGCCACCCGCCTGTCGATCGGATCACCCGTCTCCGGCGCCGATTTTGCCCCGAACCGCAGCGCAATTTCCGCGCCTTCCCCGGCTGCAAAACAGATCTGCACCGCGATCGGGTCCCAGATGGTCCCCACCGCCACATCACGCGCGCCCCGCGCGATCAACGCCGCCAGGATCACCGTCGCGTCCCCCGCCGTGCCCCCGCCTGGATTGTCCCACACATCGGCGATCACCACCGGTCCGGCCGGTGCCACCATCGCCTGCTCCACCGCCGCGACCTCGTCGATCTGCTTGACCATGAACGTGCCGCGCATCGCGAACAATTCGCGCCCGAGCTGTTCGGCCAGCGCGTCGCCAAGATCGGCGCGATCATTGGTCACCACCAGCATCCGCGTGCCCAGTTCCGGCACATCTGCCGCCATGAACCCGTGAATGACCGAAAGGGACAATATCTGCGGATTTGCGGCTTCCAACGTTAGCAATCTGTCAACGAATCCGCGCATCGGCTGCTTGCTTGTGGGAAACACGTCGATCATCCGGCAGTCGAAGACGCTCATCACCGGTTTGATCTCGCCCCGCAGCGCGCGCACCGCGATTGCCCACAAATCGCGCGCCCGGTCAACGAAATCGGTATGCGGAAATTCCTTGAACACCACAAAGAAATCCGCCGCCGCTACCCGCTTCTCCGTCAGATGAGAATGCGGGTCAAGCTCGGCGCACACCAACACATCCGGGCCCACTATCCCCCTGATAAGAGTAAGAAAATCACCCTCCGGATCGTCATAGCCCTGCGCCACCATCGCCCCGTGCAGCCCCAGCACGACGCCATTCACCGGCATGGCCGCCCGCAATTGCCCCAGGATTTCGTCCCGCAAGTCCTCATAGGTCTGCCGATTGATCAGCCCGGCCGGATCGGCCCAGCACGCCGTCCCCTCGATCAGCTCCCACCCCTGCGCCGCGCAAACCTCCCGCCCCACCGTGATCGGCGCCGTGCACAAGGTCGGCGTCGCCGGATGCTCCCCCGGCCGCGCATAAAGCGAGGCTTCGAACGCCCGCTTGTCGATACTGATAGGAGAAAACGTATTGGTTTCCGTGGCCAGGGCGGCGGTAAAAATGCGCAACGGACAACTCGCAAATCAAAGGAAGGGAAGGCTCGGCGATCGCACGCTAGCACAGGCAAACCAGGCCGATCACGTAAGGAATTTACATAAATAGCTTGATTTTGGACAAGAAACGCGGCGCCGACCGCGATATAACCCGATGGCACGAAATTTCCTTTCATGAATGCCCTGGAGGCCCGATGTCGATCAAACGTTACGGCGCTGAAAAATCTGGTGCCGGCGGCCAGAACCTGCCGTTCGCCCGTGCCGTCGAGGCCGGCGGTTTTCTGTTCGTCTCCGGCCAGGTCGCGATGGAAAACGGCGAGATCATCAACGGCGGCATCGTCGAGCAGACGCACAAGACCATCGCCAATCTCGTCGCCATTCTCGAAGAGGCCGGTTATGGGCTGGAACACGTCGTCCGCTGCGGCGTCTGGCTCGACGACCCGCGCGATTTCTGGAGCTTCAACGCCGTCTACAAATCCTATTTCGGCGCCAATCCGCCCGCCCGCGCTGCCATCCAGTCCCACATGATGGTCGACTGCAAGGTCGAGATCGAATGCACCGCCTACAAGGCCTCGCAATGAGCCCATCGCCCTTTCGCCTCGATGGTCAATCCGTGCTGATCAGCGGTGCCGGCGGGGGCATCGGCCACGCCCTGGTCGCCGCCTTTCGCGCTGCCGGCGCCACCATTTGCGGCGCCGACCGCGACCCGGCATTGCTCGCCGATCTCGATCTCGATCATCGCCTCCTGTTCAATCTGGCGGACGCCACAGCGACCCAGGCCGCCATCACCGCATATCTTGCGCAAACAGGCGCGCCCGACATCGTCGTTGCCAACGCCGGCTACACGCGCGCCGAGACCCTCGATCACCTCGATACCGACATCTGGGCCTCCGAAGTCGCCATCAATCTGAACGGCGCCTACGCCATGACCGCGCCGATCCTGGCCGCCATGGCCGCGCGCGGTTCGGGCAATTTCGTGTTCATTTCCTCGATCAACGGACTGAGCCACTATGGCAATCCAGCTTATTCCGCCGCCAAGGCCGGCCTCATCGCCTATGCCAAGGCTATCGCGGTGGAGCGGGGCGGGCAGGGGGTGCGGGCCAACGTCATCGCGCCCGGCTCGGTCCGTACCCCGGCCTGGGACCACCGCCTGGCGGACAATCCGCACCTGCTCGACAATGTCTTGCCCCATTATCCTCTCGGACGCATGGTCCTGCCGCTGGAAGTTGCTAATGCCGCCGTATTCTTGTCGTCTCCTGCCGCTTCCGGCATTACCGGCATAGTGCTTCCCGTCGATGCCGGCCTGTCCGCCGGCAATCTTCGCTTTATCAACGACGTCCTCAGGGCTCCTCAATGACTGATCTTGCTGCCATCGATACCCCCGCCGTGCTGATCGATATCGATCGCGTCGAAACCAATTTAGCCCGCGTCCAGGCCTATGCCGATCAGCACGGCCTGGCGCTGCGGCCCCATATCAAGACCCACAAGCTGCCGATTTTCGCCCATCGCGCCATTGCCCTGGGCGCCGTCGGCATCACCGTGCAAAAGCTGGGCGAAGCCGAAATCATGGTGCAAGCGGGCATCACCGATATCTTTTTGCCCTACAATATCGTCGGGGACGAAAAGCTCGCCCGCCTGCGCGTGCTCAATGACACCGCGACCCTTGCCGTCACCGCCGACAGCGCCACCATAGTGGCTGGCCTTTCGGCCACCTTCGCTACGGCCGAAAAGCCGCTGCGGGTCCTCGTGGAATGCGATACCGGCATGGGCCGCTGCGGTGTCCAGTCCCCCGCCCAAGCCGTTACCCTTGCCGAACAGATCGCCACTGCTCCCGGCCTCGTCTTTGACGGCGTCATGACCTATCCAGCCGCCGGCGGGGTCGAGGCCAACGCCGCCTGGCTCACCGCCGTCCGGGACGCCCTGATTGCTGCCGGCCTGCCACCACGCATCATTTCCAACGGCGGAACGCCCGATCTGTGGCGCGCCCACGAGGTCACCGCTGCTACCGAACACCGCCCGGGCACCTACATCTACCTGGACCGCTTCCAGGTCTCCAAAAATGTCGGCAGCGTCGCCGATTGCGCCCTGACGGTACTTGCCACCGTGGTCAGCCGCCCCACCGAAAATCGCGCCATCATTGATGCTGGGTCCAAATCGCTCACCAGCGACACCCTCGGCCTTGTCGGTTTCGGCTTCATCCCAACCTATCCCGAGGCCGTCATCACCAGCCTCAGCGAAGAGCACGGCACCATCGATCTCACCAATTGCTCCACCAAACCCGCCATCGGCGACAAGCTTCGCATCATCCCCAACCATGCCTGCGTGGTCAGCAATCTGTTCGACACAGTAAATTTGATTTCCGGCGATCAACTGGTCGAACGCGTGTCGGTAGCCGCCCGGGGCAGGGTGGACTGACAAGGATTTCCCTCACCCGGCCTCCGCTTCGCTCGGCTACCCTCTCCCCGATCGGGGGAGCAATCCTGAAAACGCGGTGCCTCCGTTCTGCTCCCCATCGGCGAGAAGGTGGCCCACCGGGCCGGATGAGGGGGATTCTCACCGCCTGCCAAGTGCCGCCAGCGCCCCCCGCACCTTCCCGCCGCTCCCAGCCAACAGCCGCTCTGCGCCCGCGACATCCTCTGCCCCCGCCGCCAGCAAAATCGCCACCTTCACCCGCCCGCCCGCGACCTCCAGCGCCCGCGCCGCCGCTTCGTCGCCCACGCCGCCGACCGCCATGACGATCCGCAGGGCGCGTCCCCTCAGCTTGATATTGTCCGCCAGCACATTGACCATATAGCCATCGTGCACATGGCCCAGATGGATCGCCATCATGGTCGAAAGCATATTGAGCGCGATCTTCTGTGCCGTTCCTGCCCCCATCCGCGTCGATCCGGCAACGACCTCGGGCGGCGTCGGCAAGCAGATCGCCACGTCGACCATGCCGAGCAGCGCGGCGCCGCGATTGTTCGCCAACCCGATCGTCTTGGCCCCAGCCAGATGCGCAGCCTGAACCGCCGCCAGCGCGAACGGGGTATGCCCGCTTGCGCTCAGCGCGATCACGCAATCCCCGCGCGCCACGCCCGCGCCGGCAATAGCCTTGCGCGCCTCGTCCTCGTCATCTTCCGGTGCACCCTCCATAGCGGTCAGCGCCGCCAAGCCTCCCGCGAACAGCACCACGATGCACTCCTTGCCGATGCCATAGGTACCCGGCAATTCCAGCGCGTCCGCCAGCGCCATCAGTCCCGAACTGCCGGCCGCCACGTAAATCAGCCGCCCGCCACCCGCGATACTGTCCGCCGCCAGTTGCGCCGCTGCGGCGATCTCCGGCACCGCGATTTCCACTGCTTGGGCCGCTTCGGCCTGCGCCCTGGCCAGAATGCGCAGGGCGTCGTGCGGGGGTTTTTCATCCAACCCCATGGCGCTGCCATGCGTCATTTCAGTCTGCGTCGTGGCCATTGCAGTCTCCTTGCCGGGATAATGCCAAAAAAATACCACTTGTCCAGCAGTGGGCCGTTTCTGCCCCTATCTGACGAGCCAGTAGCGCCAATTTCGCCAATTAACCTGTGCTCGTCGCGCCAACCCTTTGCCTTATGGCACAAGCTTCAAAATTCGGCTTTACCCTTGCCGAATGGTATTTTATTGGTATTAACCGTCGAACCGGTTTCAACGAGATTTGGTTGTCCATCGTGAACAATCCAGCAAACGGCGGGTGCGTGGCCGGAGGTAATTTTGGCTGATCTGTCCGAGCTTTTCCTTGCCGACTCGGCGGTTGTCCTGCCCTCGGGCGGCCCGCTTTATCTGCAGCTCAAGCGCTGGATCGAGGATGCCATTCATTCCGGATCGATCAATCCGGGCGATGCGCTGCCCTCCGAGCGCGACCTGGCCCTCAAGGTCGATGTCTCGCGCGTCACCGTGCGCAAGGCCGTGCTGCAACTGGTGCGGGATGGCGTTCTGGTGCAGCGCCACGGCTCGGGCACTTTCGTTGCCCCGCGCACCCAGCGCGTCGAGCAATCGCTGTCGCAACTGACCTCGTTTACCGAGGACATGGCGCGGCGCGGCATGGAAGTGCGCGCCCATTGGCTCGATCGCGGGCTCTACATGCCGTCGCCTGACGAAATGCTTATTCTGGGGCTCCCCTCGTCTGGGCAGGTGGCGCGCATCGCCCGCCTGCGCCTTACCGGCGATACCCCGCTCGCCATCGAGCGCGCCAGCCTGTCCAGCGAAATCCTGCCCGATCCCCTGTCCATTCGCGACTCGCTCTATCGCCATCTCGACAAAAGCGGCAACCGGCCCGTCCGCGCCATCCAGCGCATTCGCGCCGCCAATCTGGGTGAGGATGATGCCCGCCTGCTCGAAGTGCCCGAAGGCTCCGCCGGCCTCAACATCGAGCGCACGTCCTATCTGGCCTCCGGCCGCGCCATCGAGTTCACGCGCTCGATCTATCGCGGCGATACTTACGATTTCGTCGCCGAACTGCGCCTCGGCGATCCCTCGATGTCCGGAGGCCCCAGGCCATGACCACAGCCATGACCAACCAAACTTATATGCGCGACGAAATCGAGCAGATCCCCGGAGTCGTCGCCAATTTCCTCACCGCGAGCGCCGAAACCATCGCCGCTACGGCCGCACGCCTGCGCCAGGGCGATCCTGCAATGGTGCTCACCATCGCCCGCGGCTCCTCCGATCATGCCTGCGCCTATCTCAAATACGCCATCGAGCTTACCCTTGGCCTGCCGGTCGCTTCCATCGGCCCCTCGATTGCCTCGATCTATGGCCGTGACCTCAAGCTCGATCGCTGCGCCGCTATCGCCATCTCTCAATCGGGCAAGAGCCCCGACATTGTCGGCATGGCGCAATCCGCCCGGCGCAGTGGCGCCACCCTGATCGGCATCACCAACACCGCCGCCTCACCCCTGGCCGAGGCGTCCGATTTCACCATCGACCTGCATGCGGGGCTCGAAAAAAGCGTTGCCGCCACCAAGACATTCGCCACCTCCATCGTCGCCGGCCTGGCGCTGCTCGCCCAATGGAGCGACGATGTGGCGCTCGGCAACGCGGTCGCGGCGCTGCCTGACTCGCTGGCCCGCGCCGTCGCCTGCGACTGGTCCGAACTGCTCACCGCCCTCGATGGGCACAATGCGCTTTACGTGCTCGGGCGCGGCCCCGGCTGGGCCATTGCCAACGAGGCGGCACTCAAGTTCAAGGAAACCTGCGGCATTCAGGGAGAATCCTTTAGCGCCGCCGAAGTCATGCATGGACCGGTCTCCATCGTCACGCCGGGCTATCCGGTCCTTGGCCTTGCCGCCCGTGACGCCGCCGAACCTTCGGTGGCTGACATGGCCCACAGGCTGGCCGGGCTGGGCGCCTTGGCTTTCCTCACCTCGGACCGTCCGGGGCCAGCCCACCGCCTGCCATTCGCCGCCACCGGCCACCCGCTCACCGATCCGCTCTCGCTGATCGTCTCTTTTTACGGGTTCGTCGAGGCCCTGGCGCGCCATCGCGGGCTCAATCCCGATGCGCCACCCATGCTCAACAAGATCACCGAAACCCTATGAGCGCGCTGACGGCCATCACCGGCGCCCGCATCTTCGACGGTCAGGATTGGTTTGAAGATGCGGCGCTGCTGTTCGAATTCGGCCAGGTCACCGCCATCACCCGCGCGCCCGACATTCCCCCGGAGGCACAAACCGTCCATTTCGACGGCGGTTTTCTCGTGCCCGGCTTCATCGATCTGCAGGTCAACGGCGGCGGCGGCGCCTTGCTCAACGAGCGTCCCACCCTTGATGGCATCCGCACCATCTGCGCCGCCCATGCCCGCTTCGGCACGACGGCGCTGCTGCCCACGCTGATTACCGATACCCCCGCCGTCACCGGCCGGGCGATCGCGGCCGGCATAGCCGCCGTTGACGCCCGCGTTCCAGGCTTTCTGGGCCTGCATCTGGAAGGCCCGCACCTGTCGCTGGCCCGCAAGGGCGCCCACGATCCTGCGCTGATCCGCCCCGTCGAGCCATCCGATATCGCCCGCCTCGCGGCCGCCCGCGCCGCGTTGCCCAATCTTGTGCTGACCGTCGCCGCCGAAACCGTGCCGCCCGCCCAGATTGCCGAAATCGTGCGCACCGGGACGATTGTCAGCATCGGCCATTCCGACGCCACGATGAAAACCTTTGCTGCCGCCGTCGCTGCCGGCGCCACCATGGCCACGCATCTGTTCAATGCCATGAGCCAACTCGGCAATCGCGAGCCCGGCGTCGTCGGCGCTGTGCTGGACAATGGCGCCCTGTTTGCCGGCCTGATCGCCGACGGCATCCATGTCGATCCCGCCGCCATCGCCATTGCGCTTCGCGCCAAAACCGGCCCCGGCCGCATCTTCCTCGTGACTGACGCCATGTCGCTGACCGGCACCGACGCAACGAGCCTGACCCTGAACGGCCGCCAGATCATCCGCGCCGACGGTGCCCTGCGTCTTGCCGACGGCACCCTTGCCGGCGCCGATCTCACCATGATCGACGCCATTGGCTATATGCACCGTGCTATCGGCTTGGATTTCGACGAAGCCATTCGCATGGCTAGCCTGTACCCCGCCCAGGCCATGCGCATCGACGCCACCCACGGCCATCTGCGAGCCGGCGCCGTTGCCGACTTCGTCCATCTCTCACCGGATCACGCCGTCCTGTCGACCTGGATCGCCGGCACCCAGGTCTTTGCCGCTAGCTAAAAACCTGGCGACATTCTCACATATGCGGGAACCGTCCACTCATCGAGCCAACCGACACGGTTCCACCGTGTCGAACCGCCCCTTACCCCCGCCCGATATACGGCATCTTCGTCGCCATCACCGTCATGAACTGCACATTGGCTTCCAGCGGCAGCCCCGCCATATACACCAGTCCCTCCACCACATGCGCCACGTCCATCCGCGGCTCGGGCATCATGGTGCCATTGGCTTGCAGCACGCCACCGGTCATCCGGTCGGTCATGTCCGTGGCGGCATTGCCGATATCGATCTGCCCGCAGGCGATATTGAACGCCCGTCCATCCAGCGAAATCGACCGCGTCAGGCCGGTGATCGCGTGCTTGGAAGCGGTATAGGCCGCCGCTCCCGGCCGCGGCACATCCGCCGAGATCGAGCCATTGTTGATGATGCGCCCGCCTTGCGGCGTCTGGTCCCGCATCGCCCGGAATGCTTCGCGCGCCACATAGAACGCGCCATTGAGATTGGTGTCGATCATCTCCCGCCAGGCCTGGACATCAAGGTCGCCGAAGGAAACCGCCGGTGTCGAGCGTCCGGCATTGTTGAACACCACGTCCAACCGGTCGAATTTGCCTTTCACGCCGGCAAAAAACCGCGCCACATCAGCCGGATCGCTCACATCGCACTTGGCCCAATAACCATCGATCTCGCCCGCGACGGCCTCCAGCGCCTCGCTCCGCCGTCCGCAGATCGCGACCCTGTATCCCGCGGCAGCCAGTCCCAGCGCCGCCGCTTTTCCAATGCCCGAACTGCCCCCGGTAACCACTGCAACCTTCGTCATTGCCATTCCTTTTCATCGCCTTGCCATGTCTCGTCCGCCGCGATCTGTCCACGTTCCGGACGCAATTGTGGCGACGAAAGGCACATTTGGTAACTGGATAATTCCCGCGCAGCGTGTCGAAAACCCGCGTCTATCCGCTGCATTTAGCCCCTAAAGCCTTCCGTGGACACGAAATTTAACGCTTCATTGAGGCTCGTTAACAAGGCGTTTCCAAACCTGTGCTGAATCTGCAACAACCATCCTGCAACCATATTGTGGCGGCGCCAAAAGGGCTTTTGCATGATTGCGTCCTTAGCGGGCATGCGTAGAGTAGGTCTTGCGAATCCATGCATGGGATCGTTTGTCGGTCGCAACGCGACGGCAACACACTGCACCACGATAGTGTGGTCGCGTTACGACAAACCGCCGGGCAACCGGCACCAAGAATGCCTGACTTTGGAGGTCAAATAATGAAACTCAAGAGCCTTATCCTCGGTTCTATTGCTGCTGCCGGTCTTTCGACCGCTGGCTTCGCTGCTGATCTGGGCGTGCTGACGTCGCTCGACGTTTGCGACGCGCTTGGCCTTTCCGGCCTGACGATCTCGTCCGACACCAACTGCCTGCAGATCTCTGGCGGCGTGAACTACGAATTTGCTTGGGGCGACTACCGCAACAACGCCGGCGGCCTGCAGGTCATCACCCGCGTTCCTTTCGGCGAAACCCCTGACTTCATCGAATCCGGCACCGGCACCCCGGGCGTCGCTGGCGACTTCGGCGACGGCGATCTGGATTGGCAGAGCAAGGTCGAGGCCTGGATCACCGCTGTTGCGACTTCCGATAGCGACTTTGGTCCTGCCAAGGCCACCATCACCCTCAAGTACAAGACCATTCCTCGCTACCGCAACGAAGTCTACAATGACGACGACGGCGAAACCGATGAGAATGGCGTTGTCCGTCCTGCATATTTCGACGAAGCTTATGTAGCGATCGGCGATACCACCGTGATCATGGCTGGTAAGCGTAAGTTTGGCGCTTCCGGTTCGGTTGCCAATCTGGGCGACGACAACTCCTACAACTTCCTTGGTTCGTTCATCGAAGGCGGCGTTGACGGCGGCGGCGTGCTCGTTGACGGCGACGACAAGCGCTTCGGCGGTACCGTCATTCAGGTCGTAACCGATCTTGGCAATGGCGTCAGCGCCGGTGTTGGCCTGGAAAACCTCAATCCTGAGAAGACCAGCTCGGCGACCCAGGGTACCCCGGCCCCATATGCAGGCACCCTCGTTGGTGTTTTGCAGTATGCTGGTGAAGGCGTAACCGCCCACGTAACCGGTTTTGCCGGTGGCGTCCTGGACGGCAATGTTGAAACCTGGGGCGTCCATGCTGGCGCAACCGGCACTTTCGACGCCTTCAAGATCCGTGCTGCTCTGGCCTATGCGCACACCGACAATCTGCTGGGTGTCGATATCGATCGCGACGCTTTCCATGCACTGGTGAGCGGTTCAGCGACCTTTGACATCTTCACCGTCGCGCTGACTGGTGAATATGCCACCGATGAAGTCGACGGCGGTCTCCGTGACGAGGGCTATGGTATCGGTGGCTCCATCGGCGCTACCGTGACCGAAGGTGTGGCGATCAATCTTGGTGCTCGTTACTTCAACGGCGACAACGATCTGACCGGCGTTCCTCTGGTTCCAGGCGGGTTCGACAACGAAGAAGACGCGCTCCAGATCGCGGCCCAGTTGGTTGCCAGCGTGACCGAGACGATCAAGATCACCGGCGAAGTCGGTGCCTTCTGGAACGACTCGCGTGGCGATGCCACGGGTGATGACGATCTGACGGACGGCACCTACTACGGTGCAGCCGAGCTGGCTTGGGCTCCTGGCGGTGGTTTCTCCACCTCCATCAAGGGCGAACTCACCTCGCAGGGCGCTTATCGCGCAACCTACAAGGCTTCGAAGTCCTTCGAATAAGCCAGTCAAGTCTACTGACATGGAAAGGCCCGGCTCGCGCCGGGCCTTTTCTTTTGCCGATAGTCATCATGGTGCAGCTCGTGCACGTGACTATGGTCGTGATTCGCGCAACGCGGCGATAAAACCTTGATTGGTGACCCTGCCGTTCCCGAATGCTGTTTACTTACAGCGGGTTACCCATTCCATTTTCAGTCCCGTTTGCTCCAGAAATGCTCTAGCTTTCCGCCATTGCGGTAAAAGCCTGGAATTGGAATGATCAAGCTCTTTGCGAAGTGGGTTGCGCCCGGCCTTGTTGCGGTCCTGGGTGGAACGACGCTCGCCATAATGATGACCGGCGCCAACGTGGCGTCCGATATCCAGCTGCGCGCCACCGGTGATCTCTCCCGCGCCGGGGACAACTGGGCTGAACTCACCGTCGATGCGCGCGATCTTGTTTTGCGCGGCACCACCACCGATCAACCCCGGCTCGATGCGACCATCTCCCGTCTGCGCGCCCTTCATGGTGTGCGTTCGGTCACCGCCAACGTACAGTTGGCACCGCTCGCCACGCCTTATCCGTTCACCGCCACTATCGATAACGACAAGATTTTTCTGCGGGGAGGGGTCCCCGATAGTGCCACGCGTGACCAACTGCTGGCCCAATCCGGTGGCCAGGATCACGGTCTGCAAGTGCTGTCCGGCATGCCGCCCCGAGCCGATTGGCTCGCCGGCGTCCTATTCTCCATCGATCAATTGCGCCATTTCGATCATGGCCAGGTCGCCGCGGCCGATTTACGGTTCACCCTGTCCGGCCGTGCCCGCTCGCAGGAAGATTTTCGCGACCTGCTCCTGGCTGTCCGCAACGACACGCCCCCTGCCATCAGTCTCGATAGTGCCGCGATCGCTCCACCACTTGTCTCTCCTTACCAATGGTCGGCGACCTTCGATGGCAAGCTGATCGCGGTGTCGGGCTTTGTTCCCAATGCCGAAGTAGTCGAGCGCCTGCGCACCGCCGATGTCTCCGGCCTGCCCATCGCCACCGGCCTCGCCTTTGCTTCAGGTGAACCACAAGCTTTTGCCGATAACGCCAAGCGGCTGCTGGAAAATCTGTCCCGCCTGGAGCGCGGCACTGCTACCATTATCGGCGACCGGAACACCCTGACCGGCGCTCCGGCAACGCCCGAAATCGCCCAGGCCATCACCCGGGATCTTGCCCAGGCCGGGTCCATCGTCACCCTGGAACCGCCGCGTATCGACGATTATTGGATGAGCGCTACCCGCCAGCCCGGCGGTGTCATCGTTTTTGACGGCTACGCCCCCGACGAGGCGACCCGCCAGGCCCTTGGGCAGCGCGACAATGCCGATATCAATTTCCTCAAGCTCGGCCGTGGTACCCCCCAGCGCTACCAGGCCGCCGTGGATTTCGGCCTCTCCATACTGGACCATCTGAGCGAAGGCCGCTTCGCCCTGCGCGACAACGTCGTCACCCTGACCGGCATCGTCCGCTCCACTGCCGATTTTGACGCCATCGCAGCCTTGCTCACGTCCGGCGCTCCCCAAGGCCTGGTGCTCGCGCGCAGCGAAATCGTCGCCGCTTCCGCAAGCCCCTACACCTGGTCGGCCACAAAAACAGATGATGGCGCCATCACCATTGCAGGCTTCGTGCCCGATCCTGCCGCCAAGGCCACGCTGGCAACCGCCAAAGGCAGCCCCGCCACCGGCGCCATAACCTATGCCTCGGGCGCCCCGCCCGATTTTCTCGGCTCCGCCACCAAGGCGGTCGAACTGCTGCAATGGCTCCAAACCGGCACCGCGACCTTTGACGGCACCGCCTGGTCCATCGCCGGCAATGCCGCCACCGCCACCGACAAGGACGCCGTCGACGCCGAATTCGTCACCCGCCAACTGGCGGCATCCGGCTGGTCCCTCAATGTCACCGCCACGCCGCCAGTCGTCGCAACGGTCTCGCCCTACACTTGGTCGGCCGCGCGCGATGCCAATGGCGCCGTCACGCTTTCGGGCCACGTCCCCACGCAAGGCATGCAGAAATTCCTCGCCATCCGTGCCGGCGGCACCGTCACCGATACCACTGTTGTCGCACCCGGCGCCCCCAAGGGCTTTGTCGGGCAGGCCCGCGCCGCCCTCGATGCCGTCCTGGCGCTCGACACCGCCGAAGCCGGCTTCGATGGCAAGACCTGGACCCTGACCGGCCAGGCCTCATCACCTGCCACCCGCGACGCCGTCCTCGCGACGCTCGGCGCCGCCGTCAATCTCGCCCAATGGACCCTCGACATCGCCGCCGCCCAACCTGCCGTACCGCCCGTTGCGTCGCCACCGCCCATCGAACCGCTGCCCGCACCCGAGCCCCCACCTGCACCCGAACCGCCGCCCGCCACCGATCCGCCATCCACACCAGAGCCGCCAGCTGCCGCAGAACCACCGGCTCCGCCGCCGCTTGACGCCTGTCGCGCCGACATCGCGGCTTTTTCGGCGCGCAATGCCATCCTGTTCCAATCGGGCGCCGCGATCATTGCCGCGGAATCCGAGCCGGCGCTCGATGAACTGGCCCGCTATCTCGCCCTCTGTCCCCAGGCCGATGTCGATATCGAAGGTCACACCGACGCCGACGGCGATGACGCCTTGAACCTGGCCCTGTCGGTCGCGCGTGCCGAAGCCGTGGTCGATGCGCTGATCACCCGCGATGTCGCGCCCGAGCGGCTCTATGCCATCGGCTACGGCGCCTCCCAGCCCATTGCCGATAACGACACCAGCGCCGGCAAGCGCCTCAATCGGCGCATCGTTGTCAAGGTGATCGAACACCATTCGGAGGAGCCAACACCGCCGTGAGCTGGGACAGCCTCACCTATCTGCTGGAAATGTATTGGCCCTATCTGGCTGGTGCCGGCGCCATCGGCCTGGTCACCGGCTGGCTGAATTTCGTGGCCCCGGAACGCTAGGGATTGCCCGGCATGTTCAATGTCGCCAACATTGCCGAGCTTGCGACATTGCTGCTGCTGGCCTATGTCGCCGGTTGCGTTCTGGGTCATCGGTTGCACCGCGCCTGGTCAAGCCTGCGCGTCCATCAGTCCCTGACCACGTTGCCCCCTGTCATGCGCCCCGGTCCGACACATGCCGCCCGCCTCGCCATGGCCACCACCACCCGTGCGGTGAAACCGCTCGCGGCCGATCCCCGGCCCCAATCCCTGCCAAGTCCCTGCGACGGCACCAAGGACGATCTGCAGGCCATCAAGGGCGTCGGTCCCAAGATCGAGGCCATCCTCAACGACATCGGCATCTACCATTACGACCAGATCGCCGCCTGGACCCAGGCCGATGCGGACTGGATGGACAATAAGCTCGGCTTCAAAGGCCGCGTCAGCCGCGAACAATGGATGCGCCAGGCCGCCACGCTGGCCAGCCATCATGCCACGGTGCCCTCAAAGGTCGCCTGATGCGCCATCGGCCTCAGGCCGCCTTGCCGAGCGCCCGCCGGCTCACGCCCAGTACGAACTGTGCTACGGCCTCGATATCCTGGTGCTGGTCGAACAGCGCCGGCGATCCCTGGCCCGCTATGGTCAAGGCCACCGCGTCGGGCCGCCGCCGCACCATCTCCTCAAAGGTTTCGCGCCGCACCTGGTCGGTCAACTGCGTGCGCAACAGCATCAGCGGTATCCCTCGCAGCGCGTCGAACAGCGGCCATTGCGCCGCCAGCACATCGTCGAAACTGAACGCTTCGAGCGCCGCAATCAGCCGCTGGTCGTGCAGCGGCCAAGCGCGCCCGCGCTTGTCGAAACCATGGCTCCGGCCCATCAGCCTGTCGAGCTGGCTTTCGCTGCTGCCGGGATAAGCGCCCAGCAGCATCTTGCGAAAACCCGCCACGACCGCCTTGGTGCCACGCAGGCTCTCCACATGCCGCAAATTATTGCGCAGCCGCACCACGCCGCGCGAATCCGTTACCGGTCCCGCATCCAGCAGCACCGCCCCGGCGATCAGCAGCGGATGGGCCGCAGCCAGGGCCATGCTGACCTGCCCGCCATATCCCTGGCCCACCAGGATCGCGCGCCCGATGCCCAACGCGCTCAATATGGCCGCCACATCGCGCGCATCGCGGGGCGAGCCGTAATCGTCTGCATTCGCGCGGCTGTCGCTGCGCCCTCGTCCCGGCAGGTCGATCAGCACCACCGGCCATGCGCCGCCGCCCACGCGCCCGAAATAGCTGGCAAACTCAGTGAAATCGGCCATGTTGCGCTGATAGCCGGGCAGGCACACCACGGGAATGCGCCGGCTCGACAGCGTACCGCTGAGGTGAACCGCCGCCCGTAGCGCTCCACCGCCCAGCGTCACCATCTGCACCGGCAAGGCTGCGAACGCAACATGCTCGGCGGGAATCTTGCGCTTGGGCGGCATGGGGACATACTCGGTTACGCGCCCATTTACGGGCAGCGGGCCGACCCGCTCAAGCCCAAAATTGCGCCCCTAGCGGATCGTGCGCAACGCCTGGGTGATGGTCATGTCGCCGTCGCCGAGCCGTTGCCGATAGACCAGGTAATTGCCCAGGACCCGCTGCACATATTTTCGCGTCTCCTGAAACGGGATCAGCTCCACCCACACCACCGGATCCACTGTCTCCGCGCGCGGATCGCCATAGGCACCCAGCCACTTGCTGGCATTGCCGGGCCCCGCATTATAGGCCGCCGCTGCCAGCAGCAGCGATCCTTCATAACGCGCCAGTTGCGTGCCCAGATAGCTCGAACCCAGCAATGCGTTATAAGCCGGATCGCTGGTCAGCCGCGCCGCCGAGTAATCCACGCCAATCTTGCGCGCCGTGTCCTCGGCGGTGCCTGGCATCAGCTGCATCAGCCCGCGCGCGCCCACCGGCGAGATCGCATCGACCTGGAACATCGATTCCTGCCGCGTGATCGCATAGACCGCCGCGCGATCCGCATGGAGCGGCGTGTCGGCAGGCAGCCCGTCCTGGGGAAAACTGAACACATCCAGCGCAAACCCCAGCTTGTCCGCGTCCCCGGCAATGGCGATCGCCAGATGATGCGCCCCGATCGCTTGCGCCAGCCGCGCTGCCAGCAGCAACTCGCCACCGGTTTTCAGCCCCTGCGCATGATAGCGCAACAGTGGTACCGCCCAGGCGCTATGCCCGTTCGCGGCCAGCAGCCGCACCGCCCGAATAACCTCGTTGGCCTCGAACAGCGTCTCGCTGGCTTGCCAGGCGGGCAGGGGGCGCAGGTCGACCCCGCTTTTCCCCAACGCCGCTCGGGCCAACAGCCCATAATAAACCGTGCCATGCTCGGCCGCCACCGCGTAAGCCGCCTTCGCCCCGGCGCTGTCGCCCAGCGCCACTTCCGCCCGCGCCAGCCAGTAATTGGCCTGCGTTATGCTGTCGGGCAGGGTCGAATGCCTGCGCATTTCGACAAAATGCCCCTTGGCCGCCGCTGCATCCTTGAGAAACGACAGCGCGATGAACCCCGCCTGGAACTGCGCCTCGACCAATCGGCCGTCCGGCCCCTGGGTAAATCCCGCTGCCGCCTTGTATGCCAGCTCCGGCTTGCCGATATTGAGCAGTGCCCGCATCAACGTGCGCCGCTCATACCACCACTCGGCCGCATCGGGCAGCTCGCCCTGCGCCTTGGCCAGCCAGTCGATGGCGCTGTCCCACAGTTCGAACTGCCGCGCCCGTTGCGCCCGCGAAAACACGAACACCGGATGGTTTTGATAGGCCGGATCGACCGCATCCAGCCTGGTCTTGGCGTCCGCATCGTTGCGCGACACCGCCGCGCGCGCCACCACCAGCGACTGTTGTCCCGCATTCAGAAACGCCAGCAACCGCTCGCTGCCCGCCGCCCGGTCATGCATCATCAGATGCACGGCCCGCGCCCAATGCGCCTCCCGGTTCAGCAGGCCCCCCAGCGTGTCCAGCACCTGCTTTTCCTGCTCGACGCTCAGGAATTCCTCGGTCCACAGGGTCCGCGCCAATCCGGTCGCGCGCTCGCTTTGCCCGTCTGCCAGGTAAGCCTGCGCCAGCATGATCCGTGCATCCGCCGTATTGGGCACCGTCCCGCCCAACCGTGCGATCACCTCCGCGCCTGCCGGCTTGGCCTCGGCCAGCGACTGCTCCAGCCGCGTCTGGTAAAATGCCGGCGCTGCAAACCCCGGCGCATCGGCGGCAAACCGCGCTACGCTCGGGTAATCGATTGCCTCGCCATGAAAATTGATCGCCGCCCACTGTACGGCCCGGCGCTCGGTGGCGCTGTGCAACGCCCGCGCCAGCCCGTAGGCTTCGGCGCCGTCGCCACCATCCAACACAGCCAAGACAGCGCGAAAGTCCGCCGATCCCTGCAATGGATTGCTGACGGCACCCTCCGCATGGATGGAGCCGGTCGTCGTCTGGTCGATGGCGTCGTTGGTCACTGCGGGCGCCAGGGACACAAGGCCCGCCACGCCCAAAACCAGAACGAATAGACCTGCCCGAACGCCCATGCTCATCTGCGTGCTGACCTTTCGAGCAAGGGCGGTCCCATCCTTGCGGTTAACCCGAAGTTACCCCATCTGGGTGAACAACTGGTTTCCCCCAGTGATCCGCGCCGGTTTGTGTCCCGGCTCGTCTTGTGATGGCGGCGAACAAAAAGTATGGTGCGCCGCGTCAATCGGCCAGCCACCCTGGGCAGGGCCAAGGCGCGTCATGACATTTCCCCACGGCTGAACTGTGGCATCCAACGAGGATTTTTCGACCATGCTGAGAGGCTCCATCACGGCGCTCATGACCCCCTTCATCAACGGGGCCGTCGATGAGAAAGCCTTCTCGGCCTTTGTCGACTGGCAGATCACCGAAGGCTCGGACGGCCTCGTTCCCATGGGCACGACGGGCGAAAACCCTACCGTTTCGCATGAAGAACATCGCCGAGTCGTCCAGCTCTGCGTCGAAGTCGCCAAGGGCCGCGTGCCGGTCATCGCCGGCGCCGGCTCCAATTCGACCGCCGAGGCGGTGTCGCTGGCCCGCTTTGCCGAACAGACCGGCGCCGACGCCGTGCTCTCGGTCGTGCCCTATTACAATCGCCCCAACCAGGAGGGCCTGTTCCAGCATTTTTCCGCCGTTGCTGGCGCCATCGGCCTGCCGGTCATTCTCTATAGCGTTCCCGGTCGCACGGTGGTGGATCTGAGCGTGGATACCATTGCGCGCCTGCGCGATGCCCATGCCAACATCGTGGGCGTCAAGGACGCGACTGCCGATCTTGGCCGCGCCAGCCTGCAACGCGCTGCCCTGGGGGCCGATTTCATTCTGCTGTCGGGCGAGGACATTACCGCGCTGGGCTTCAATGCCCATGGCGGCACGGGCTGTATTTCGGTTACCGCCAACATCGCCCCGCGCCTTTGCGCCCAGATGCAGGCCTTCTGCCTCGCCGGCGATTACGCATCGGCCTTGGCCGTGCAGGACAAACTCGCCCCGCTCCATCGCACCCTGTTCCTCGAGCCCAATCCGACCGGCCTCAAATACGCCGCCAATCGGTTGAACCTGTGTGCCAATGAATTGCGCCTGCCTTTGGTGCCGGTCACCCGCGCCACGCAGGAGGCCATCGATACCGCCCTGGCCCATGCCGGGCTGATCTGAGGATTTTATGGCTGGCCCCAAAAACGACAAAGCCAAAAACGGCGTCATCAGCCACGGCCTCGTGGCCGAAAACCGTCGCGCGCGCTATGACTATGCCATCGGCGAAACCTTCGAGGCCGGGCTGGTCCTGACCGGTACCGAAGTCAAATCCCTGCGCCTGGGCAAGGCCCAGATCACCGAGTCCTATGCCTCTCCCGAAAAGGGCGAACTCTGGTTGATCAACGCCCACATCCCTGAATACCTGCAGGCCAACCGCTTCAACCACGAGGAAAAGCGCCCCCGCAAACTGCTCGTTTCCAAAAAGCAGTTGGCCCATCTCGACAGCGAAGTTTCGCGCGCCGGCAACACCATCGTGCCGCTCAAGCTGTTCTTCAACGACCAGGGCCGCGCCAAGGTCCTGATCGGCCTGGGCAAGGGCAAGAAGAACTACGACAAACGCGAAACCGAACGCGACCGCGACTGGAACCGCGACAAGGCCCGCATCATGAAAGACGGCGGGCGGGGATAGCGTGCCACGCCCTCGTGGTTCGAGGCTCGCTACGCTCCCGTCTCACCATGAGGGCTACTGCTTTATCGCGATTTGCTGGACGTTCTGGGCCCAATTGCCAGTATCCCTCATGGTGAGGTGCGAGCCCTTGCGAGCCTCGAACCACGAGGGCGTGCCCCGATAGTGCCTACTGCTCTTCGCTAACCACCACCGACGCCATAACCGGCGCCACCGGCCGCGTACTGGGCGGCCGCCCGACGCTTTTGGCCAGGTCCGCCACATCCATGAAAAAATCGGCCTGCCGCCGCAGGTCGTCCGAAATCATCGGCGTCGAGCTCGCCAGCGTCGACACCACCGTCACCCGCTTGCCCTTGCGCTGCAACGCCGCCACCAGCGCCGTAAAATCCCCGTCGCCGGAAAACAGCACCATGTGATCGTAATATGGGGCCAGTTCGAGCGCATCGACGCACAGCTCGATGTCCATATTGCCCTTGATCTTGCGGCGCCCGCTGGCGTCGGTGAATTCCTTGGCCGGCTTGGTCACCACCGTGAAGCCGTTGTAATCCAGCCAGTCGATCAGCGGACGGATCGAGGAATATTCCTGGTCCTCGACCAGTGCCGTATAATAATTGGCGCGCAGCAGATACGCCTTGGCACTGAATTCGGCCAGCAGCCGCCGGTAATCGATGTCGACGCCGATCGCCTTCGATGTCGCGTAAAGATTCGCCCCGTCGATGAACAGCACGATTTTTTCTCGAGCATCTATCGCCATGCAAACTCCAATGCGGGCCTGCGAGCCCTGAAACCGCGACGCAACCGATCAGCGCCTAATAAATTCCGCAGAAGACTTTAACTTGCCCTTGGTATTGGCACATTTGCCCCGCTCTGCGCAAGTTAACTCGTGTGGCCTTTGTGTCGACAGTGCCGCAGGGTAGGGCGCACTTCGCTGGACGCGCAACCTTGTGTCCGCCGCCTTGCTCGTGTAAGGAACCCGTTCATTCCCCCAAGTGTGGAGACGTCCGTGGCCCGCGTCACCGTTGAAGACTGCATTGAAAAGATCGAGAACCGCTTCGATCTCGTACTCATGGCCGCTCACCGTGCGCGCATGATTTCGTCCGGCGCCCAGATCACCGTATCGCGCGACAACGACAAGAACCCCGTCGTGGCCCTGCGTGAAATCGGCGACGGCGCCATTTCCCCCGATGACCTGCACGAGGACCTGATCCACTCGCTGCAGAAATATGTCGAGGTCGACGAACCCGAACAGCATGCCGCGCCCATGATCGAAAACGGCAATGACGACGATGCCCTCAGCTTCGACACCATGAGCGAAGACGAACTCCTCCGCGGCATCGAAAGTCTCGCGCCCCCCGAACGCCGCGATGACTAGACGCCGGCGCTTGCGCAAAATCGCTCCGGTGGAGCGATTTTAGGCGGATAGGCCATGAGAGCTACGCTCGAATGGCCCAGGTGGTCCGCAGGCACGATACATTCTTCACCCTCGGCGTCGGCCGGGGGTGTTTTTATCAGACTAGGTCGTTGCCCTTGCTCACCTCGCCCCTGCGGGGAGAGGTCGGCGCGCAGCGCCGGGTGAGGGGCGCGATGCCGCCACATCGAAAATGGCCCAGCACCGCACCCCTCACCCTAGCTCTGCCAGGTCGCTTCGCTCCCGGCGCCGCTACCCTCTCCCCTGAGGGGCGAGGAGACGATAGAGCCGTAAAATCTACCTTCCACTTGCCGTCAACCAATCGTCATCCCGCCCTTCCCATTTCCCCTCAAAACGCTAAGCTTGCCTGCAGAGCGAGCGGCACCCAATCCATGATGCGACAGTACGAACTCGTCGAGCGCGTCCAGGCCTATAACCCGGACGTCGACGAGCAGCTTTTGAACAAGGCCTATGTGTACGCCATGCAAAAGCATGGCTCGCAAAAGCGCGCTTCAGGCGATCCCTATTTCAACCATCCCCTCGAAGTCGCCGCCATCCTGACCGAGCTCAAGCTCGATGATGCCTCCATCGTCGTGGGCCTCTTGCACGACACCATCGAGGACACCGACGCCACTCGCGCCGAGATCGACCAACTGTTCGGCCCTGAAATCGGCGCCATTGTCGATGGCCTGACCAAGATCGATCGCCTCAACCTGGTGTCGCGCGAGGAGGCCCAGGCCGAAAACCTGCGCAAGCTGCTGCTCGCCATTTCCCAGGACGTTCGCGTCTTGCTCGTCAAGCTCGCCGATCGCCTGCACAACATGCGCACCCTGCAATACATGCCGCCCGAAAAGCGCACCCGTATTGCCCAGGAAACCATGGATATCTATGCCCCGCTGGCCGGGCGCATGGGCATGCAGGACATGCGCAACGAGCTTGAGGATATTTCCTTCAAGATCCTGCAGCCCGATCACTACACCGCCATCATTTCGCGCCTCGACGAGATGCAGGCCGAATACCGCGAGACCATTTCCACCATCTCCACGGAGCTCAGCGAACGCCTCGCCACCGAGGGCATTTCCGCCCGGGTCAAGGCGCGCGTCAAATCGCCCTATTCGATCTTCAACAAGATCGAGCGCAAATCCATCGCTCTCGAACAGCTCTCGGATATGATCGGCTTCCGCGTCATCGTCGGCTCGGTCGAGGAGTGCTACCGCACCATCGGGGTCGTTCACACCAAGTGGAAGGTCGTGCCCAACCGCTTCAAGGACTACATCTCCGTCCCCAAGCACAATGACTACCGCTCTATCCACACCACCATTGTCGGCCCCGGCCGCCAACGCGCCGAATTGCAGGTGCGCACCGAGGAAATGGACCGGATCGCCGAATACGGCATCGCCGCCCACGCGCTCTACAAGGATGGCGCCTCCGCCGATCTCAATCGCCTGGAAAACGAGTCCCAGGCCTATGGCTCGCTGCGCACCACCATCGGCCACCTCACCGCTGGCTCCTCCAGCGAGGACTTTCTCGAATATACCAAGCTGGAACTGTTCCAGGACCAGGTGTTCTGCTTTACTCCTAGAGGCCGGCTGATTGCCCTGCCACGCGGCGCCACGCCTATCGATTTCGCCTATGCCCTGCATACTGAAATTGGCGATACCTGCGTCGGCGCCAAGATCAACGGCGCCATCCTGCCGCTCGTCACCCAATTGCGCAGCGGCGACGAAGTCGAGATCATCCGCGACCAGAACCACATGCCGCCCTCCAACTGGATCGGCATCGCGGCCACCGGCAAGGCTCGCGCCGCCATTCGCCGCGCCGTGCGCAATGCTGCCGCCCAGCGCACGTTTGCCATGGGCGAACACGTCCTTTCCATGCTGCTGGAGCGCGAAGGCGTGTCGCTGGACGATAGCGAAGCCAAGGCGCTCGCCGAATCCCTGGGCGCCTCCAGCCGCCGCGAACTGCTGATCGGCGTCGGCGAGGGCAAGATCGGCAGCGAGCCTTTGGGCAATGAACTGGCCCGCATCAAGGGGCTGCGCAAGCGCCGCCGCAAGCTCGACCTGCCGGTAGCCGATACCGCCGACGGCTGGTTCGCGTTGCGCTCCAACAACATGTTCCGCTTCCGCGTCCCCGGCGGCCAGAAGGCCGGCTCGCGCGCCAAGCTGGCCATGCGCCAGCTCGATTTTCACACCGAGGTACAGATTTCCAACGAGGGCGTGGTGCCCGGCGACCGCCTCGTCGGCATCATGCAGCCCGACAAGGCCATGCTGGTCTATCCCATCCATTCCGAAGCCCTGGTCGAAATGCACGACAACGACGTGGCTTGGGTCGATGTGCGTTGGAACCTTGCCGCCGGCGACGACAAACTTTATCCCACCGTCGTCACCATGGAGAGCGTCAACAAGCCCGGCTCGCTGGCGCAGATTTCCTCGGCCATCGCCGCCTGCGAGGCCAACATCAACAATCTCGTCATGCGGATGATTTCGCCCGATTTCCACCAGATGATCTTTGAAATCGAAGTCCGCGACCTTGCGCAACTCACCGATGTTCTGGCAACCCTCAAGCGCGGTCCCGGCCTGTCTTCCGTCCAGCGCGCCGGCGTGCGCGAAGCCGGCATGATTTCGACGCTGGAATGGGACGGCCGCATCGAACGGAGAGACACTGATGAATAAGGACGAGGTGCTGGCAATCTTCCGCGACTGCGGTGCCATGCTGGAGGGCCACTTCATCCTGTCTTCGGGCCTGCGCTCACCCGTCTTCCTGCAAAAGGCCAAGGTCTTTCAATACCCCCACCAGACCGAAAAGCTCTGCAAGGCACTGGCCGACAAAATTCATGCCAAGGGCTTCGGCAACGTCACCAAGGTCGTCTCCCCCGCCATTGGCGGCATCATCCCCGGCTACGAAACCGCGCGCCATTTGAACGTTCCTGCGCTCTATACCGAGCGCGTCGACGGCAAGTTCGAACTGCGCCGTGGCTTCGAGATCTCGCGCGATGACAGGGTCATCGTCGTCGAGGACATCGTGTCCACCGGCCTCTCCATCCGCGAATGCGTCACCGCACTGCGCTCGATCGGCGCCAACGTGACCGCCGCCGCCTGCCTGATCGACCGCTCCGCCGGCGAGGCCGATGTCGGCGTCCCGCTGGTCAGCCTCATCCAATACCAAGTCCCCGCCTATCCCCCCGACGACCTCCCCCCCGCCCTCGCCGCCATCCCCCCCGTCAAGCCCGGCAGCCGCGGCATCCAGGGGGTAAAGTGAGCGCTGTGACAGAGACCCCCACCCAACCTCCCCCTGCTAGGGGGAGGAGCCAGGCCGGCTGCCTGGGCACCATCGAGCCACAAGCCCAAATCTGTCCCTCCCCCTCCCAGGGGGAGGCTAGGTGGGGGTCCCTCCCACACACAGGAGCCATACCATGATCCTCGGTCTCGGCTCCGACCTCATCCAGATCCACCGCATCGCCAACACCATCGAGCGTTACGGCACCCGCTTCACCAACCGCTGCTTCACCGAGATCGAACGCCGCAAGTCCGATCGCCGCGCCCAGCGCGCCGCCTCCTATGCCAAGCGCTTTGCCGCCAAGGAGGCCTGCTCCAAAGCCTTGGGAACCGGCCTTAGTTTCGGCGTTTATTGGCGCGACATGGGCGTGGTAAACCTGCCATCGGGCAAACCGACCATGCATCTGACCAATGGGGCCGCCAAAGCCCTCGCGCGCCTTGTGCCGGCCGGCCACGTTCCCCACATCCACCTGACCATCACCGATGACGCTGGCCTCGCCCAGGCCTTCGTCATCATTGAAGCCCTGCCCATTGCGCAGGCGAGCAAACCATAAGCCGGCTCCCGAGAAGACAATTTTCGAACCAGGGCTTGCGACAAAATAGAGCCGATCGCGCAGCTTCGATTGCAATCGAAGCCAGAGCGATCTAACCGTCTGCCTGCACCGATCCGGGGATATTCATGAGCCAGCCCATCAACAAAGCCAAGACCTCCGCGAGCAACGAATGGTGGGATACCATCGTGGTCGTGGTCGAGGCGCTGCTGATTGCCATCGTGCTGCGCTCGTTCCTCTACCAGCCGTTTTCCATTCCCACCGGCTCCATGCAGCAGACCCTGATGATTGGCGATTACTTCGTCGCCAACAAATGGGTCTGGGGCTACGGCAAGCATTCCTTCTCGCTCGGCCGCTACGGCAATTTCACCGCGCTCGATTTCGAGCTGCCCATTTCGGGCCGTATCCTGGGCCGCGAGCCCAACCGCGGCGATGTCGCCGTGTTCCGCCCGGTGCCGCAGGATGTCGAATACATCAAGCGCGTCGTCGGCCTGCCCGGCGATCGTATCCAGATGAAGGCCGGCCGCCTCTATATCAACGACGTCATGGTCGAACGCCAGGAAGTCGGCAAGACCATCGACACCGACAGCACTGGCGATGATCGCGAAGTCACCGTCTATACCGAGACCTTCCCCGAAGGCACCACCCACACCATTCAGGAAATTTCGGACGACGCCCAGCTCGACAATACCCAGGAATATGTCGTTCCCGCCGGCCATTATTTCATGATGGGCGACAATCGCGATCGCTCCGCCGATAGCCGGGTGCTGCAATCGGTCGGCTATGTTCCCGCCACCAACCTGATCGCCAAGGCCGAGGCGCGCTTCTTCTCCATCAACGACAATATTCCGCCCTGGCAGATCTGGCAGTGGCCGGCCAATGTCCGTTGGGATCGCATGTTCCAGTCGATCTACAATTACACGCCCAAAATCACGCAGTGAAACAGCGCGCCCGCTCCCATGCAGGTCTGGAGCATCGGCTGGGCTACCGCTTCGCCGATCCCGACCTTCTGGACCGCGCCCTGACCCATTCCAGCGCCCTCTCGCCCGCCAAGCGCATCGAGCGCTCCTATCAACGTCTGGAGTTCCTCGGCGATCGCGTCCTCGGTCTGGTCGTCGCCGATATGCTCTATCGCCGCCTGCCCAAGGCGAACGAGGGCGAACTGTCGCGCACCCTCAACACTTTGGTGCGCAAGGAAACCTGCGCCATCATCGCCCGCCAGCTCGATCTTGGCACTGAGATGAACCTGGGCGCCAGCGAGGCCCGCACCGGCGGCGCCGCCAAGGAAGCCATCCTGGGCGACGTCGCCGAAGCGGTCATCGGCGCCATCTATTGCGACGGCGGCCTTGGCAAGGCCTATGAGTTCGTCGAGCGCATGTTCGGCGACCAGCTTGTGGAAGGGCAGGGCGACCGGGCCGATGCCAAGACCACGCTGCAGGAATGGGCCCAGGCACGCGGCCTCGAGCCGCCCGCCTATATCCAGACCGAGCGCACCGGTCCCGATCATGCTCCCGAATTCACCATTTCCGTCGCCTTGGGAGATTATGACACCATCAGCGCCATCGGCCCGTCCAAGAAGATCGCCGAGCACAAGGCCGCCGAACTGTTCCTGATCCGCCAACAGGTCTGGCAGGAACCGCCATGAAAGCCCCCCGATGACCGACCTTTCCTCCGACACCGCCTGCGGCTTCATCGCCCTCGTCGGCGCGCCCAATGCCGGCAAGTCCACCCTGCTCAACGCCCTGGTCGGCACCAAGGTCTCCATCGTCACCCACAAGGCTCAGACCACCCGCTCGCAGGTTCGTGGCGTCGTCACGCTCGACAAGGCCCAACTGGTGTTCATCGACACGCCCGGCATTTTTTCCCCCAAGCGGCGCCTTGATCGCGCCATGGTCGATAGCGCCTGGGGCGGGGCAGGGGACGCCGACATCGTCGCCTTTATCGTCGATGCGGAAAGGGGTTTGACGCCGGACCTGGAATCTTTGCTGGAAGGTCTCGACAATGTCCGCCATCCCAGGATTCTCATCCTCAACAAGGTCGATGCGGTCAAGCGCGAGCACCTGCTGAAGCTCTCCGAAACCATCAATGCCAAGCTGCGCTTTGAAGCCACGTTCATGATTTCCGCCCTCAAGGGCGATGGCGTGCCGGATTTCATGGACTGGTGCATCAAGCATATCCCGCCCGGCCCCTGGCATTTCCCCGAGGATCACCTGACCGATCTCACCATGGCCATCACCGCCGCCGAGATTACCCGCGAGAAGCTGTTCCTGCGCATCCACGACGAAATTCCCTACAATTCCACCGTCGAAACCGAGAGTTTCAAGATCCAGAAAGACGGCTCCTACAAGATCGACCAGGTCATCTACGTCACCCGTGACACTCACAAGAAGATCGTCCTCGGCGCCGGCGGCCAGACCATCAAGACCATCGGCCAGGAATCGCGCAAGGAACTGATGGACATGTACGACGTGCCCATCCACCTCTTCCTCTTCGTCAAGGTCCGCGAAAAATGGGGCGACGACCCCGAGCGCTACCGCGAAATGGGCCTGGAATACCCGCATGGGAAGAAGTGACAACATGGCGCGCCAGACCTCGTGGTTCGAGGCTCGGCTGCGCCGCGCACCTCACCATGAGGTCTTCTAACGTTCGGCAAGACAACCAGTAGCCCTCATGGTGAGGTGCGAGCCCTTGCGAGCCTCGAACCACGAGGGCGTGCCACAGAGTTTGACATGGAATGGACCGGTGAAGGCCTGCTGATCGGTGTCCGCCGCCACGGTGAAACCAGCCTTATCGCCGAGGCCATGGTCGCCGGCCGCGGCCGCTGGCTGGGCCTTGTCCGTGGTGGCCGTGCTCCCAGGACCGCCGCCATCTTCCAGCCCGGCAATACCGTCCAACTGGTCTGGCGCGCCCGCCTGCAAGAGCATCTGGGCACCTTCGCCGTCGAACTGCTCACCGCCCGCGCCGCCGATCTCATCGCCGACCGTACCCGCCTCTATGCCAGCCAGTTGATCTGCGAACTGCTCCACCTCTTCCCCGAGCGCGATCCCCATGACCGCCTCCTCGCCATGGCCCTGACGCTGCTTGATACCACCCCCGACGGCGCCGCCATCGCTCGCTTCGAACTCGCCGTCCTCGACGAACTCGGCTTTGGGCTCGACCTCACCAGCTGCGCTGCCACCGGCGCCACGACCGACCTCACCCACGTCTCCCCCAAATCCGGCCGCGCCGTCTCCGCTGCCGCCGCCCAGCCCTATCTCGATCGCCTCCTGCCCCTCGCCGCCTGCCTCACCCACCGCGGCAACGCCGCCCCCGACGACATTGCCAACGCCTTCCGGCTCACCGGCCATTTCCTTGAACTGCACGTCTGGGGGCCACGCGGCATTCCCGTACCATCCGTGCGCGACGCGCTGATTGCGAGTTTGACGAAGCACGACGATTGAGCGCGGTGCTCCCGCCCCGTGGCTCGGAGTTTCCACAAACTCGGTGTCATACCGGCGCAGGCCGGTACCCATCCCGAGATGCCGCCACGGCCGCAAGGTGGTTGTGACGGCTGCATCTTGCCACGTCCTCGTGGTTCGAGGGTCGCTTCGCTCCCACCTCACCATGAGGACTACTGGGGCGCTGGCTGAGAACGGATTGTAGAGTAGCCCTCATGGTGAGGTGCGACCCCGGGTTTAACCCGGGGCTCGAACCACGAGGGCGTGCCCCCATCTATCCCCCTTATCCCCCCACCCAAATTCCGCCCTATACTCCACCCATCACCCCGCATGGGCGGCCTGCAGGCGAACAGTGGCGGGGTGAGCCGGGCGCGTCTTTGCCTGTCGCGCAGGTTCGAGGACCGGCCGCACCGTGGCGAGCGATCACGGGGCGCGAGCAACCGGAACTGCTCCAAAAACCGGCGCCCCGAGGCGACTGGCGTCTCACTATTTTCAAAACTTCGGGGCGAAAGCCGCCTCGGGGCCCGTCTACCCACACGATAACCGCAGCGCAGGCGGCGCTTTGGCACGTCTATAAACCGTGTACAACGCCAACCGGGGGCAACACGATTCGTGTTGGGCTTGTCCCAGCCGTTAAACTATCTTCCTGATTCGTTCTCCCGAGACCCGACGCCATGGCCGCATCCGATACCCTTCCTCCCGCCGATGATCAGCGCATCGTCGATCTGCGCGCGGCGCTCGAGGAGCGGTATCTGTCCTACGCCCTGTCCACGATCACCCAGCGCGCGCTCCCCGACGCCCGTGACGGCCTCAAGCCCGTGCATCGCCGCATCATCCACGCCATGCGCCTGCTCAAGCTCGATCCCAACCAGGGCTACAAGAAATCCGCCCGCATCGTCGGCGACGTCATCGGCAAGTTCCATCCCCATGGCGACCAGTCGATCTATGACGCCCTGGTCCGGCTCGCCCAGGATTTTGCCCTGCGTTACCCGCTGGTCGATGGCCAGGGCAATTTCGGCAATATCGATGGCGATAGCGCCGCCGCCATGCGCTACACCGAGTCGCGCATGACCGATGTGGCCACCCGCCTGCTCGAGGGCATCGGCGAGAACGCCATCGATTTCAAACCCACCTATGACGGCGAAGA
This sequence comes from uncultured Devosia sp., assembly GCF_964244875.1. NCBI lineage: Bacteria > Pseudomonadati > Pseudomonadota > Alphaproteobacteria > Hyphomicrobiales > Devosiaceae > Devosia > uncultured Devosia sp. Next base: position 130,914 of record NZ_CAXTKA010000009.1, read on the forward strand.
CGAAGAGCCCGTCGTCCTGCCCGCCAATTTCCCCAATCTCCTGGCCAACGGCTCCACCGGCATCGCCGTCGGCATGGCCACGTCCGTGCCGCCGCACAACCTCGTCGAGCTGTGCAATGCCGCGCTCAAGCTGATCCACAATCCCGCGGCGAGCGTCGATGAACTGATCCATCACGACCTGTCCACTCCGCTCGGCGCCGACGATCTGGTGCGCGGCCCCGATTTCCCCACCGGCGGGCAATTGGTCGAGACCCGCTCGGCCATCGTCAACGCCTACCAGACCGGACGTGGCTCGTTTCGGCTGCGCGCCATCTGGGAAAAGGAAGAAAAAGCCCGCGGCGTCTATCAGATTATCGTCACCCAGATCCCTTATGGCATCCAGAAATCGCGGCTGGTCGAAAAGATCGCCGAGCTGCTGCTGGCCAAGAAATTGCCGCTGCTCAAGGACGTGCGCGACGAAAGCGCCGACGACATCCGCCTCGTGCTGGAACCGCGCGCCGGCACGGTCGACGCCACCATCTTGATGGAGCAATTGTTCCGCACCACCGATCTCGAAGTCCGGTTCCCGCTCAATCTCAACGTGCTCGACAAAGGCACCGTGCCCCGCGTCATGAACCTGGGCGATGCCTTGCGCGCCTGGCTCGATCACCGCAAGATCGTGCTCCAGCGCCGCACCAGCTATCGCCTCGAACAGATCGCCAGCCGTCTCGAAGTGCTCGAAGGCTACATCATCGCCTATCTCAACCTCGACGAGGTGATCCGCATCATCCGCGAAGAGGATGAGGTCAAGCCGATGCTGATGAGCACCTTTTCGCTCACCGACAACCAGGCCGAAGCGATCCTCAACATGCGCCTGCGCTCCTTGCGCAAGCTGGAGGAGATCGAGCTGCGCCAGGAGCACAATAACCTCGAAGACGAGCGCGGTCGCCTGCAAGCTCTGCTCGCCTCCGACAAGCGCCAATGGGGAGAAATCGCCAAGCAGGTCGAGGCGCTGAAAAAAGCCTATCCGATGTTCGACGCCAATGGCGCGCTGCACCCGCTTGGCGGTCGCCGCTCCATGTTCGGCGACATGCCCGATGCCAACCACGCTGAGGTCACCGAGGCCTTTATCGAGCGCGAGCCGATTACCATCGTCCTTTCCGAAAAAGGCTGGATTCGCGCGCTCAAGGGCCACAATGCCGAGCTCGACGACAAGGGCTTCAAGGCCGGCGATCGTCTCAAGCACCGTTTCAATGCCCAGACGACCGACAAGCTCCTGCTGCTGACCACCGGCGGCAAGGTCTATACACTGGGCGGCGACAAGCTGCCCGGCGGTCGAGGCCAGGGCGAGCCGGTGCGCATCATGGTCGATATCGAGGAAGGCCAGGACATCCTCGATCTGTTCATCCATCGCCCCGGCGCCAAGCGCATCATTGCCTCATCGGTCGGCTATGGCTTCATCGTCGCCGAAGACGAAATGATCGCCAACACCCGCAAGGGCAAGCAAATCCTCAACGTTACCGCCCCCGACGAAGCCAAACTGCTGATCCCGCTTAACGGTGACCGCGTCGCCATTATCGGGCAAAACCGCAAGCTTTTGGTGTTCCCTTTGGTGCAACTGGCTGAAATGACTCGCGGAAAAGGCGTCCGCCTGCAACGCTACAAGGACGGCGGCGTCTCCGACCTCAAAACCTTCTACGCCGCCGATGGCCTGACCTGGACCGACAGCTCCGGCCGCACCTATACCAAACCCATGGAAGAACTCACCGACTGGCTAGCCGACCGCGCCACGGCCGGCCGGCAGCCCCCCAACGGCTTCCCGAGAAACAACAAATTCGTGGGGTAGGCACAAACCGGCCACCAGCGTTGCCCCAATCACCGGCTCCCCTTCTCCCCTCGTGGGAGAAGGTGGCTGCGCAGCAGACGGATGAGGGGGGCTTGCTGAAACTTCAAATCCCCCTCATCCGCCCTTCGGGCACCTTCTCCCACGCGGGGAGAAGGAAGACCAGAACTGGAAGTTATATGATCCGCCACTGCGTCTTCTTCAAATTCCGCCCCGATGTCCCGCAATCCGAACGCGAAGGCATCTACGCCCAGCTCAACGCCCTCGTCGGTGCTATCCCCGGCCTGCTCTCCGCCAAATTCGGCCCTAACGTCTCCCCCGAAGGCCTCGGCAAGGGCTACCACGACGGCTTCATCATGGACCTGCGCGATGCCACCGCCCGCGATGCCTACCTCACCGACCCCGCCCACCAGGCCGCCGGCTCCCGCCTCGTCGCCGCCCTCGAAGGTGGCCGGGACGGTTTGATCGTCTTTGATCTGGAGGTGTGAGGCTTTAGAGCAGGATGCCTCCAAAAACTCGGTGTCACCCCGGCGGAGGCCGGGGCCCATCCCGAGATCACGCCCTACGCCGCAAGATGGCGTAGCCGCCGCAGAATTGCTCGGCGACCTGCGGCCGTTGCATACATCGAGCTGGATGCCGGTCTTCGCCGGAATGACATCGAGGGTGTTGGAATGCCCTCGCCCCTAGAGAGCGCACCACCCCAGCGGACCTCGTTGCACCTGCAAAGGCTGATAGTCCGCCTTATACGCCATTTTCGGGGAATCTTTTACCCAGTACCCCAGATAGACATATCCTAGCCCGGCCGATCGCACTTGCGCGATGTGGTCGAGGATGAGGAAAGTCCCCAGGCTGCGATGAGCGAGATCAGGATCGTAAAAGCTGTAGACCATGGACAGCCCGTCGGGCATCACGTCGGTCAGCGCCACCGCGACCAAGGGCTGATCCGGATGTTCGCGCAACCGGTATTCCACCAGCACCGATTGCACCGGCGTATCCTCGACCATGTATTCGTAGTCGACAAAGCTCATCTGGTTCATGCCGCCCCCGGCATGGCGCGTTTCCAGGTAGCGCTTGAACAGATCATATTGCTCGCTGGTTGCCGTCGGCGGCCGCACATCGATCAGCAGGTCGGCGTTTTTCCCCGCCACCCGCCGAAACCGCCCCGACGGCTCGAATGCATCCGCCACGATCCGCACCGACTGGCAGGCATTGCAGCCTTCGCAAGCCGGTCGATAGATCAGGTTCTGGCTGCGCCGAAACCCGTTTTCACTCAGCAGGTGATGCAGGTTCGACGCGCGTCGCCCGGTCAGATGGGTGAACAGCTTCCGCTCCTGCTTGCCCGCAAGATAAGGGCATGGCATGGCCGCGGTCAGAAACAGTTGCGTGGTTTCCGGGGTCTGGTCGGTCATCTATTGGCATTGCCATGGCATTGCGACAGTCTAGACCCACTGCCCGTGGTCCGCAACGGTTCAATACACTTGGGAATTGCCCCGCCAATGGCGCTCCATCGGCGAGCGCCGCACCATCAATGTGCCCACGATCAAGTCGTGGATCATCTGCCGACGGGGCGTGAACAGCACGAACACCAACGAGATCGGCAAGGAAATCCAGATGGTGATCCAGAACACGCCGGCATGAACCAGCGCCATCGGACCGTCCAGTGGCTGCCCGCGCGTCGGCGTCAAAACGATATCCGTCATCTGCATGCCGATCGTCGCGCGCCTGGCCGAACCCAGCGTCGCCGCGTAATACAACACGACCGTGGCCGGCACGACCACGACCAGCGCCAGCCAGGCCAGCCCGAACGTCACAAGTCCCCCGATCAGCCCGATAATGCTGAACGCCATGATCATCACGCCCATGATGAACAGGTCGATGACATGGGCCACGACGCGTCGCGTCAGCAGCCCTTCGAACAGCGCGGGCGCACTCGAGGGGTCGGGCAATTCGGGTTGGGCGATATAGCTCTGGTCCATGCGCAATCAGATTGTTACGCCCATCCGCTCACGCAAGAGGGCAGGGCACATTATTGCCGCCTATCGGCCCAGTTCCCGCGCCGCCTCCAGCGCAAAGTAGGTCAATACCCCGTTGGCGCCTGCCCGCTTGAAGGCGTGAAGGCTCTCCAGCATCGCCCCCCTGCGATTGATTGCGCCCGCCGCCGCCGCCATCTCGATCATCGCGAATTCCCCGCTCACCTGGTAGGCGTAGATCGGAATGTTGAACGCGTCCTTCGCCTGGCGCACGATATCCAGATAGGGCATTCCCGGCTTGACGATCACGCTGTCGGCGCCTTCCTCGATATCCTGGGCGATCTCGCGCAGCGCTTCGTCGGAATTGGCGTAGTCGAGTTGATAGGTCGTCTTGTCGCCCTTCAGCCGGGCGCCGGAGCCGACGGCCTCGCGAAACGGCCCGTAAAAGAACGACGCATACTTGGCCGCATAGGCCATGATCTGGGTGTGCTCATGCCCCTCGGCGTCAAGCGCCCTTCGGATCGCGCCCACACGACCGTCCATCATGTCCGACGGCGCGATGATGTCCGCGCCCGCCCGCGCTTGCACCAGCGCCGAGCGAATCATCACCGCGATGGTCTCGTCGTTGAGCACCTCGCCGTCGCGCACCAGCCCGTCCTGGCCGTCGCTGGAATATTCGTCCAGTGCCACGTCGGCAATCAGGCCGATTTCGGGCACCGCGCTCTTGATCGCGCTCAGCGCCCTGCACATCAGGTTGTCCGGATTATAGGCCTCGGCCCCGTTTTCGCCGCGCAAGTGCTCCGGCGTATTGGGAAACAGCGCCAGCGCTTGGATGCCGGCATCCCGCGCCTCCCGGGCCGCCGCCACGCACAGGTCCACGCTCAACCGCTCCACCCCCGGCATGGTGCGGATTGCCGTTCGTTCGCTATGACCCTCGATGACGAACAGCGGCCAGATCAGATCGCTCGGCGTCAACACGGTTTCGCGCACCATGGCCCGGCTCCACGCCGTCCGCCGCGTCCGGCGCAATCGGCGTCCGCCGAGAAACGCCATGTCGTGCTTGCTCCACTGCTCGGCCATCGTCGTTCTCTCCATTGCCGCAACCCTGTTACCAGCCCCAACCGCCCCCATAAAGGCGTAGCTTGTCGCAGCACCGCCCAGGGGCTAGAAAACCGCAATGAATTTCAATGCTCCTACCATCGCCATCTATATCCGCATCGTGGCCATCATCAGCCTGCTGCTCGGGCTCAACGATGCCGCCCGCCTGCTTGGCGTCAGCTTGGGCAATGTCTCCCCGGTGACGACGCTGGGCCTGACCGGTTTCGTTTATCTGGCAATTTTCTCGCTGACCCGGCTCTTTGCCGCCGTCGGATTGTGGATCAAAGCCAGTTGGGGCGCGGTCCTGCTCGCGGGGGCAACCTTCATCGAATTGCTGCTCTACCTGATTGGCAATCCCGATATTCGCATGAGCGCGTTCGGTTTTGCCGTGCGCCTGCTCCTGCTCGTCGCCATCCTCGTGATCTTTGTCATCGGCATTCGCGTCAGCCGCGCCCAGGCGCAGGATTGACCCGCTGCTTCCCCTGTTCACGCCGCGTTTAGGTTACAACTTTATGCACCGGTGTAACGAAGCATAAAGGCAAATTCTCATTGCTTTCCAGTAAGATAGTTTTAAGCGTGTGGCTTAGGCTGATCTTAGTTGGACCGCCGTAGTTTGGCCTCATGAGATGCGAAAAGTCGCACAGTCGGAATAACAGTGAGGCACAAATGGCAATCAAATCCAACGCCGCCGAGGCAATGGTTCCAGAACGCACCCAAAGCCTGAAGCCCCTTTACCTTGAGGCTGTTTCCCGCGTCGAGCGTTTGCATCGTCGCCTGCTCGACCTGATCAAGGACGAGTTCGACCGCATGGGTTGGGACGACATCAATCCCGTCCAGGCCCTGTTGATGTTCAATATTGGCGATGCCGAATTGACCGCCGGCGAGTTGCGCTCCCGCGGTTATTACCTCGGCTCCAACGTCTCCTATAATTTGAAGAAATTGGTCGAGACCGGCTATATCTTCCAGGAACGCTCCCGCACCGATCGCCGCTCGGTTCGCATCAAGCTGACCCCCAAGGGCGAGGAAGTCGCCGAGGTGATTGACGAGCTTTACGATCGCCACCTCAAATCGATCGACAAGGTCGGCGGGCTTGGCGATGACGAATTCGATGGCCTCAACAAGGCGCTGGCTCGCCTCGAGCGCTTCTGGGTCGATCAGATCCTGTACAAGCTCTAAAGCAGCGGGCAGGGCACCTGTTGCCCTTCCGCCACAGCTAAAAGCAAACGCCGGCCTTCGTGCCGGCGCTTCTTATTTGTGCCGCAAATCGGCATAAACAGAGGTCGTTGTGTGGTTCGAAACCATTTCCCGCGTAGTCTTGGTTTATAGACTCCTGCGCTTCACAGTCGGTTGACCGACATTGTGACCAACCGGGGGCAATGGTAAAAATCGACGCGTTTCGCGCTGACTGCAATTAGGTGACTTTTGATGCGGCTTAATCGACGTAATCTGCTCCGTTCACTTGCTTTGGCCGGAGCTTCGGCTGCTTTGCCGGCAGGCGTTCGCGCCGAAGAATCGGTCTTTGACATGTTCGCCCGCAATCGGGTGCTGCGTGAAGTCGATCAAGGCGGCAACACCGCCGCAGCCCAGGCCCTGATCGAGACCAACGAGCCGATTCTCTCATTTGATACCGCCTACAATCTGCAACTGGCGATTTCGCAATACGAGCCGTTCGTTGCGGCAGGCGGCTGGGAAGAAATTCCCCAGGAGGCCTATAATCTGAGCATCGGCAAGGGCGGCAAAGCCAATATTGCCGTCAAGCGCCGCCTGATTTCGTCGGGCGACATGGCCGTGGTCGAAAACGTCGATGATATGTTCGACCAGCAAACCGACGCCGGCGTCCGTGCTTTCCAGGCCCGCCACGGCTTGATCGTCAACGGCCAGGTCGACGAGCCGACTTGGTACGCCATGTCGGTTCCGGCACAGACCCGCCTCAACCAGCTCTATCTCAATTTCCAGCGCGTCCAGACCATGGCGGCAAACCTGTCCGAGCGCTATGTCGTGGTCAACATTCCGGCCGCAACCATCGAGGCAGTTGCCGGCGGCATGGTCGAACAGCGCCACACCGCCGTCGTCGGCCGCGTCGAGCGCGCCACCCCGATCATGGCCAGCAAGGTCAGCCAGATCAACTTCAACCCCTATTGGCATGTGCCCAAGTCGTTGATCGAGCGCGATCTGACCAAGTATATGCAGGAAGATCCCGAATATCTAACCAAGCAGAACATTCATATCTATGACGGGAGCGGCGCTGAAATTTCGCCGACCACCATCGATTGGACCAATATCGGCGCTGCCGTGAACTACATGTTCCGCCAGGAACCCGGTGCCGAAAACTCCATGGGCCATTGCAAGATCAACTTCTACAATCCCTACGACTGCTATCTGCACGATACCCCGACCAAGGCGTTGTTCGGCGAAAATGCGCGTTTCCACTCGTCGGGCTGCGTCCGCGTCGAAGGCGTCAACCAACTCGTGAACTGGCTATTGCGCGACAATGGCGATTGGGACCAAGCCCGCGTCGATACGACCTTCGAATCCAACGAACGCCTGGACGTTGAGTGCAAGGCTCGGGTGCCGCTGCATACCACTTACATCACAGCCTGGGCCAACAAGCAGGGCACCGTCAGCTTCCGCGACGACGTGTACCAGTTCGATGCCCAAGGCAAGGTGACCTTCGAAGAAGCCTGATCTATTGGCAGAACGCCTTCTGTTTTGGAGGGCGTTCGCGTTTCATCCGAACTTCCGCTATTCTGCCCCGATCGGAGGGCAGGGAAAATGGTCGATGCGGAGATCTTGTTCGAGTTCGTGCAGGTCGGCCCGCAAATGCGCGTCGCTGCCATCCATGTCTCCACCGGCGTCGAAGTCGTGGTCATAACACCCGTCGCGGCCTCCAAGACTCAAATGCAGCAAGTCGCCCTGGCCAAGCTGCGCAAGCGGCTCTCGGCAGCCCCCTTGCCCGCTGAACCTCGACGCTTTTAGATCTATGCAAAAAAAGCCCGGGTTGACCCGGGCTTTTCCAATATGCCGCGATGGCTGGCAGCCTACAAGTTGCAACGACGGCGAACGCCATCAAAGCCCAGGAACGTATCTGTTCCCTGGTCATACGAGCGATAGCGGTTGAAGCAGGCCTGCACATGGCTCGAGCCGCCCCCGACCAGACGGTCGCCGTTGTAATTGTTGTTGTTCGAATTGGCGATCGCGCCGCCGACAATCGCGCCAAAACCAAAACCGAACAGGCCAGTGGCTATCGAATCCAGATTGCCGCGCCGGCTGTTATAGAAATTATTGTAATCCCGGTCGCGCCAACCGCCCCTATTATAACGCCGACAGTCGGAGTCGCCGCGATTGCTGTTGCAGTAGCTCGTAATCACGCGGTCGCGTTGGCCATAGGCAATGGGGTCCTGAGCCTGTGCCGGTGCGGCGCCGGATATCGCCATCGTGCCGACCAGTGCTAGTGCCGTCAGTCCATTTCTCAATATGTTCATTATAAATCTCTTGGTTATCCCGCCCGCGGCCGGAGTTTCCGGTCTGTGACAATTCAATGCGCCGGTTCCATTCCGGTTGCGTATCCAGCGGACAAATCCTCACCGCAACGCTTGGATAGCCGTTCCGCTTTGTGCTACAGGCTGCGTCAACACCACAAGCCCAGCACAACATCTCGGGAAATCCCAGGAGATCGCCCATGAGCGCTGCAAATTCACTTCCATTGTTCCCTCAGTTCTTCAGCGCTTCGCTGGCTGATACCGATCCCGAGATTGCCGGTGCAATCCAGGATGAGCTCGGCCGCCAGCAGCATGAAATCGAGCTGATTGCATCGGAAAACATCGTCTCGCGCGCTGTTCTGGAAGCGCAGGGTTCGATCATGACCAACAAATATGCCGAAGGTTACCCGGGCAAGCGCTACTATGGCGGCTGTCAGTTCGTGGACGTGGCGGAAACCTTGGCCATTGAGCGCGCCAAGCGATTGTTCGGCGCCAGGTTCGCCAATGTGCAACCCAATTCCGGTTCGCAGATGAATCAAGCCGTGTTCCTGGCGCTCCTGCAGCCCGGCGACACCTTCATGGGGCTCGACCTGAATTCGGGCGGCCATCTGACCCATGGCTCGCCGGTAAACATGAGCGGCAAGTGGTTCAACGTCGTCTCCTACGGCGTCCGCCAGGACGATCACCTGCTGGACATGGAGGAGGTCGAGCGCCTTGCCCGTGAGCACAAGCCGAAGCTGATTCTGGCCGGCGGCACCGCTTATTCGCGGTTCTGGGATTGGGCGCGCTTCCGCGCCATTGCCGATGAAATCGGCGCTTACCTGATGGTGGACATGGCTCACATCGCCGGCCTAGTCGCCGGCGGCGTGCATCCCTCGCCGGTGCCGCACGCCCACGTCACCACCACTACGACCCACAAATCCCTGCGTGGTCCGCGTGGCGGCATGATCTTGTCCAATGACGAGGACATTGCCAAAAAGATCAACTCGGCAGTTTTCCCGGGCCTGCAGGGCGGCCCCCTGATGCATGTCATCGCGGCCAAGGCCGTCGCTTTCAAGGAAGCGTTGCAGCCTGAGTTCAAGGCCTATGCGCACCAGGTTGTCGCCAATGCCAAGGCGCTGGCCGAGACGTTGAAGTCGCACGGCCTGCAAGTCGTTTCCGGCGGTACGGACAATCATTTGATGCTGGTCGATCTGCGGCCCAAGAATGCTACTGGCAAGCGCGCGGAGCAGGGTCTTGGCCGCGCCTTCATCACCTGCAACAAGAACGGCATCCCCTTCGATCCCGAGAAGCCGTTTGTCACCTCCGGCATCCGCCTCGGTACTCCTGCCGGCACGACGCGTGGTTTTGGCATCGCCGAATTCCAGGAAATCGGCAACCTGATTGTCGAAGTGCTTGACGGCCTGCGCGAGGCCAATTCCGACGACGGCAACACCATGGTCGAAGCGGCAGTGCGCGAGAAGGTGAAGTCGCTCACCGCACGCTTCCCGATCTACCAGTAAGGGGTCCGGATGCGCTGTCCCTATTGTGGTAACGACGACACCCAGGTCAAGGACAGCCGCCCGACCGAAGATTCCGGGGCGATTCGGCGCCGCCGTATCTGTTCGGGCTGCGGCGGCCGCTTTACCACCTTCGAGCGCGTGCAGTTGCGCGATTTGACCGTGGTCAAGAAGTCCGGCCGTAAGGTGCCGTTTGATCGCGAAAAGCTTGCCCGCTCGGTCAACACCGCCCTGCGCAAGCGCTCCGTCGATCCTGAACGCAGCGAGCGCATGATCTCGGGCATCGTTCGCCAGTTGGAGTCCCAGGGGGAAGTCGAAGTCAGCTCCGACCAGATCGGGGAATTCGTCATGGAGGGCCTTAAGGGTCTCGATGACGTCGCCTTTGTTCGCTTTGCCTCGGTTTACAAGAATTTTTCTGCCGCCGATGATTTCCGCTCGTTTCTCGCCGAACTGGCGAAAGACCCGGGCGCTGCCGCAAGTGACGATGAATAGCGCTTCACCCTTTCACTCGCCTATTCGGTTGATGTTACCGCTGCGGGCGATTATGGGGTGGCAGGGTGCAGGGCAATCCCCGATCCGAACCGCCACCTCCCACGCCTGAGCGATCTCTGCAGCAAGGATTGACAATATGGCCTCGGCAGGCGCCAAATTTCCCATTGATATCGCGTCCGGCGAGGATTTGCATTTTCTGGTCGTTGAGTCGCGCTATGACGCCGACCGGGCCGATGAACTCCTGCAAGGCGTGACGGACGCGCTCGAAGCGGCTCAAGCCAGTTTCGACCTCATCTCCGTGCCCAGCGTCCTTGCCATTCCCGCCGCCATCGCCATGGCCATCGAAGCCGGCGAATATGATGGCTTTATCGCGTTGGGCACAATGGTCGACAACCAGCCTGTCCATGTCAGCCATATCGTGCCTGAAGTCACCCGCGTCTTGCTTGAACTCTCCGTAGTGGATGCCTTGCCCCTCGGCATTGCCCTGGTTTCGACCCAAACCGAAGGTGAAGCACACGGCCAGACTGCGCTAACCGGCAACAATGTCGGCGGCGCCGCGGCGCGTTGTGCTCTCGCTATGGCCGCTCTCAAGATCAAGTTGAACGCATGAGCATGAACCACGCCCACCGACCTTCGCGCCTTTTCGCGTCAGGACCAAACTGATGGCCGAGGCCCCCAAACGTGATCCGCAGGCCGATCGGCCCGCCAACCAGCGCGGCGCCGCCCGTCTGGCCGCGGTGCAGGCGCTCTATCAAATGGATGTGGGTCGCGCCACGCTGGAGGATACGCTCGCCCAATTTGGTGCCTTTCACCTGGGCCGCGAAGTAGAGGGCGAGCAATACCTCCCCGCCGATGCAGATTTCTTCCGCCAGATTGTATCCGGCGTCGCCAAGCACCAATTGCTGATCGATCCGGCTGTTGACCGGGCCTTGTCCGAGGGGTGGCCCGTTGAGCGCGTCGATGCCACTTTACGCGCCATCCTGCGCGCTGCCGCGTTCGAATTGCTGCGCCGCAAAGACATTCCGCCCCGCGTTGTCATCAGTGAATATGTGGATGTCGCCAAGGCCTTCTATGAGGACGACGCCTCCGGCCTCGTCAACGCGGCGCTTGACGCCATCGCTCGCGAGGCAGGTTCTGACATCGGCGAAACGCTGTAGTGCCGTCCAAATCGACCCCGGTTTCCCGAAGCTCTCCTTGTACTTGACCGTCAGAAGCTCTGCAAAATCTGATCTACGAACGTCCGGTCTGCGCCAAACGACGGGGTGCGGCGGCTTTCGATGGTAACCGTCTTGCCGTCGGCCAGCGAATAGACCGCAGTGTCGATGACCTTCTTGTTCTTGTCGAAGTAAACCGCCAGGACTGTCCGCGACTTGATCGAATTAATACCGAAGGAGGTTTCTTGTACCTTGGTCTCGACATAATAGAATGCTGTCTGCTCGCCGAACGAATTGGTGGTTTGCGGCGATCCCAAGACCGTCGTCACTAGTGCCTGGCTTTGGCCGGGCCGGATTTGCTGCAAAGCGGTGTCGGGGATCTCATAACCCTGGGTCCGCTGCGTCACCAGGCTCATATTGCTTGTGCATCCAGCCAAGGCAGCTGCGAGCAGGGCGGCGGCGGCCAGTGGAGCAATTCGACCGGCAAGGATACGCAAAGGCATGAATTTGACTTTCCCGATGGCTCTCGACTATAGGCGTTGCGGCAAACGGCAGCCGCTGAAATGTTTAGCTGCCAATCCACCGCTCTGGCAAGCTGGCAATGGGCTTGCCCCCGTGGTGACCGACCAAGACGCCGAGCGCACTTCATGATCCTGTCCCTGTTCCGCAAGACCACTGCCGTTGAACCGGTTTACGCCGTCTATAGCGCCATTGTGGCGCAATCCCGGCAACCGATATTCTATGCCGACTGGGGTGTTCCGGACACCGTTACCGGCCGCTTCGACATGATCAGCCTGCATCTGGCGCTGCTGTTTCGACGGCTCCGTTCCGGCGATGAAACGCAAAAGCAATTCAGCCAGGCCGTGTTCGATCTGTTCTTTCAGGACATGGATCGCTCCCTGCGGGAAATGGGGGCGGGAGATCTCGCTGTACCCAAGAAAATCCAGAAGATGGGCAACATCTTTTTTGGACTACTGGCAGCCATGAACCAGGCCATGGACGCCAAGGACACCTCGGCAATTGAAGCCGTGCTGTCGCGCAATGTCTTTGAGGGTACCCAGAGCCCGCGCACCGGCATGCTGGCGCGGTATCTCATGGACGAGGATGCCAAACTCGCCCTGCAGTCGACCAGTGCCATCATGTCAGGCTCTCTTGCCTTCGAGGTTGCCGCTTGAGCGCCTCGCAACCTCCCATTTTTGAAGCCACCATCCGCTTCGACCGCCTGCCAAGCGCAGGGCGCGAACTCGATGTCGCGCCGGACGCCGAGGCGCTTGTCGCCATCGCTGACATCCTCAAGGTCACGGCTGTCAGTAGCTTCAGGGCCAAATTGACAGCGGTCAAATTGCGCGGCGGCATTCGCGTTCAGGGCCGCCTCAACGCGCAGATCGTTCAGCCGTCCGTTGTTACCTTCGAGCCGGTGATCCAGGATATTGATGAGCCGGTCGATCGCCTGTTCGTTCAAGGCTCTGACCGTCCTCACAATCCGACGCTTGGCGCCGAGATCTTCGTTGATCTGGAGGACGAAGATTTTCCCGATCACGTCGAAGGCAACGAGGTTGATCTGTCCGCGCTCTTGATGGAGACGCTGGCCTTGGCCATCGATCCTTACCCGCGCCTGGCCGATGAAAGTCTTGCAGCCCTCGGGATCGAATCGGCCGACAAGGACGACGGCCCGTTTTCGGGTTTGAAAGCGTTTAAAACCCGGACCGACACCGACGAGACTTGATCGTTCCTTACCGAGCGGGGGTTGCGCCGCAAGGGTGATGGGATATGTTGCGACAAGCTCCGAGCGGGCTGGACTACGGGCGGAAATGACCGATACAATTCGAATTTCAGTGGATGCCATGGGCGGCGACAACGCCCCGCGAGCGGTTATCCACGGTGCCCACCTGGCGCTCAAGGAACGCAAGAACACGGCGTTTATCTTTCACGGCCGACAGGAGCAGATTGCACCTCTGCTCGAGGAATTTCCTGCTCTCAAAGCGCGCTCCATCGTGCGCCATTGCGATATGGTCATTGCCTCCGATGAGAAACCCAGCCAGGCGCTTCGCAAGGGCAAGAATGTTTCCTCGATGTGGCAGTCGATCCAGGCCGTCAAGGATGGCGACGCCGATGTCGCCGTTTCAGGCGGTAATACCGGCGCGTTGATGGCCATGGCCACATTCTGCTTGCGGCCCATGGAAGGCATATCGCGCCCCGGTATCGCCGCCATCTGGCCGACGCTGCGCAGCGATATCGTCGTGCTCGACATGGGCGCCACCATCGGCGCCGACGCGCGCCAACTGGTGGATTATGCCATTCTCGGTTCGGCACTGGCGCGGGCCCTGTTCGATCAGGAACAGCCTAGCGTGGGCTTGCTCAATGTCGGCACCGAAGAGGTCAAGGGTCTCGAGTCCATCAAGGAAGCTGGCCGCATCCTGGCTGCCGCCAGCGGCGCGGGGTTCGCCTATCATGGCTTCGTTGAAGGCGACGACCTGGGCAAGGGAACGGTCGATGTCATCGTCACCGAAGGTTTTGTCGGCAACATCGCGCTCAAGACTGCCGAGGGCACGGCGCGCCAGGTCGGCTCCTATTTGCGCAGCGCACTGAACGCCAATTGGATGAGCCGGATCGGCGCTCTGTTTGCCAGTTCGGCGCTCACGGCACTGCGCCGCAAAATGGATCCCCGTACCGTCAATGGCGGCGTGTTCATGGGGCTCAACGGCATCGTCATCAAATCCCATGGCGGCACTGACGAAATTGGCTTCAAAAGCGCTTTGGGCCTGGGCTATGAGATGGCCCGCAGTCGGCTGATCGACAAGATCGGCGAGGGCATGCTCCGTTTCCCTCTGAGCGCCGTAACGGATTTGCCTGCTTCTGAACCCGAGGCCAGACCGGCGTGACTCAAACGCGTTCCATCATCCGCGGCGTTGGCGGTTACCTGCCGGCCAACCGCGTCACCAATGACGAACTGGCCAAGCGCGTCGACACGTCCGACGAATGGATTCAGCAGCGGACCGGGATCAAGCAGCGTCATCTGGCCGCCGATGGCGAGTTCACGTCGGACCTTGCTCTCAATGCGGCACTCCAGGCGCTCGATCGTGCGAAGCTTACTCCCGGCGATATCGATCTGATCATCGTTGCCACCACCACGCCCGACTACACTTTTCCCTCCACAGCTACGATCGTGCAGCGCAAGCTCGGCATGCATCACGGCATGGCGTTCGACCTGCAGGCGGTGTGCTCCGGCTTCGTCTTTGCGGTTGCCACGGCCGATAGCTATCTCAAGAATGGCCTCGCCAAGCGCGCACTGGTCATCGGCGCCGAAACCTTCTCGCGCCTGCTCGACTGGAACGACCGCACCACCTGCGTGCTGTTTGGCGATGGTGCCGGCGCCGTAGTGATGGAGGTCGAACACGTGCTGGACGATGCTCCCGAACGCGGCGTGCTGGCCTCCAGCCTGCGCAGCGACGGCCATTATTGGGACAAGCTCTATACCAAGGGCGGCCCGTCGACGACCCTGGGCATGGGGTTCGTCCACATGGAAGGCAAAGAAGTCTTCCGCCACGCCGTCGGCATGATTACCGACGTGGTGCGTTCCGTGTTCGAAACCACCGGCTATGGCATCAACGATCTGGATTGGTTCGTGCCGCACCAGGCCAATAAGCGCATCATCGACGGCGCCGGCAACAAGCTGGGCATCCCGGCCGAGAAAATCGTCATCACGGTGGATAGTCATGCCAACACTTCGGCGGCTTCCGTGCCGCTGGCGCTCAACGAGGCGTTCAGCGATGGTCGCATCAAGCCCGGCGATCTGGTGATGCTGGAGGCCATGGGCGGCGGCTTCACCTGGGGCGCATCCCTGATCCGCTGGTAAAGTCCGCCACGGCCAATTGACCTGTGGTGTTTCAAGGCGTTAGTGTCGTTTTCAAGTGGAGGAACCCGATCGCAGTGGCTCGCCTCGCGGCGTTTTCATTGTGGTCGGACACAGATAACGAGGGAAAATTCCCTTTGCTCTCGGCACGGTTCCTGGGGGAACTGGCTGCCGAATTCAGGGTGTCGGAGGTGCGAAGGGTCGCCCTGTGACGGGATTTCAAACCCTTAGCACATTTGGGGGTGTCGATGACGCAGAAAACGGTGACGCGGGCTGATCTGGCCGAGGCGGTCTATGGGTCTGTCGGCCTGTCGCGAACCGAGTCGGCCGAGCTGGTCGAGCGGGTGCTCGAGCTGATCGGCGATGCCCTGATCGAGGGTAGCAACGTCAAGCTGTCATCGTTCGGCTCCTTCCAGGTGCGCTCCAAAAACGAGCGGATCGGCCGCAATCCCAAGACCGGCGAGGAGGTTCCGATCCTCCCCCGACAGGTTCTTGTGTTCAAACCCAGCAACGTGTTGAAATCCAAGATCAACAAATCTATGGTTCATGCTGGAAAATAAAGCGTTCTGGGCTTTTATGACGATTGCGCCGACCGCTCCGGCGCTTTGCTTTCCCCAATGCACGAGGCTCTAGCTGGGGACCGTGGTGGAAAAATCACCCGACGCCTTCCGGACCATCTCTGAAGCCGCCGACGAACTGGAATTGCCGCAGCACGTGCTGCGCTTCTGGGAAACCCGGTTTGCCACCATCAAGCCCCTCAAGCGCGGCGGCGGCCGGCGCTATTATCGTCCCGAAGATGTGTTGCTGCTGCGCGGCATCCGTCACCTGCTTTACGATCAAGGGTTCACCATCAAGGGCGTGCAGCGCATCCTCAAGGACCAGGGCAGCCGCTATGTCATCGCCGTCGGCGAGGGCAAATCGATCGAGGAAATCCTGCCCATCCTGGAAGCCGCTGAGGCGGCCAGCGACGAGGCCGAAATCGAGGAGGCCGTAATGCTGTCCAGCCCCAATCTGGATCAGGACAGCCGCGATAAGCTGTCCGACGTGTTGCGCGAACTGCTTGAATGCAAGCGCCTCCTGGAACGGGCCCGGGAAACCTGAGCCACTTTAAAGCTCACCCCTAGCCGAACACCACGGTCTTGTGACCATTGAGCATGACCCGGTTCTCCAGATGCAGCTTGACGGCGCGGGCCAGGACGCGACTTTCCACGTCGCGACCCGCTGCCACCAGGTCCTCGGCGCTCATGGAATGGGTGACGCGCGCAGTTTCCTGTTCGATGATTGGGCCCTCATCCAGATCCGGCGTCACGTAATGCGCGGTAGCCCCGATGAGCTTGACGCCGCGCTCATGGGCCTGGTGATAGGGCTTGGCGCCCTTGAAGCTGGGCAGGAACGAGTGATGGATATTGATGATCTTGCCGAACAACCGCGTCGACATGGTGTTGCTCAGCACCTGCATATAGCGTGCGAGAACCACCAGATCCGCCCCGCTCTCCTGCACCAGCGCGATAACCTTGGCTTCCTGTTCCGCCTTGGTGTCCCGGCTGACCGGCCAGAGATGAAACGGGATGCCTTCGCTTTCGGCGATTCGGCCGGCATCGGGGTGGTTGGACACGATGCCCACCACTTCCGCATCCAGCCAGCCGACACGAATTTGATAGAGTAGATGCAGCATCGCATGGTCGAACCTAGACACCATGATCACCACTTTGGGCCGGCGTGACAGCGGACTGATCGCCGTCTTCATGCCGAAGCGCTCGAATGCCGGGCGCAGGGCGCGCTCGATCTCGTCGCGATCGCTTCCCGCCGGCGCGGTGAAGGCAATGCGCATAAAGAAAATGCCGGTCTGGCGGTCCCAGAACTGGTTGCTTTCCGCGATATTGCCGCCTAGCGCCGCCAGCTCCGTGGTGACGGCTGCAACGATGCCCGGCCGATCGGCACAACTCAGCGTCAGCACATAGCCCGGCTGCTCCAGGCTGTGCTCGCTATTGGCAGCCTGTGCTTCGGCAACATTCGTCATCGCATCGTTCCCATGTCGATCTGCCGAACTTGGCGGCGGCCTTGTCCTCTTAACCTCCGGCAGGGCGCCGGCAAACCCCCAATCCACGGCATTATTCTGGGCACAAGATCGCAGCAAGCTTCGTTCCGGCCCATGCCGCCATATGATCGCAAAATCATCGGAGATATGCTGGCCCCAAGACCGCTTACCGCGCATCCGCGCCACGACCACTGGAGACCCCCTATGACCGTTCGTTTCGGCCTTCTCGGCGCCGGCCGCATCGGCAAAGTCCATGCCAAGGCCGTTTCGGCCAATCCCAATGCCCGTCTCGTCGCCGTCGCCGATGCCATGGAACAGGCCGCCAAGGACATTGCGGCCCAGTATGGTTGCGAAGTGCGCAGCATCGCGCAAATCCTGGCCGCGACCGATATCGACGCCGTGGTGATCTGCACGCCGACCGATACCCATGCCGACCTGATCGAGCAGTTTGCCAAGGCCGGTAAAGCCATCTTCTGCGAAAAGCCGATCGACCTCGACGTCGAGCGCGTCAAGGCGTGCCTCAAAATTGTGGATGCCACTGGCGGCACGCTGATGGTCGGCTTCAATCGTCGCTTCGATCCCCACTTCCTGGCCGTCAAGGCGGTGATCGACAAGGGCGAGATCGGCACGGTCGAGATGGTGCAGATCACGTCACGCGATCCGGGCGCCCCGCCGGTGGACTACATCAAGCGCTCGGGCGGCATCTTCCGCGACATGACCATCCATGACTTCGACATGGCGCGGTTCCTGTTGGGCGAGGAGGTGGACAGCGTCACCGCCTACGCCTCCAATCTCGTCGACGAAGCTATCGGCGCCGCCGGCGATTATGACAGCGTCAGCATTATCCTGACCACCGCTTCCGGCAAGCATGCCACGATCTCCAACTCCCGCCGGGCCACTTATGGCTATGACCAGCGCATCGAGGTGCATGGGTCCAAGGGCGCCGTGTCCGCCGAAAACCAGCGACCGGTCGCCATCGAAGTCGCCACCGCGTCCGGTTACACCCGCCCGCCGCTTCATGACTTCTTCATGACCCGCTACACCCAGGCCTATGCCAATGAAATCAGCACCTTCATCGACGCCATTGAATCCCGATCGGTTCCCAGCCCGAGTGGCCTGGATGGCCTGATCGCCTTGGCGCTGGCGGATGCGGCGCTGAAGTCCATGGCCGAACAGCGTGCCGTCAAGGTCAGCGAAGTCACAGGCATCCTGGCCGACAAGTCGATTTTCCAGGGTCGCTAGGGCGCGTCGTTTTGATTGGGATATTATGCCTGTCGGCCCGGCCGGGGATAAACCGGCTAGGCCAGCAGCCACGCGTGCTCTTCGGCATTATGGAACTTCCAGATGCGCTTCGGCCCGGCCATGACATTGAGGTAGTACAGGTCATATCCGGCGGTCGTCGCCACCGGATGATAGCCCCGCGGCACCAGCGTCACGTCACCGTCCTCGATCACGAGCGCTTCATCAAGGCTCCGATCATCCGTATAGACGCGCTGCACGGCAAAGCCCTGTGGCGGGTTGAGCCGGTGATAATAGGTCTCCTCGAGAAAGCTTTCCTCGGGCAGGTTGTCGGTGTCGTGCTTGTGCGGCGGATAGGACGAGGTATTGCCGCCCGGCGTGATCACTTCCACCACCAGCAGGGCATGAGCAGGATCGGTCTCGGGCATGATGTTGGTGACGTGGCGCACATTGGCGCCCTTGCCGCGCACTAGCGGCGGATGAGTACCCGGCGCAATGATGCGGGGCTGATACGTCCCGCGCTCACCCGGGGCCGAGCAGACCGCAAGCTCCAGCGCGGTGGTGGCGGCCACGGCCCAATTGCTGCCGGCCGGGACGTAAACCGAATAGGGCTCGCCCTCAAACGGCGTCATCCGCTGCCCGAGTTCGCCGAGATCCTTGCCATCAACCGAAATCCTGGCCTTGCCGCTGACCAGCACCAGGCAAACTTCGTCGCTGCCGGCTTCTCCGCCGACGGCGCCGCCCGCGTCAAGGCGGTGCAGGGCAAAACCGACATAGCTCCAGCGCGCGCTGTTGGGCGTGATGCTGTGCACGCGCCCGCTGGTGCCGCTAGGGCGCACTCGGAGGTTGGGTGTCGTTGCCATTATCAGGCTCATCCTTGGGAAAGGCATAAAAGAAACTGTATATCGAATAGGCCAGCGCCGCGCTGATCAGCGAGCCCCAGAGCTCGTCTTTGTTCCACAACCATTCCCAGGCGCACCACACCATAAGGAACCCTGTAACGGTGACACGCCGCCACAGCGGGCGAAACCAGTTTACATCATTTGCCTTCAAACCACTTCTCCGACCTGCCAGCCCAGTTTAGCACATCCCCACCAGCATGCGCGCTATTGGGGATAGCCTTGCGTTTCCACGGTGTAGCCGGCAGCGGTCATGACAGCCATCAGCTCCTTATGCCCCACCTGTGCCATCCTGAGTGGCGGGTTCTTGCGCGGGTCCTGTTCGGCCTCCACTACGAACCAGCCTTCATAGCCATGATCGGCAAATTTCTGCACGATGGCACGGAAATCCAGCGAACCGTCGCCTGGCACAGTGAAAGCGCCCAGCGCCACGGCGTCGAGAAACGACTGTCTGGTGCGATCGAGCGCATCGATTACCGCCATGCGCACATCCTTGACGTGAACATGGCTAATGCGCCCATGGTGATTGTCGATGGCCCGCAGCACGTCGCCGCCGGCAAAGGCCAGATGGCCCGCATCGAGCAGCAGTGGAATGCCCGCGCCGGAAGCGTTCATGAACGCGTCGAGCTCCGGCTCGGTCTCCACCACGGCGGCCATATGGTGGTGATAGGCCAGGGGCATGCCCTGCTCGGCGCACCATTCGCCGAAATCCGTGACCGTGCGGGCATATGCCTTCATCTCGTCCTCGGAAAGCTTCGGCTTGGTGGCGAGCGGCCTGGCGCGATCCCCCTGTATGGAGCGGCCCACTTCGCCATAGACGATACACGGCGCGCCGACGGCCTTGAACAATTCGATCATCGGCGCAATCCGCGCCTTGTTGATCGCAATGTCCTCATCGACCAGCGTTCCCGAGAACCAGCCACCGCAAAGGGTTACATCGGCCGCTCGCAGAATTGGCAGCATGACAGCCGGATCGTCGGGAAAACGCCGGCCCTTTTCCATGCCGGTGAACCCCGCCGAGCGCGACTGCCGCAGGCATTCTTCCAGCGACACATCATCGCTCAATTCCACCAGATCATCGTTCCACCACGCGATGGGCGACATGCCAAGTTTGGCTTTCATTTAGGCTCCAGGTCAGTTTGGCTATTGCGCGTTCTTGTATCAGACTTGTGGAGGCGACCCCTCACCCGTCTCGGCCTTTGGCCGATCCACCATCTCCCTAAAGGGGCGAGGGTTGGCCCAGGGCCTCGCCAAACGCAGTACCACCCTTCTCTTTGAGAAAGTGCCTGACGGGCAGGTAAGGCGTCTTCTTATTACCCCGCCCGCCGCCCCTTCAGCGCAGTCACATACGCCTCCCGCGCCGCATTCACCTGCGGCCGATCACTGACTTCCGGCACCGCGACGTCCCACCAGTGACCTCCGTCATCGGTGGTGATCAGCGGATCGGTGTCGATGACGATAACTGTGGTCCTTTCGGTTTCCTCCGTGTCCCGCAGCGCCGTTTCCAGCTCGGCAATCGAGGCGACCTTTCGCGACATGGCTCCCATGGCTGCCGCATGCGCGGCAAAATCGATTCCGGGGAGGACCACATGGTGGCTGTCCTTCAACAGATTGTTGAAGTTGGCGCCGCCCGTGGCCATCTGCAACCGGTTAATGCAGCCGTAGCCCGCATTATCGAGCACCACGATGGTCAGCTTGGCGCCCAGCATGATCGAGGAGGCGATTTCCGAATTCAGCATCATGTAGCTGCCATCGCCGACCATGACGATCACGTCCTTGTTCGGCCGCGCCAGCTTGACCCCAAGCCCGCCGGCAATCTCGTAGCCCATGGTGGAAAAGCCATATTCCATATGGTAGCTGCCCGGCGAACCCTGCCGCCAAAGCTTGTGCAACTCCCCCGGTAAGCCACCGGCGGCGCACACCAAAATGCCGTCGCTGCCCCGTGCCCGCTGGACCGCGCCGATCACCTGCGCATCGGAGGGCAGTTCGGCATTGGTGGTGGCGGTCGCCCGCTCGGCCGCCTCGAGCCATTCGGTCTTGCCGGCGATGGCCCTGGCGGTCCAGCTCGCATCGGCTTCCCAGCCCGTCAGCGCCGCATCCAGCGCCGCAAGGCCCACCCGCGCATCCCCGACCAGCGGCAAGGCCTGGTGTTTGTGCGCATCGAACGGCTGCACGTTCAGCCCGATGATCTTGAGCCTGTCGTTCTTGAACAGGGCCCAGGAACCGGTGGTAAAATCCTGCAGCCGCGTGCCGATGGCAAGGATGACATCGGCTTCCTCTGCCAAGGTGTTCGAGGCGGACGTTCCGGTGACCCCGACCGAGCCCATGTTGAGGCGATGGTCGTGGGGCAGGGCACTCTTGCCCGCCTGCGTCTCCAGCACGGGAATACCATGCGCCTCGGCAAAAGCGGCCAACGCGCCAGTGGCTTGCGAATACAACACGCCGCCGCCGGCGATGATCACCGGCTTTTCTGCCTGGAGCAAGGCGGCAGCCGCATCGGCGAATTCGTCGGCATCCGGCATGATCCGCCGCACGGCCCACACTTTCTCGGCAAAAAAGCTTTCGGGATAATCATAGGCCTCAGCCTGCACGTCCTGGCACAGCGACAGCGTCACCGGCCCGCAATCGGCCGGATCGGTCAACACCTGCATGGCGCGCCGCAATGCCGGGATAATCTGCTCCGGCCGGGTGATACGGTCGAAGTAGCGGCTGACCGGTTTGAAGCAGTCATTGACCGTGGCTGTCCCGTCGCCGAAATCCTCCATCTGTTGCAAGACGGGGTCGGGCAGGCGGTTGGCGAATACGTCGCCCGGCAGCAGCAAGACCGGCAACCGATTGACATGGGCCAGCGCGGCGGCCGTCACCATATTGAGTGCGCCCGGTCCGATCGAGGTGGTGCAGGCCATGAACCGCTGGCGGAAACTGGCTTTGGCAAACGCGATGGCCGCATGGGCCATGCCCTGTTCGTTTTGGGCGCGATAGGTCGGCAGGGTGTCCTTGATGCCATAAAGTGCTTCGCCGACCCCGGCGACATTGCCATGCCCGAAAATGGCAAACACGCCGCCGAAAATCGGCACCGTCTCACCATCGATCATGGTTTTCTGCATGGTCAGAAAGCGCGCAACGGCCTGCGCCATGGTTAGTCGAATTGTCGTTTGGGTCATCTACCCTCAATCCCAATTTGCGGGGTGATCCCCCTCAGCCGCTCCCAGATTTGCACCAGCGCGCCAAATCGGGCGGCCATGTCGGCGACTGCATCATCGTCGCTCACCGTCCCGTCCAGCCATCCCCTTGCCGCATCGGCAAAAATCGTGCGGCCGACGGCGAAGCCCTTGACCGTCCGCGATTGCTGCGCGGTGACAAAGCCCGCCTCCAGCGCCGCTTGGGAGGCTTCGAGCCCGAGCAGCACCACGCCGCGGCAGAATGGATCGTGCGTTTCGATGACCGTGTCGATCGCCGCCCACGCCGCGACGCTGGGTTGCGGCTCCAGTTTCCACCAATCGGGCTTCAGCCCGGCATCATAAATTTCCGTCAACGCCCGCGCCACGACATCATCGCCCAGCGCGCCGTGCTTGCTCGCAATGATCTCGATCAGCAGTTCCCGCCCGATCTTGCGCGCTGCATCATAGGCCGCGCGCAGCTTTTCGATCTGCTGCGCTTTCAGCTCCGGCGCGTCGTCCGGATGATAGAAACACAGCACCTTAATACAATGCTCAACCGGCCAATCGATCAGCCGGCTGCCCAGGTCTTGCGAAAATTCAAATTGGAGCGGCCGTGAGCCGGGCAATTCGATCGGCTTGGCGATCCAGAAGTCCTTGTGTGCTCCTGCCGCAAAAAGCGCATCGCGGCCATATTTGTCATCCAGCAGCATGCCAAAGCCTGGCCGCCCTGCGGCTACCTGTGTCGCAGCCCGTATCGCCAGCGTCTTGAATGCCGGAATTCTGGCCAGCATCGCCGTATCTCCGCCGGCCAGCTCTTCCAATTGGCTGCGGTGATCGCAGGCCAGCGCCATCAGGCTCGGAATTTCGCGCCGCCGGGTCGTTGCCCAATGGATGTGATTGACCGCCTCATCCTTGCGCAGGGCCCGTTCCGGGCTGCCATGCTCGAGAAAATATTGCAGCTCGACCCAGGTCGGGATTTCCGGCGCGCAGAGCAGGCGCGAGACCGCGAAGGCGCCGCAGGCGTTGGCCCAAGTGGCACTGGTCGCATGGGGTTCGCCGCGCAACCAGCCGCGCAGGAACCCGCTCATGAAGGCGTCGCCGGCGCCCAAGACATTGTAAACCTCGATGGGAAATCCCCTGCCAACGATGCCGTCTTCCAGATCGTCGGAAATGGCCCCGTCATAGACGATGCAGCCCATGGGGCCGCGTTTCAGCACGATGGTAGCGGTGGAAAGGCTGCGGATCGTCTTGAGCGCGGTCAGCAGATCGGACGCGCCGGAGGCGATGAGCACCTCTTCCTCGGTGCCCACGATCAGGTCGCACGCGGCCAGGACGGTCTGCATCTTGGCCGACACGGCGGCGGAGGCGATGTAGCGATTGTCGCCCGCGTCATGTCCCGCCAGGCCCCACAGGTTGGGGCGGTAATCGATATCGAGGATGACCTTGGCGCCGTTTTCTCGCGCCAGCGTCATCGCCTTGCGCTGCGCCGCCTCGGTGTGGGGCTTGGAAAAGTGCGTGCCGGTCACCAGCACGGCGCCCGCAGTGGCGATGAATACGGGGTCGATATCGTCGGGATCCAGCGCGTTGTCGGCGCAATTGTCGCGATAGAACAGCAGAGGGAACGAATGTTCGTTTTCCACCGACAGGATCGCCAGAGCGGTCAGACGCTCGGGATCGGTGACGATGCCGCGGGTTTCAACGCCTTCGCGCTGCAACTGTTCGAGGATGAACCGCCCCATCTGCTCCTTGCCGACCCGGGTGATCTGCGCAGATTTGAGCCCCAGCCGCGCCGTGCCCACGGCGATATTGGTGGCGCAGCCTCCGACCGACTTGGCAAAGCTCGTCACATCCTCCAGCCGGGTACCGATCTGCTGGCCGTAGAGATCGACCGACGCCCGCCCGATGGTAATGACATCGAGCACTTTGGTTTGGTCGCTGCGCACTCAAGTCTCTCCCGGTCGCTGCCCGGCATTTCCAGAAATCTGGCATGCTGGTTTTTGCCCATGAGACATGGGTTCCGCGCCCCGATCAAGAGCCAGCACGAGCCATATTCCGTTCCCCACCGATTGTGCATAAATGTTTGCCCAAAGGGGAGAACAATATGGCGCAAAGTCTGGGCATCGGCCTGATCGGGACCGGCTATATGGGCAAATGCCACGCACTGGCCTGGACCGAGGTGCATGCCGTATTCGGTACCGGCCCCACGCCACGTCTCGTGCATCTGGCAGAGGTCGACCAAGCCTTGGCGGACAAGAAAGCCGCCGAATTCGGTTTCGCCAAGGCCACCGGCATTTGGCGGGACCTGATCGCCGATCCTGAGGTCGACGTCGTCTCCATCACCACGCCCAATGCTTTCCATGCCGAGATGGCGATCACCGCGCTTGAGGCCGGCAAGCATGTCTGGTGCGAAAAGCCGATGGCGGTCGCCTTGGCGGACGCAGAGCGCATGGCGGCAGCGGCGCAAAAGTCCGGCAAGGTGGCGGTGCTAGGCTACAACTACATCCAGAATCCCCTGGTGCGCCACATCGAGACGCTGCTGGCGGAAGGTGCCATCGGGACGGTCAACCATGTCCGTGTCGAGATGGACGAGGACTTCATGGCCGATCCGGAGGCACTGTTCTATTGGAAAAGCGAGGCCAGTTCCGGCTATGGCGCGCTGGACGATTTCGGCGTTCACCCCCTGAGCCTGCTGCACCACCTGTTTGGCCCGGTGTCCCGGGTTTTGGCAAACTTGTCAAAGCCATACGCCGATCGGCGGACTCAATCCGGGAACCGCAGGGCGGTGGAGACTTTCGATATCGCCAGCATACTCTTTAAAATCGGTACGGGGATATCTGGCGTGATGGCGCTGGATCGCTCCGCCTGGGGCCGCAAGGGTCGGATCGCGCTGCAGATCTTCGGCAGCAAGGGCACGATCGTTTTCGATCAGGAGCGGATGAACGAACTCCGGCTCTATTGCGCCGGCGACCGCCCGACCGAGCAGGGATTTCGCACCATCCTGAGTGCGCCGCATCACCCGCCTTACGATCGGTTCATTCCGGCGCCGGGGCACGGGCTGGGCTTCAACGACCTCAAGATCATCGAATGCCACGAACTGCTCAATGCCATCGAGGGCAAGGCGGCCCGCATCGTGGATTTCGACGCGGGCCTCGTGATCGAACGCACCGTGCATGCCATGGCGCAATCGCACCACGAGCAGGCTTGGGTCAGTCTCTAGGCGGCCTGCGCTGCCGGGCCGGGTTGGTCCTTTTGCGCTTCCTGGTGGAAGATGAAGGCCGACGCGCCGATGATCATGGCAGCGCCGAGCCAGAACCACGGGCTCGGGATCTGGCCGAGCAATGCCCAGCCCAGCAAGGCCGTCAGCGGCACCTTGAGGTCGCCGAATGGCTGCAAATAGGTGGCGTCGGCCACCTTGTAGGCGAGACTCAACAGATATTGCGCGGCTGCGGTCAGCAGGCCTAGCAGCACCAGCAGACCCAGGCCCGCCCCGGTCGGCAACTGGAACGGAAAGCCGGTGGCAAGGCCCGCCGGAACCAGGCCGGGGATCAACCAGGCGGCGATAGTGGCAATCAACAGGATCAGCAGGTGATTGGGCGTGACCAGCACCAGCAAGGACAGCGTCAATGTTTCGGGCGATTCTTCGCGCGACAGATATTTGGTCAGAACGTCCGTCGTCGCCCATAGGGCGGCCGCGGCGATCGGCACCAGCGTAGTCAGGCTGAAGCCGTCGACGCCGATACCCGAAACGATGAGCGCGCCGGCAAAGCCGACAAAGGCAGCGATCAGGCGGGCGGGGGAGGCGCGCTCGCCCAGGAACAGCGTCGAGCCGAGGATGATGAACAGGGGGCCGGTGGCCAGGAGGGTCACCATCTGCCAGACCGGTACGCCCGAGGCGAAGCCATAGACGAAGACGTGGACGCCCAAGGCCGAGGCGAAAGCCCGGATTTCGTGGACGAGAGGGCGCCGGGTGCGCAGCTTGCCAAGGCCGATGCGCAGGATCAGCGGCAGCGCGAACAGCGTCGCCAGCAGATATTGCCAGAACGCCATGCCGGTCGAGCTCATGCCGAACTGCCACGGCAGCACCGATTGCAAAACGTTGGTGCCGGCAAAGGCGAGGGCGGCAATGGTGACGAAGGCGGCGCCAAGCACGGCGCCATTGGAGGAGGAAACCTGGTTCATCTGAAGTCCTTTCCGTAACCAGCTTCCTCAGGGTTACGGGAACAGACAAAGCAGTGCGGCGATGACGGACAATCCGTCACAGCCCAAGGCCAGATCCAGACCCGTTCTCTATCATCCGGACTATACCGTCGGCCCCGGAGTTACACCGGATCTGCTGACCCCCACCTGGAACCCATTTGCAATTCTACTGCGGCGGCCAACTGACGGCGTTTTTCTGCGCTTCCGGTGCTCACGTACCAATGTACGCTCCGCTCCGGTTCTCGAAAGCCACCGCCATTTGACTCGCCACAGCGAATTTCAAACAGCGTTCCCCGTGGGGCGCTCGCGGGCTTCGGGTCGCCCCGTTACCGCCGGTGGGGAATTGCACCCCGCCCTGAGAACGTTGCAGGCATGTATCCTGCACGGGCAAGATAAGACAGGCGATTGGCGCCTGCAAGAAGACACAGCGGTGTAACTGTGCGCAGATCGCGAACGGGGGGAAATCGTTTGCTCGATCGGGGCGTGAAGATGCGCCGCGCGGGGTCACCGGGCGGTTGGATGACAGTCAAACGGCATGCGGCGAGACGTGCCTCATGGGTTTGGTTTAGTATGCGAGACAGCGGCTCGCCGCATGCGACGGGATTTTACACGTGCGCATCGAGCAG
>NZ_CAXTKA010000010.1:0-149097 GCF_964244875.1 uncultured Devosia sp.
CCCTCACAATGTTCTTCAACCAATCCCTCATCCAGAGTCCCAAGTGAACACTCCCGTCGGGGAGAGGGTGGCCGAGCGAAGCGGAGGCCGGATGAGGGTGCCTACCCCTCCAGTTCTTCGCGCAGCAGTTCCAGCTCCAGCCAATCCTCTTCGGCCTTGGCGCGGCGAGATTCGGTGGTTGCCAAGAGCTTTGACGTCTCGGCAAAGGCGTCGGGGTTCTTGGCATAGAGTTTTGGATCGGCCAGAGTGGCGTTGAGCACCTTGATCTCGCCCTCGAATTTTTCGATCTGCTTGGGCAGGGTCTCCAGCGCGTGCTTTTCCTTGAAGGAGAGCTTGCGCTTGGCGGTCGCCGCTGTGGTCTGGGGCAAAGCGGTCTTGCCGGCCCGGTGGGCCTTGGTGATGGCCGCACGGGCGTTCACGCCCTCGCCGCGCTGGATCACCATATCGGAATAGCCGCCGGCATACTCGGTCCAAACGCCTTCGCCTTCGGCGATAATGATGGAGGTGGCGACGCGATCGAGGAAGTCGCGGTCATGGCTGACGATGATGGCGGTGCCGGTATAGTCCGACACCATTTCCTCGAGCAGGTCGAGGGTTTCCAGATCGAGGTCGTTGGTCGGCTCGTCCAGCACCAGGAAGTTGGAGGGCAACGACAAGGCGCGGGCCAAAGCGACACGGGCGCGCTCGCCGCCCGAGAGCTTGCCGATCGGGGTACTGGCCTGTTCGGGGGTGAACAGGAAATCCTTCATGTATCCGACGACGTGGCGCGGTTCGCCATTGATGTGGATGGTGTCGCTGCCACCGCCGGTCAGGGCGTCCTTGAGACGCGTTTCGGGCAAGAGCTTGGCGCGGCCCTGGTCGAGCATGGCCAGTTCAATCGCCGAACCGAGCCTGATCTTGCCGCTATCGGGCGCCAGAAGACCCGTTAGCATCTTGATCAGCGTGGTCTTGCCCGCGCCATTGGGACCGACGATGCCGATGCGGTCGCCGCGCAAGACGCGGGTGGAGAAATCGGCGACGATGACGCGATTGCCATAGGATTTATGGATGTTCTCGGCCTCCACCACCAGCGCGCCCGAGGTGCGGCCCTCGGAAACCTGCATGTTGACCGAACCGGTGACGCGTCGCTGTTCGCGGCGATCCTGGCGCAAGGTGCCAAGCCGTTCGAGGCGGCCGACATTGCGCTTGCGGCGCGCGGTGACGCCATAGCGCAGCCAATGTTCCTCGCGCACGATCTGGCGGTCCAGCTTGTGGCGGTCGCGCTCTTCTTCCTCCAGCACGGCGTCGCGCCAGGCCTCGAAAGCGGAAAAACCCTTG
This sequence comes from uncultured Devosia sp., assembly GCF_964244875.1. NCBI lineage: Bacteria > Pseudomonadati > Pseudomonadota > Alphaproteobacteria > Hyphomicrobiales > Devosiaceae > Devosia > uncultured Devosia sp. The sequence continues at coordinate 1,318 of NZ_CAXTKA010000010.1, forward strand.
TCAAGGCGGCGGGTCAGGCCGCGATCAAGCCAGACGGTGGCGCGGGTGAGATCGGAGAGAAAGCGACGATCGTGGCTGATCAGCACCATGGCCGAGCGCATCGAGGCTAGTTCGGACTGCAGCCACTCGATAGCGGGCAGATCGAGATGGTTGGTCGGCTCGTCCAGCAAGAGGATATCGGGCTTGGGCGCAAGGACGCGGGCCAAAGCCGCGCGACGACCCTCGCCGCCCGAAAGCGATTTGGGATTTTCCTCGCCGGTCAGGCCCAGCGAATTGAGCAGGTATTGTGCGCGGTAGATGTCGTCGCCCGGCCCAAGTCCGCCTTCGACATAATCCAGCGTGCTCTTGAACGCCGACAGGTCCGGCTCTTGGGGCAGGTAGCGCACGGTGGCGCTGGGCTCGATAAAGCGCAGGCCGCCATCATGACCGACCTCGCCCGAGGCGATCTTGAGCAGGGTCGATTTGCCAGAGCCGTTGCGGCCGACCAAGGCGATGCGTTGTCCCGGCGAGACGATCAATTCGGCGCTTTCGAGCAGGCGCGAGCCGCCAAAGGTCAGCGAAATGTTCTGGAGCGATAAGAGGGGTGCAGCAGCCATAAGGGTTCCGGTGGTTTGGCCGGGATAGAGCATAGTGGGGGATCGAGATCAATGCGCGGCGGCGAGGGCCGGGCATGCGCCAGAATTAAAGGGACCGCGATCAAAACGGATTGATCAAAGGCTGGCCAGGGTGTTGAGGACCTTGGCCAGCCCGGGAGACGGTAGCAGCAAGCCCCGTCGTTCCAATCGAGGCGATGGCAGTCGCTCCGATTTGTGGAGCGACCTAACCATGATTTAATATGAGTGTCAAACTCATATTATGCGAGGCAGGTCGAGCCGCCATGACGGCTGAGCAGAAAGGCTGCGCCTAGTGCGTAACCGCAAGTTCGGGTTCAAGCAGCAGCAGGCCAAGGCGTTCGCGCAGATTACGCTTCTTGCTCGCGAGATCGGCGATGGTATAGCCATCCAGAACCGAGAAAAACGCCCCGAGCGCCTCGCGCAAGGCGCTGTTGAGGTCGCATTCGCCGATCAGGGGACAATCGGCACCGCCGTCCTCGAAGCATTCGGCCAAGGCAAAACTTTCCTCAGTCAGCATGATGGTTTGTAGCAGGGTGATTTCAGCCGCGGGCTTGCCCAGGCGAATGCCGCCATGACGCCCGCGCACGGTTTCGAGCAAGCCATTTTCCACCAATGGCTTGATCAGCTTGAACAGGAACAGCTCGGAGATGGCATAGGCCTTGGCGATATCGGCAACGCGGCTCAGGCCGGGCTGATTGACCGCACAATAGACCAGGGCCCGGATCGCGTAATTCGATTGGCGCGTCAGTCTCACTTGCGACCTTTCCCCGGGCGTTCGGCCCGTCGATTCGTTTGGGTAGAACTGAAGTGCCTGCACTTGCGAGGCTTTCAGCCATGAAACCGATAATAGTATGCGTTGCAGCTTATAACGATTCTAAGTTATGTCAACTAAAGTTGAATGGTTTGATCATATTTTCAACTCGCATGCAGGTCCTGTGGACAGGATTTTAAATTCCTCGTATGAATTTAACGGGAAGAGGAGTTGCTTGTGACCGAGACGATCACCAAGGCAATGTTGTGCGCGGCTGTGGCTCGCCGGACCGGCCATTCCAAAGGCGATGTTGCGGCGATCAGCGATGCGATGTTCGCGACCATAAGCGCCAGGCTGGTGGCGGGAGATTATGTCAAGCTCAGCGCCTTCGGCACGCTGGCGGTTCGCCCCCGGGCAGAACGGCTGGGGCGCAATCCCAGGACCGGTGAACAACACCGCATCGCGCCGCGCCATACTGTGACCTTGATACCGAGCGGGCAATTGCGCGTCGCGCTCACCGCGCTTACACAGGAACGCGTCCTGGAACCCAGCGCTGGCTGAACGGTTCACGCCCTTGTGGCGCAGCAGGCGATTGCGGTGAATAGTGCCGCACTGTCCTGTTCGGTGAGCCATTATGCCATTACCCCAAACCATGACGCAGATCGAAATCACACGCTTCGGCGCACCCGACGTGCTGGACGCACGGGAGGCGCCGGTGCCTCTGCCCCGTGCGGGTGAGGTGCTGATCAAGGTCGCAGCGGCTGGGGTGAACCGGCCCGATATCTTGCAACGGCAAGGACACTATTCCCTGCCGCCCGATGCGTCGCCTATTCCGGGCCTCGAAGTTGCGGGCGAGATCGTCGCACTGGGCGACGGCGTCACCGGATTTGCGATGGGTGACAAAGTCTGCGCGCTGACCAACGGTGGGGGCTATGCGCAGTACTGCAACGTCCCGGCCGGACAGGTGCTGCCGATACCAAGCGGCGTCGACATGATCAAGGCGGCAGCCATCCCCGAGACCTGCTTTACGGTCTGGGCCAATCTGTTCGCCTTGGGTGGCGCCAAGGCGGGTATGACGGCTCTGGTCCATGGCGGCACCAGCGGCATCGGCACGACCGCGCTGATGATGTGCCGGGAATTCGGCATCAGGGCCTTCGCGACGGCGGGCAGCGATGAGAAATGCGCAGCCGTTACCGCGCTGGGCGGGATTGCCATCAACTACCGGGATGCTGTGTTCGACGCAGTGGTGCTGGAGCACACGAAGGGGCGCGGCGTCGATATCGTGCTCGATCTGGTCGGGGCCCGGTATTTCGAGCAGAACCTGCGGGTATTGGCGCAGGATGGCACGATCGTTCTGGTGGGGATGATGGGCGGTTCGGTGGTCGAAAAATTCAACCTGTCCGCGATCATGGCCAAGCGCGCCAGGATCACTGGCTCCACTATGCGGCCACGCAGTGCGGCCGAAAAGGCGGCGATTGCGGCGGGTTTGCAGGCGCAGGTGTGGCCCGCGGTTGCAGCGGGGCGGTGCCTGCCCATCGTGCATCAAGTGTTCCCGCTGGCCGAGGCCGCGCAGGCGCATCGGATGATGGAAGCCGGCGATCACATCGGCAAGATCGTCCTGGAAGTCAATCCAGCGCCTTGACCAGCGCCGGCACGAGCGTGAACAGATCGCCGACCAGCCCGAAATCGGCCACCTGAAAGATTGGCGCGTCGGCGTCCTTGTTGATGGCGACGACAATCTTGGCATTCTTCATGCCCGCCAGATGCTGGGTGGCGCCGGAAATGCCGACGGCGATGTAGAGATCGGGCGCAACGACCTTGCCGGTCTGGCCAACCTGCAAGTCATTGGGGGCATAACCATCGTCCACGGCGGCGCGCGAGGCGCCGATGGCGGCATTGAGCTTGTCGGCTAACGGGGCGAGCAGCGCTTCGAACTGCTCGGCGGAGCCCAGCGCCCTGCCTCCAGCGACGACCACGCGCGCGCCGCTGAGTTCGGGCCGCAAGGACGGGGACAGCTCGGCGCTGATCCAAACCGAGCGGGCGCTGTCGGGCGGGGTGGCAACCGCCTCGATCGGCGCATTACCCTCCGCGCCGGCAGGCGCGAAGGCCGATGCACGGATGGTCAGCACGAGGGTTTCGGATGCCTGCACGGTTTCGATGGCGTTGCCGGCATAGATCGGGCGCTCGAAGGTATCGGGCCCAACGATCCGGGTAACTTCGGAAACCTGCATGACATCGAGCAGAGCGGCAACGCGCGGGAGCGTGTTCTTGCCCGATGCGGTGGCTGGCGCGGCAATGGCGCCATAGCCGGGGGCGAGCGAGACGATTAAAGCCGAGACCGATTCTGCGCGCTGGTGGGCCAGGCTCTCGCCATCGGCGAGCAGCACCTTAGCGACACCGTCCAACTGGGCGGCCGCTTCGGCAACCAGCCCGACACCATGACCGGCGACCAGCAGGTGCACCGGCGCACCGAGCGCCGTGGCGGCAGTCAGTACCCTGGCTGTCGCTTGGTTCAACGATTTGCCGTCATGCTCGGCAAGCAGCAGGGTCGTCATGTCAAAGCACTCCTGACTGCTTGATCTTGGCCGCCAGTTCCTCGGGCGAGGCAAGCATGATGCCAGGCGGACGGCTGGCGGGTTCGCGTGTCTGCAAAATGGTCAGGCGGGGCGTCATATCAACGCCGAGGATGTCGGGGCTGGATTCGTCCAATGGCTTTTTCTTGGCCTTCATGACATTGGGCAAGGAGGCGTAACGCGGCGCGTTGAGGCGCAGATCGGCGGTGATCACTGCCGGCAGCGACAGCCGCAGGGTCTGAAGGCCGCCATCGATTTCGCGCGTGACATCGACGCTGGCATCTCCCAATTCGATCCTGGAGGCGAAGGTGGCCTGGGGCCAATCGAGCAGGGCCGAGAGCATCTGGCCGGTCTGGTTGCTGTCGTCATCGATGGCCTGCTTGCCCATGATGACCAGGCCGGGCGTTTCGGCGGCGATGATGGCCTTGAGCAGCTTGGCGACGGCGAGCGGCTCGACGCGGGCCGCTTCGGTCTTGATATGAATGGCGCGGTCCGCGCCCATGGCCAAGCCCGCGCGGAGGGTTTCGGCGGCCTTGTCCGGGCCAATGGTGACTACGACGACTTCGCTAGCCTTGCCGGCTTCCTTGAGACGAATGGCTTCCTCGAGAGCATTTTCATCGAAGGGGTTCATCGACATCTTGACGTTGGCGGTGTCGACGCCCGAGCCGTCGGCATTGAGGCGTATCTTGACGTAGGCATCCACCACCCGCTTGACGGGCACGAGAATTTTCATGTCGGACTATCCTGAAGCGTTGCCGCGCTTAAAGCAGGCGCGAGGGGTCCGTGCAAGTTTTCACGCGGCTTGGGGCTACATGTTGACGTAGTTCGGCCCGCCGCCCCCTTCGGGCACGACCCAGTCGAGATTCTGGTTGGGGTCCTTGATATCGCAGGTTTTGCAGTGGACGCAGTTCTGGGCATTGATGACGAAGCGGGCATCGTCGCCCTGCCCGATCCACTCATAGACGCCGGCCGGGCAATAGCGGGTGGAGGGACCAGCGAAAATGTCCAGCTCGCTGGATTTCTGCAGGGCCATATCGGCGACGTGCAGGTGCGATGGCTGGTTTTCGGCGTGATGGGTGCCCGAGATGAACACCGAGGACAGCCGATCGAAAGTCAGTACATCGTCGCGCTTGGGATAGTTGATCGGCCGGTGCTGCGCGGCAGGTTCGAGCGCGGTGTGGTCGGCCTGGCTGTGACGGAGCGTGCCGAACGGGGAGAGGCCGAACAGCGTCATGCACCACATGTCGATGCCGGCAAGACCCATGCCCAGCAGGGTTCCAAATTTGGCCAGCAGTGGCTTGACGTTGCGCACCTTGTGCAGGTCCCGGCCGATGGGGCCTGCGCGCAGGGCAGCATCGAGATCGGCCAGCGTATCGTTGGCGCGCCCGGATGCGAGCGCGGTGACAACATGCTCGGCCGCCAGCATGCCTGAGAGGACGGCATTATGGCTGCCCTTGATGCGCGGCAGATTGACCAGTCCGGCGCTGTCGCCGATCAAGGCGCCACCGGGAAACGCCAGCTTGGGAATAGACTGGTAGCCGCCTTCCGAAATGGCGCGGGCGCCATAAGAGAGGCGCGTGGCCCCGGCGAAGGTTTGCCGGATCGCGGGATGGGTCTTGAGGCGCTGGAATTCGTCGAACGGGGACAGATAGGGATTTTTGTAGTCGAGATGAACGACCAGGCCGATAGCGACCTGATTGTCTTCCAGATGATATAGGTAGGAGCCGCCGCCGACTAAATTGTGCAATGGCCAGCCCAGCGTGTGCTGCACGAGGCCAGGCCGATGGTTGGCGTCGGTGACGCGCCAGATTTCCTTGAAACCGATGCCGTATTTGGGGAAGTCGGCCTGCTTCGCCAGCCCGAATGCGGCGATGGTGCGCTTGCTGAGCGAGCCGCGAACGCCTTCGGCCAGCAGCACATATTTGCCCTTGAGCGCGATGCCGCGAGCAAAGTTGGGGCCTGGCTCGCCGGATTTTTCGACGCCCATGTCGCCAGTCGCGACGCCGACCACCACGCCGTCCTCGATCAGCAGTTCGGCGCCGGCAAAGCCAGGATAGATGTCGACGCCCAGCGCTTCGGCTTCGGCCGCCAGCCACCTACAGACTTTGCCCAGCGAGACGACATAATTGCCGTGATTGCTCATCAATGGCGGCATGATGAAGCCCGGCAAAGGGATGGCAGCGGTTTGGGTCAGCCACAGGAACTGGTCGGCCGAGACCGCGGTCTTGATGGGGGTGTCGCGCTCGCGCCAGTCGGGCAACAGGAGATCCAGCCCGGTCGGATCGATCACTGCCCCGGACAGAATATGGGAGCCCACTTCGGCGCCTTTTTCGACGACGAGCACCGCAAGGTCGGGCGACAATTGCTTGAGACGGATCGCGGCCGACAGGCCTGCGGGGCCGGCACCGACGATGACGACATCGAATTCCATTTCTTCGCGGGGCTCGGTCATGGCGGCACTCGTTGGGCTATGAGCGTGGGCCTTACCATTGTCGTTTCGACCACCGCAAGCGCCGAACGCCCTATGGAGCAAGCGTTTTTACCACAGCCGCCGCTGGCAGGACATTGTCTGCGCCAAGCCGCGTGGTTTAGCCGCGCACGAAGGCGAGCTGGACGATAAAGCCCCAACTGGCCCGGTTGGCTCCGGCCGGAATGGGCGGAAACGGGGCAGCGCGCAGCACGGTTTCGACGCCGGCCTGATCGATGACAGCATTGCCCGAAGATTTGACGATTCGCATGCCAGACGGCTGGCCGCCAGCCGAGACGGTAAACTGGACATGCACCTCGCCGGCGGCGCCCCCGGCGCCCCCCGGATAACGCAAGGCGCGCCGCAGCTTGGCGACGACCTGGCTGGGATAGCGGGCCACCTCGGCATCGCCGCCCAATCCGGCATTGCCCTCCTGGCCAGTGGCGGGCCTCGCCGCGACAGAGTCCGCCTGATTCTGGCCGCCATTGCCGGCGGGAGCGGCCAGTCGGGGCGGCGCAACCGGTGACTTGGGAGTGGTCCGTAGCGGCAAGCTTTCGGTCTGTTGCAAGGACAGCCGCCGGGTCGGTTCGGACGGACGCGGGCGGCTCAGACTATGTGGTACCGGAGCGGGCTCGAGATCGGTGATTTCGACCGGGAGCAAAGTGGCCTGCTGCAGGGGCTGAACCGGCCGCGCCCTTTGCAACGGCGTTGTTGGCCCAGGCGCTGCCGGCGCCACAACTTCGGCTTGCAGCGGCTCGGGCGAAACGGCGCTCAGCACAGCCATTTCCAGGCGTTGGGGCTCAGTCGGTGTGGTCTCAACCGGCTCGGTCGAGGTGAATCGTGGTGCGGTGGTTTGTTGGAGCGTAGCGAACAGCGGCGGCTCCGCTGCTTCCGGCCTGACTGCCGGGTCCAGCGTTTCCGGCTCTCGTGCCACGATGGTCTGGGGCTTAGTGGATGGCAACGCCTCGGCGCCGGAGGATACCAGAGTGTCGGCGGCATCGCTTTGAATGGTGCCGGTCTGGTTGGCCGAGACCGAGGCCATGGCTATCAGCTCGACAGACACCGATTGCGCGGCCGGGGCATCGCTGGGTTCCGGCCATGCAAACAGCATCAGACCCGCCCCGAGTGCGAGGGCATGGGCCAGCGCCGATCCCGGAAGCGCGTAATGCATATCAAGGGGCCTGCTGCTGTTCGGTGATGAGGCCGATCTTGTCGAAACCGGCAGCCGAAAGGGCGCCCATGACCTGCATGACCATGCCGTATCGGGCGGTAGCGTCGCCACGCACGTAGAGGCGCTCGTCGGTACCCTGGGTAGCGAGCGTGCGGACCGTGGGGACCAGCGTCTCGAGGGTAACGGGTGCGTTGTCGATAGACAGGGCACCATCAGGCGTGACTGTGACGGTAATCGGCTTGGCATCGACCGGCATGGCCTGGGCAGGGGTTTGCGGCAGATCGACCGGAACGCCCATGGTCATGAGCGGAGCGGCGACCATGAAGACGATCAGCAATACCAGCATGACATCCACCAGGGGCGTGACATTGATCTCACTGATGGGGCCGGCGCGACCACGGCGCCCGCGCCGGCCAGCGGCCTTGCCAGCACCCGCGGACATGCCCATCAGAGCGCCCTGCCCGCATCGATCTGGCGCGACAGCAAGGCGACGAGGCGATCGGCAAAGCCTTCGTGGCGTGCAATCAGCTTGCCGGCATCGGCGCTGAGCTTGTTGTAGGCGATCACTGCCGGGATGGCGGCGAGCAGGCCCAGTGCGGTGGCGAGCAGCGCCTCGGCAATGCCGGGGGCGACGACCGCGAGGCTGGTGTTTTCGGCGGCGGCGATAGCAGTGAAGGCATTCATGATGCCCCAGACGGTGCCGAACAGGCCCATGAACGGGCCGGCGCTGCCGATGGTGGCAAGAAAGCCAAGGCGCTGTTCCAGCTTGGCGCTTTGTTCGGTGACGGCCAGATCGAGCGCGATTTCAAGGCGGCTTTGCAGCCCGCCGGCGGTGGCCTGGGCGGCGTGGCTCTTGTCCCATTCGTCCATGGCAGCGATGAAGACAGCGGAGAGGCCGGAGGCGTTTGTGTCGGCGTAGTCACGGCGCAGATCGGCCAGCGGTTTGCCGCCCGCAAAGGCCTTGTCGAAAGCGGCCATGTCGCGACGCGCCTTCGCATAGGCGGCAATGCGGTTGGCGATGATGGCCCAGCACCAGACGGAGGCGAGCAGCAGGCCGATCATGACGCCCTTGACCACCCAGTCGGCCTGGAGAAACAAAGCGAGCATGGAGAAATCGTGGGCGGGAACGGCGGTGTCCATCAGCGATATCCTTAAAGCCCGAAGGTGATGGGAAGACGCGTCGCCGTGTTCAGACTGTCGAGGCACACGGTGGGGGCAAGGCCGGTTCCCTCGCAGGCCGAAATGTCGTTGATCAGCACCCGGCCGATGCCGTCACAAGGGAGGTCGGCCAGTTCGAACTGCAAGACCTTGGTCTTGCCCGGCCTCAGCGCCTTGAAATCGAGGGTAACGATGCGATCGATGACACCATCGGCGTCGAACAGGGCCGTTTCGATGGCGGCGCGATCAATCGGAGCCGCAAGTCGGTTAGCGGCTAGGAAGGTGATGCGACAGCCGTTTTGGGTCGGTTGCAGGGCATTGAGTTCGAGATCCAGCGCTGCAGGAGCTTCCTGCTGGGCCGTGACGGGTGCGGCCAGGGCCATGACGAGCGCGACGGCTTTGAAGAGGGTGGACATCAGGCAACCTTGGACTGGCGGCCATCCGAGCGGATGGCGGATTGGGGGAGCACGAAGGGAATACCCGGAACGGGAGGCTGATTGACGCGCATCGGGCAATCGAACACATCGGCCAGGAGGCTATCGGTCAGCACCACGGATGGCGCGCCGAAGCCGACAAAGCGCCCCTCGCGTAGCGCCAGGATCGCATCGGCATAGATGGCGGCAAGGTTGAGATCATGCAGGATCGCGATGACGCCGCCACCGGCATTGGCAAAGGCGCGAGCCACGTCCATGACCAGCAACTGATGCTTGATATCGAGGCTGGAGACCGGCTCGTCGAGCAACAGGTAGCGCGGCATGCCATCGAGCACCGGCACCCAGACCTGGCAGAGCACGCGGGCAAGCTGGACGCGCTGCTGTTCGCCGCCGGAGAGCTCGCCGTAAAAGCGGCCGGCGAAACCATCGAGATCGACGCGGGCCAGAGCTTCCTCGGGCAGGCGCTTGCGGGCGGACAGCGGCACGCCGGAAAGGCCGGAGGCGAGCCCCAGGGCGACCACTTCGCGTACGGTGAAGGGGAACGGCAGCGCGTTATGCTGGGGCAGCACGGCACGCATCCCGGCCATCTCGATGGGGCGCAGCAATTGCAGGTCACGGCCGTTGATGGAGATCAGACCGTCATAGGCGTAGTCGCGGCACAGCGCTTTGAGCAGCGTGGTCTTGCCCGAGCCGTTGGGGCCGATGATGGCGGTCAATTGCCCCGCTTTGGCAATAAGGCTGACGTCCTCCAGGATGCGGCAACCGGAGGTCGTGACGCTGACATCGCAGGCTTGGATCATGGCATCACCAGGGCAGCGCATTGCGGCGGGCCAGCAATATCCAGAGGAAAAAGGGACCGCCGACGGCTGCGGTGACGATGCCGATGGGCAATTCGGCCGGGGCAACGACGAGGCGGCTGACGGCATCGGCCAGCAAGAGGAACGAGGCGCCGAGCAGGGCCGAGGCGGGCAGCAGAAAACGATGATCGGGGCCGATGATCAGACGCAGCAGATGCGGCACGACGATACCGACAAAGCCGATGCCGCCGGAAACCGCGACCGAGGCGCCGGTCGCGGCGGCGACGGCGACGATGGTGGCCAGCTTGAAGCGCTGCACCGGCAGGCCGAGATGGCCTGCGGTGGCCTCGCCCAAGGTCAGGGCGTTGAGGCCTTTGGCAAGGAAAGCCGAGGCAGCGAGGGCGGCGAGGATGATGGGGCCGGAGGCCATGATCTTGGTCCAATTGGCGCCAGACAAGGAGCCCAGGCCCCAGAAGGTCAGGTCGCGCAACTGGCTGTCGGTGGCGACATAGACCAGAACACCGGTGATGGCGCCAGCCAGGGCGCCGATAGCGATGCCGGCCAGCATCATGGTGGGAACCGCGGTCTGGCCGGCCCGGGTGGCGATGCGATAGAGCAGGAACGTGGTGATCAGGCCGCCGAAAAAGGATGCGATTTGAAGGGAATAGATGCCCAGCAGGGCGGTTAGCGGTGCCAGCAGGCTGGTGCCGAGCACGATAATGCCGACGGCGCCGAGCCCGGCGCCGGCCGAGACGCCGACGAGGCCCGGATCGGCCAGCGGATTGCGGAACAGGCCCTGCATCAGAAGGCCCGAGACGGCGAGCGCAGCGCCGACGAGGACGCCCAGGATCATGCGCGGGAGGCGGATTTGGTAGATGACGGTCTGGTCGCGCGGGAGAGCGGCGGGATCGGCGATGGTGGGGCCGAACCAGGAGAAAACGAGGTTGAGCGCCGAGGCGCCGGAGGCGCCGGTGGTCATGGAGAGGGCCATGGTGACAAGCAGGATAAGGGCGAGGATAACTACGGCGCGCCGGCCCACAGCCGAACGGTCGCCGGCGGGAGCGCGGGTAAAATCGCCTGTTATGGACACCGAAGCGCTCATGGGACCTTGCCGTAAAGGGCGTCGACGAGTTCGCCGGCGGCGCTGGCAGTGCGGGGGCCGAAGCCCAGGAGATAGGCACCGTCGAGGCGGATGATGGCGCGGTTCTGGCCGGCTTTGGTGAGGGCAATGGCGGGGTGGGCAAGCAGGTCGGCATCGGTGCCGCCATGGTCGCCGCCGCGATCCATCATCAGGATGACATCGGGATTGGCGGCGATGATGGCCTCTTCGGTCAGGGCCTTGTAGCCGGAATAATCGGTGACGGCGTTGCGGGCGCCGGCCAGTTCGATGATGCCGTTGGCGGCGGTGCCGGTGCCGGAGGCCTGGATCTTGCCGCCCTGGGTGGAGAGGATGAAGAGGATGGTCTTGCGCTGGGAAAGGGCAGCGGTGCGCGCCTGGACAGCGTTCAGGGCGGCGTCGAGCTCGGCGGCGAGGGTCTCGGATTTTTCAGGCACACCAAGGGCTTGCCCGACGACGCGGACCTTGGCCAGAATGCCTTGATGGGAGAAAACCTCGGGCACGGTCTGGTAGGCAATTCCGGCATGGGAGAGTACGTCGAGGGCTTCGGGCGGGCCGCTGCCAGCGATGACGAGCAGGGCCGTGGGGGTGACCGAAAGGACGCCTTCGGGGGCCAAGGCGCGCATATAGCCGACATCGGGGAGATCGAGCACCTGGGGGGGATAAGTGGCGGTCTGGTCGCGGGCGACAAGGCGTTTTTGCTCGCCCAGGGCATAGATGATCTCGGTCAGCGACCCACCGATGGAGACCAGGCGCGAGGTATCGGCGAAGGGTTTCACCGCCTGCGCAAACGACAGCGTCGGGGCCACTAATGTCAGCATTACGCTAACGGCGACGACGATTTTGGAGGCACAGCGCATCACGGGTCCTCAAGCGGCGTTGGTTTGGGAAAACAGGGGCAGGTTTTGCACCAGATCGCGCCAGGCGACGCGCTCGTCGGAGCCCTCGATGCGCTTGCCGAAGAACTGGATGATCAGCTCGCGATTTTCGTCATAGACCTCGAGGGAGGTGACGTGACCGTCCGCAGTGGGCTTGCGCACGCCCCAGACGGCGGCGACCTGGTCGAGGCGCAGATGCAGGTGGAAGGTGTCGTCCATGATGTTGAGCCAGGGGCCCATGGTCTTGACGGTGGTGATGGGGCCGGAATGGATCTGGATGCAGCCATGATTGCCGACAAAGGCCATCAGCGGCAGGTCGGTGCCGGCAGCGGCGGTGAACAGGCCGGCGACGGCGGCATGGTCGAGCTGCCAGGCGTAATCCTCGCCAACCGTTTCGAGGGCGGTAAGGCGGGGATAGTTCAGCGCCTTGAGCAGGCCGAAGAACTGGTGAGTATCGGTCATCGCCGACCAGCGCCGGCGCAACTCGTCGAGGCCGGCAGGGGTGCCAGGCGCTGCGGGCACCGGCTTGGGCTGGGTCAGGATCGGGCCCTGATCGAGCGCACGCAGCTTGCCGACGAGCAGGCTCCAGGCGTCCATATTGGTGGCCGGACGGGCGTGGACCTTCAACACGGCCGTGCCTTGCGCATCGAAGAACTGCAGCGAGTGGCGGATGGCGCCGTCGTCGCCGGGCTTTTCGACCGCAAAGCCGAAGGCCCATTTGGAGGGGAATAGGCGCAGGTCGATCTGGGCGCCGAGCACCATGGAGGCATGGGCCCCGACCACTACCTTTTCCACCGCGCCGATCTTTTCGTGCACGGCGCTTTCGTTGCGGGTCAGGGCCATGATCTCGCCGCAGGCGGCGAGCCCGTTGAGCAGCACAGGCAGATCGGGTTCGAGCCGGGTAACGGTCTGGCCGATAAAGGCGGCGACCAGCTCAGCCTCGGAGATGGCGTGGATGCGGGCAAAATCGCGCTCGCGCATTTGCGGATGCAGGGCCCGCAGGGCACGGATTTCGCTTGGGGTCTTGAGGGTGGCGTTGGTCACTGGGGCGGCCCTATTTGGTGAGAATGAGCTTGTCCTGGCGCGTGATGCGCAGGCGGTAAGGGGTGCCGTTGTGGAGGATGATGAGCTCGTTGGCGCCATCGAACAGGGTCGCCGAGTCGATCAGGCGCGGCGAAATCGTGGCGGTTCGGGCGCTGCTGTCGCTGTCGGCCATAGCTGCCGTATCCATCCATAGGGGCATGAAATCGTGCTGTTTCAAGCTGTTGCCGCGTGGCGGATGGCTGGCGGGGCGTTGCGTTATTAGTTGACTCTAATAATCAGCTTATCTACCAAGCGCAATAGGTGATTTTATTGGTCATGTTTTATGGCCGTCACTGCCAGCCAGCCCCCAGCCAGCCAGTGCGCACAGAACAATCAGGAGTTTGGAATGGGGCTGGTGAAGACGGGCGCGGTTGCGCTGATGGGCGGCGTGGCTTTGAGCGCGATCGCGCTGCAAGGGGCGGCCGGACGGGCGACGACGCCGACACAGACCGTCAATATGAGCAATATCACGCTGCTCGAGCGCCTGGTGATCGGGGCGGGTGCGCCCAAGATCGCCATCGACACGCCGCAGGCGGTGACAGTGATCAACCAGGCCGATATCGACCAGTTGCAGGCCAGCACCACCGGCGACATCTTCGAAAGCGTGCCGGGCGTCAGCATGGTGGGCAGCGATCGTCAGTTCGGCGAGGCATTCAACATCCGCGGCATCGGCACGACGGAAAATTCGTCGGACGGCTCGCGCGTCATCGTCAATGTGGATGGGACGCCCAAGTTCAACGAGCAGTACCGCATGGGCTCGTTCTTTTCCGATCCGGAATTGTACAAGCAGGTGGAAGTGCTGCGCGGCCCGGCATCCTCGACGCTGTATGGCGCGGGCGCCCTGGGCGGAGTGATCAACTTCACCACCAAGGATGCTTCCAACTTCATCAGGGAGGGCTATGGCGGGGCCGCGCGGCTCAAGACCAGCTTTTCCAGCAATGGGCTGCAGACGCTGACCTCGGCAGTGGTGGCGCAGCAGATCACCGATACGTTCGAAGTGCTGGCCACGGGCAATTGGCGGCGCAGCGACAATCTGGACCTGGCCAAGGGCACGCCGCTCGAAGGCTCGGCGTTCGACACCTGGTCGGGCCTGCTGAAGGGCACGCTGCACTTCGGCGACAATAACGAGCAGACGTTGCGGGCGTCCTACCAGCGCTGGTACAGCGATGCCAAGGACCAGCCCTATGCACAAACCTCGACGCAGGCGGCATTCGGCTTTATCGACCGCGAGGTGATCGACCAAACCGCCGTACTGGTGTGGGAGAACCCGGCAACGGACAATCCCTGGGTCGATCTCAAGGTCAACGTCAGCTATTCGGACACGACCAACGAGCAGACCAATCATCGTGCCGTGCTGGGCGGGCCAGTCACGCCCAATACGGGCACCAATCTGTTTGCCGACACGCGCTATGGCTACAAGACCTGGCAACTCAAGGCCGACAACACGGTGGAGTGGATCGGCGACGACTTCGAGAACTTCTTCACCTTCGGGTTCCAGGGCAGCAAGCAGGGGCGCACCGCGACCCGGCCCGGCACGGCCCTGCCACTGCCTGCCCATCCGCAGGGCACCGAGGACAAGCTGGGGATCTATGCGCAGAACGAATTCGTGTGGAACGAAAAGCTGACGCTGATCGCCGGCGCGCGCGGCGATTTCCACTGGGTCGAGCCGACGACGACCGGAGTGCCCGAACGTGATGGTTCGGCATTTTCGCCCAAGCTTGCGGCGCTTTACCAGGTCAACGAGACCGTGGGCCTGTTCGCTTCGATCGCCCATACCGAACGCCTGCCTACGATCGACGAGCTTTATTCGGTGGCGGCGGCCACACCGGCCAGCGTGCGCAGTCCGCTGGGCAGTTCAGGCAAGACGGCAAGCCTGGGCCTGCGCAAGGAGAGCGCCAATACCGTCGAGGGCGGCATCACGCTATCGGACTATGACCTGTTCCAGGACGGGGACAGCGCCAGCATCAAGACCACGGCATTCTACAGCGATTTGACCGATCTGATCACGTCCAATGCGACGCCCGGCATCGCGGTGCCCGCGCCCGCCTATTACGGCAATATCGGCAAGGCGCGCATCTACGGGCTGGAAGTGGAGGGGTCCTATGACAATGAATGGTTCTACGCCAACCTGGCCTATTCGGTGACGGTGGGGGAAAACCTGGTGACCGACACGCCGCTGAGCACGGTGCCGCAGAGCAAGCTGGTTGCAACGCTGGTCGGCAAGAATTCGGACTGGGACTTGAACTATGGCGCAAGGGTGACGCTGGCAGCGGCAGGCCGCTATGTGGCCCCGGCCATCCAGCAGGGCCAGGTGGTGGCTGATGGCACGGCCGAAGCGTTCGCGACGCTCGATCTGTTTGCCAGCTGGAAGCCATCACAGGGCCAGTTCGCGGGCACGGAACTGACGGCGGGTATCGACAATGTGTTCGATGAGGACTTCCGCGAGAACCTGTCGGGTGACCGCTCGATCGGGCGGACATTCAAGCTGACGCTGGCCAAGCAATTCGACTACTGAGCGTTCCGGTGCGACTTGAACAGTTGGTCTGCCACCGTACCAGGAACCTGCGGACATGCGGGCCGTTGGCACCTTGCTAGGATTTTTGACGCTAGGATCGTAGCTGCCCTGGTCTTCTCGAGGACCAGGGCTTATTTCTGCGCGCTTTGGAAGGGTTTAACCGGAAATGCCGCCCAGGGTCACCTCGAGCGGGTCGGCAGGAACGCGTGCAGCATCGAAAAGAATAACCAAAGCCGGGCGAAGTCGCTGATTTTGTTATAAGACGGGTAAGGGCGAAGCCCTTGAACTTGACTTAGGTTATGCTTATTCTGGACCGGCTTCGCCTGAAGCTGGAGACCGGTTTGCGGCGCGTCTTGCCCAGGACACTCGACGGAAGAGTCAGCGCGCCCATCGTCACGATGGGGTTGACGGAGCTGTTTCTCGTGCTGTTTTCGGCACTGACCGCCTATATGATCTATGGAGCCTATCAGGACGCAGTCTCGCGCTCGCAGACGCGGGCCACAGCATCGGCCTATGTGGTGGCGGCGCATACCCAATGGCTGATGGAGGCCAGCTTCCAGGCATTGCGGCGGATCGATGCGGCAGCGGGCGATCGGCTCTCCGCGCTACAAGCCGATGCGATTGGCGATCTCAACGAAGCCGTGCAGAGCCTGCCCGGGAACGTGCAGGCCTGGGTGTTCGATGCCAATGGCATGCCGCGCCTGACCAATGCGGGCACATCGCAACGCGTCAATGCGGCAGACCGGGATTATTTCCTCGCGATCAAGGCGGGCCGGCCGTTCGAAATTTCCCAATTGATCACGTCTCGCTCGATCGGCGAAAACGTGTTCGTGGTGGCCAAGCGCCTGGAGCGAAACGGGGTGTTCGTGGGTTGCGCGATCATTGTCTTGCCCGCAACGGTGCTGTCGCAGTTCCGCAGTTCGCTCGAACTGGGTCCGCAATCGACGGTGGCGCTGTTTCGCGACGACGGCCTGCTGATCACGCGCGATCCGGTGCCCGACGCGCCGCAGGATCTCAGCAAATATGTGCTATTCACCGATTACCTGCCAAAAAGCATGAGCGGAACGTATTTCGCGCGGTCGCCGACCGATGGCGTCGATCGCGTGGTCGCGTACCGGCGCGTCGACGGCCATCCCCTGGTGGCGATCGCCGCAATCTCGCAAAGCGAGGCTTTTGCCAATTATTGGCAGAGCCTGCGCACGGTGTTGATCGTGGCGGTGCCGGGGCTGATCGGGCTGTTGCTGATGGCGCTGTGGACGGCCAGACTGCTGCGGCGGGACGAATTGTCCCGGCAGGCATTGAGCCTGGCGCTCGACGGCAACCAGACGCTGTTCCGCGAATTTCACCATCGGGTGAAAAACAACCTGCAGCAGGTTTCGGCACTGGTGCAACTGCAGAAGCTGCCGGCGGACGCCAAGCGCGAAATGGACCGCCGGATCGCCGCAATGGTGGCGGTGCACGAGCACATCTATCGCTCCGACCAGTTCGAGCGGGTGGACGTGGCCGACTATATCCCCAAGCTCGTACAGGAATTGCGCGAGAGCTATGGCGACGGGGTGAGCATCGCCTGCCAGGTGGAGCCGGCGGAGGTGGATCGCGAGCACGCGCTGCCGCTGGGCCTGTTGATCAACGAAGTGGTCTCCAACGCGGTCAAGCACGGCTTTACCGACGGGCGGGAGGGGCACATCAGCATCGCCCTGAGCACGCTGGCGGACGGGCGCGCGCGGCTGACGATCAGCGACAATGGCGTGGGCTTCGATCCTGCCAGCGACAGCAAGGGCATGGGCACGCGGCTGATCCGGGGACTGGCGGCCCAACTGGACGCCGACTACCGCTTCGAAGCGGCGAACGGCACCCGCTTCGTGCTGGTCTTTGCGCTGGTGGGCGTGGCGGCCTAGGCCCCGACGGTTGCCGGGGTGGGCAAGCGCCTGGACGCGCCGCGCAGGCGGAAGTCATGGCCGAGCAGGCGCTTATACTCGGCTTCCGCCAAGCCATAGGAGCCATTGGCGGTTTCCTCGAGCCCGTCGCGGTCGAGGACGATGATGTGGCCGCGATTGGAGCGGATCAGGCCCCGGCCCTCCAGCATGTGCAGGGTCACGGTGACGCCGGGGCGACGACAGGCGAGCATGGTGGACAGCAGATCATGGGTGACTTCGAGCCGGTCGCCGATAATGCGGTCGTGGGTCATCAGCAGCCAACGCGACAGGCGCTCCTCAAGCTTGGCGCGGCCATTGGCCGATGCGGTCGAGGCCGTCTGGATTTCAGCGGCGCGCACGAAGCGCAGCAGGAAATCGTGCAGCCGCCGGCTTTGGGCGATCGCCTGGCTCAGCACATCGGCATGCAGGCGCTGGGCATAGCCGGCGACCTGAACATTGGTGGCGTAAGTGGGAAACCGGTCGTTCAGCAGCATGTGACCACCCGACATGCCTTCGCGGCCGGCCACGCCGACCTCGACGTCACGGCTGCTGCTGAACCGCGAAACAATGGACAACATGCCTTCTTCGGGGAAGTAAACATAGTCGATCGGCTCGCCGGGATGCTCAATAACGTCCTTGAACACGAGTTGGGTAGGCGACAATTCGTCCTTGATCAGGGCGTAATCGTCCGGGTCCATACCGTTGAGCAGAAGATTTCGCGATCGATCGCCGAAGACTTGAGACATAGCTCTTCCCATTGGCAAGAGCAGATATTGCCCGGCCGTCCGCCCAAAAACGTGCGGACGATGGCAACATTGTACGCTCGTCCACGGACGGCACAAGCACGACTGACGTTCATAAATTGAACAAAACGTACAAATCGCGCGGGTTGGGACGGTCCTGGGTTAACATAGGTTAAGTGCAGGCAAGCGGGCTCGCGTCAAGGGTCGAATCGATCGGCCGGCAGCGACGGTTTCCACTGCCTCGAGCGCTTGCCAATGCGGGGGCGATGGGCGAGCCTAGCGCCAGACCGGAGGAGCGAGCATGAAGCAGCTGATCACCACATTGGGGCGCCTGGGCAAGGACGAGCTGGGCATGATCCTGCCGCACGAGCATGTGTTCGTGGATTTGCGCACGCCCGACCAGGCGGGTTATGCAGAGGCCGAGACGGCCGACGTGGTGGCGCTGATGGCGCCGCAGATCGCCGCGATCCAGCGCCAGGGCATTACCGCGCTGGTGGAATGCAGCACCGGCGGGGTCGGCCGGCGCGCCGATATCGACCTGGCGGTGTCGCAGGCCACCGGCCTGCCGATCGTGGTGCCGACGGGCAATTATCGCGAACCGTGGATCCCCCACTGGATCCGGAGCGCCAGCGGCGATGCACTGGAGGCCTGGATGGTCGGGGAACTGACCGGCCAGATCGAGGAGAGCGGGGTAACCGCCGGCTGGATCAAGCTCAGCGCCGGGGACGATGGAATCACGGCGCTGGAGGAGCGCATCCTGCGGGCGGCGGCGCGGGCGGGGCAGCAGACGGGCGCGGTGATCGGCTCGCACACCATTGCCGGCCGGGTGGTGATGGACCAACTCGACATCATCGAGGACGAAGGCTACCGGGCCGAGCGGTTCATTTCCATCCATACCCAGGCCGAGCCCGACTTCGGCCTGCACCAGGCGGTGGCGGCGCGCGGGGCCTGGATCGAATACGATCATATCGGGCGCGATCCCGACGCCGAGGTGTGCGCGCTGATCCTTCGGGCGTTAGGGGCGGGGCTGGGCGGGCAATTGCTGCTGAGCCACGATCTGGGCTGGTACGACCCGGCCCAGCCGGGCGGGGGCACGCCCCGGCCCTATACGCGGCTGGTCGAGGTCATGCTGCCGATGCTGCGCGACGCCGGGGTGAGCCAGGAGGTGCTGGACGGGCTGACGCGGGACAATCCGTTCGCGGCGTTTGCCCGCTAGGCGCGCTATTGGGCGGCTTGCAGGCGGCGTTCCTCGGCAGCCTCCTGCTGGCGGGTGGAGCCGCCCCACCACGAGATCCAGGCCGCAGCCAGATACAGCACCAGGGAGATGGAAAAGGCGATCTTGATGCCGACCATGAACGGACCCGAAAGCAGGTCGGGGAAGAAATGGCTGCCGGTGATGGTGGCCAATTGGTCGGGCGCCAGCGCAGCCAGGGCTGCGGCGGGAATCAGCTCGCCCATGGGATTATAGCCCAGGAACGCGGCAAAGAGGCTGGCGACCGGCGGGGCGGCGGCGACCTGGGCGGCAATATCGGCGGGCAGTCCCTGCGCGATCAGGCGTGTTTGCATCACCGCGGGCAGGCTCCAGGCGAGGCCGATGATCATGAGCGTGAAAAACACCCCGATGGAGAGCACCTGCCCGGCATTCATGGTGGTGGCGCGCAGGCCCGAGGCCTGGCCGCGCTCGGCGGCGGGGACTGCGTTCATGATCTGGGTGCCGTTGGGCGCGCTGAACAGGCCCGAGGCGACGCCATTGACGAACAGCAACAGGGCAAAGACGGGATAGGGGAAATCGGCGCCCAGCAGCATCAGCCCGAAAAAGGTCGCGGCGCCCAGCACCATGCCGCCGGATGCGAAGCGGTGCGAGCCGTAGCGATCGGACAGGATGCCGGCGGCCGGGCCCGAGAGCAGCACGCCCAGGGTCAGCGGCAGCATGAAGATGCCGGCCCAGAGCGGGGTGGATTCAAAGCTGTAGCCATGCAGCGGCAGCCAGATGCCCTGGAGCCAGATGATCAGCATGAACTGCAGGCCACCCCGCGCGATGGAGGTCAGCAGGCTGGCCGAAATGCCGGCGGCGAAGGGGCGGATGCGCAGCAGGTTCAGATCGAACATCGGACGCGCGACGCGCTTTTCGATGGCATAGAAGGCGACAAGGAAGGCCAGGCCGAGCAAAAGCTCGAGCAGGACCTTGGGACTGCCCCAGGCCATCAGATCGGCGCCGTGCGGCTGGATGCCGTCATTGACGCCGATCAACACCAGCACGAGGCCGACGGCGAAGGTGATGTTGCCCCACCAGTCGAGCCCGCCATGGCGTTGCGGCGGGGTCTGGTCGCGCAGGCTGACGAAGGCCCAGATGGTGCCGATCAGCCCGATGGGAACATTGACCCAAAAGATCAGCCGCCAGTTCACATCGGCCAGCACGCCGCCCAGGATGAGGCCGATGAACTGGCCACCGATGATGGCCATGGTGTTGATGCCCAGAGCCAGGCCGCGCTGGTGCGGCGGAAAGGCATCCACCAGGATGGCGGTCGAGGTCGCGGTCAACATGGCGCCGCCGACGCCCTGAAGGATGCGCATCCACACCAGATAGCCGGCGGCGCCGTCGCCGGTGGGCATGAAGCTGAGGGCAATGGAGGCCAGGGTGAAGATGGCAAAGCCCAGATTGTAGATGCGGGCGCGCCCGAAAATATCGCCCAGCCGTCCGAAGGTGACGACCAGGACGGCGGTCGCCACCATATAGCCCATGATGGTCCAGAGCAGGGTATTGGTATTGCCCGGATCGAGCGGCTGCAGGCCGATGCCGCGAAAGATCGCCGGCAGGCTGATCAGGATGATCGAGCCGGTCACGGAGGCGGCAAAAACGCCGAGCGTGGTATTGCTCAGCACCAGCCATTTGTGGCGATCGCCGCGGGCGAGGCTTGTATCTAGGTTCGACATGACTTCAACATAGATGTGGTGTCGCGTTCGGTGGGCGGCGATCTCAGGGTCGCTGCCGCAAACGTCGGTGTGGGTGATATCCCCTGCGAGGGTATATAACTAGGATGCTAACTAATTAATATGACGGATTTTGCAGAGCTGCTGCGCATTTTTACCGCCGACATGGTAGTGGCGGGACGGATGTGGCGCAAATTGGCGCGCGAGGCGGTGGCCCGCCATGGCGTGGCGGAAGCGGGCGCGGCGCCGCTGCTGTGGATCGGGCGGCTGGGCGGCAAGGTGCGCCAGAACGTGCTGGCGGATTATTGCGGCATGGAGGGGGCGTCGCTGGTGCGGATCCTGGACGACCTGGAAGCGGCGGGCCTGGTGGTGCGCGTGCCCGACGCGTCGGATCGGCGCGCCAACCTATTGGACCTGACTGACGAAGGCCAAAGCCGGCTGAGGGAGATCGAAGCGGACCTGGCAGCATTCCGGCTGCGCACGTTCGAGGATATCGGGCCGGGCGATATCGAGGCGGCACTACGGGTGTTCGGCGCGATCAAGGCGGCGGCGGAGCGGGATGGCCAGGGCGGCAACGACGCTTAGCCGGGCTCTTCGAGATCCTCGGGATCGGCCGGGGGGCGATGGATATAGTTCTGGTCTGTCAACCACTCGCGCAGGATGGCGTTGATGGCATCGTTGCGGCTGAGATGGCCGGCGGGCGCGCCGTCGCGATCGGCGATGAACCGATCGAGGCCATTGATCAGGTCTTCGTCAAGATCAGGGATTGGGCTGAGATCGGGTGTTGCGGTCATCGGCGCCTGCGGCGGTGTTGGGAGAATTGAGGCAACACCCCTGCCCGGCCCGGGGTTCCGCCCATGCCCAAACGAAAAACGGCGCCCGAAGGCGCCGCTTTCAGTGACCGGCCTGATGGCCGTGAGCGGTGTTACTGCACCAGGGTCAGGTTGGTTGCCGAGATCTTGCCGTCGCGGCCGGTCTCGAGCTCGTAGGTCACCTTGTCGCCTTCGTACAGGCCCTGCAGGCCCGAGCGCTCGACAGCAGAGATATGGACGAACGCGTCCTTATCGCCGCCTTCAGGCGAGATGAAGCCGAAGCCCTTGGTGGTGTTGAAAAATTTGACGGTACCGTTGATGGTGGCCATGATGATAATCCTGATAGCCCGAAGCACAAGCGAACGAGCGAATACCCAATGGCAACATGCCAAGGGGATGTAAACGTTCGCAAAGTAAAGAGGGGAGCCAGGGCCGGCGAACCAGCGATCAGGCAGCCGACGATGGCTGAAAACGTAGCGCCCTTATCTACCTTTGTTTGGCAAAAGTAAAGAGCGGGCCAGTGCCGGCCGGCTGGTGCTGTTCGAGCCCCCAACCGGTGGTGCAGGCCGGGCCCGCAAACAAAGACGGCTTAACGCTTGCGGGCCTTGCGGGCGGCGTAGCGGCGGTCGCGTTCGGCCTTGCGCTCTTCTTCGCTCTGGGCCTCGCGTTCGCGCTCGGCGATCTCGCGTGCCGCGGCCGCTTCGGCTTCGGCGGCAGCAGCGGCGGCGTCGGCCAGACGCTTGGCCTCGGCGGCTTCCGCGTTGAGGCGGGCGCGTTCGGCCTGGCGAAGCTCGCGCGCGGCGGCAGTGGCTTCGCGCTCGGCACGCCTGGCGATCATTTCGGGGTCGTCAGGCTTGGGCGCTGCCTGGAATTTCTGGAGCAACAGTTTCTTGGCCGCGACGGCATTGTTACGGCGTTCGGCGAAACCGGCTTCCTTGGGCTGCTTCATGTCTGGTCCTGTTTGAGGCAATGTCGAAATCGTCGCCGCGCGTTCCGATGGCCAAGCCAGTCCCATGCGGCAAACGCGGTGGCTTTAGCCGATTGAACGCGACAGGACAACACTTGGTGCCACGCGACCGCGGTTTTTGCGCGGCGCCGCAAGCGTATCAGGGGAGCTCGGGCAAATAGGGCCAGCCGTCATCGGTCCACAGGATGGGCGCGGTTTGCAGCTTGGAGCGGCCCCGATCGTCACCATCGTAAAAGTGATAGACCAGGCTTGGGACATCGCCGGCGACGAAGCTTTCCTGGCCGCCGGGCCCGATATAACGGCCGGTGGCGGCCAGCACGCTTTGGGCGGCGCCCGCCATCATGTCGTTCCCGGCCCGGTCGCGGTAAGGGCCGGTGATGGCATCGGCGCGGCCCACCATGATGTGGTAGGTGCTGTCGAGCCCGGCGCAGCATTGATCGAACGAGACGAACAGATAGAATTTGCCATCGTGTTCCAGGATTGCCGGCGCCTCGATGCCGGCGCCGTTGCGGGACGCCAGGGCGAGGGGCGGCGCCGCGGGGTCCAGCGCCTTGCCGCCGGCGGGATCGATCTCGATCAGGCGGATGCCATCCCAATAGGAGCCGAAGACGAGCCAGGCCCGGCCATCGGCGGTGTCGATGCGATAGGGATCGATGGCGTTGAAATCGTCGCCCTGCCGGCTCTGGACGATCATGCCCTGGTCCTGCCAGCCTTGCCCGGGCGCCGCCGGATCGAGCGCGTCATTGGTCATCAGGCCAATGGCGCTGACCTGGATGCCGAAGACCGAAACGGCATAGTAGAGAAAGTGGCGGCCGTCACGCGCGCTGATCGAAGGCGCCCAGATATTGAGCGGCTGAAAGCCCAGCGCCGGTCGTACCCATTTGGGCAGGCCCTTGCCGACGGCGCCGGCATCGGTCCAACTGATGCCATCGGGAGAGGTCTTGGCCCGGATGGCGCCGCGATATATGCCGCCCTCCTCGCCCGTGCCGAAAGCCATATAGGCGCCCTCGACGATGGCCAGGGTGGGATCGTGAATATCCAGATCGCCGCGCAAGACGGGTTGGGTGGGCCGGTCCTCTGCCAGAGCGGGCAGGGCCAGCAGGCAGAGGACCAGGGCTGACAGCAGGCGCGCCATGGCGTTACCCCTTGATGCCCGCCGACAGCATGATCGCCTGGGTGACGCGGCGCTGGAAGATCAGATACAGCACTGCCACGATCAAAGCTGCCGAAACGGCACCGGCCAGCTCGCGCGCATATTGCACGCCAAAAGCGTCATCGACCTGGGTGATGCCCACGGCGACGTTCATGGCTTCCTGCTTGGTAACGGCAAGGAACGGCCAGAGGAACGCGTTCCAGGAGCCGATGAAGGTGATGATCGCCAAGGCCGTGGTGATGCCCCAGTTCATGGGCAGGTAAATCCGGAACAGGATGCCGAACTCGCTGGCCGAGTCCATCATGGCCGCCTCGCGCAGTTCCTTGGGCACGGAGTCAAAGAACTGCTTGTAAACGATGACGGTCACCGGCGCGATCAGCTGGGGCAGGATGACACCAAGCCAGTTGTTGATCAGCTTCATCTGGCTGACCAGGATGAAGTGGTTGACGATCAAAGCCTGGATGGGAACCATGAAGCTGGCCAGGATCAGGAACCAGAGCAGCTTGCGGCCGGGGAAGTTGAGCTGGCTGATGGCATAGCCGCAGGTGAGGCTCATGAAGATGACGATCAGGGTCACGCCGGAGGCGGTGATCAGGGAATTGAGGTACCAGCGGCCGATATTGGTGTTGAACAGGACGTGCCAGTAATTGTCGAAGGTCCAGGTCTTGGGGATCAGGTTGAGGCCGGGCTGGACCACCTGGGCCTCGGGCTTGAGCGTGGTGATGATGGCCCAATACAGCGGGAAGGCCCAAATCAGGGCGATCACCAGCGTCAGCACGGTCAGCGCAATGCCACCGATATCGAACGCGCGCAGGGCGCGGCGCCGCGGGGGCGCGGAAGCGAGCGACCGGGACATGACGGCCTGGGTGTCTGCGCTCATTTTTCGCCCCTCGCCCGCAGGAATTGGTATTGCAGCATCGAAACGACGATGACCATGACGAACAGCGCCACTGAAATGGCGGCGGCGTAGCCGCCCTGGTTTTTCTGGAAGGCCTGGTTGTAGATATATTGCACGAGGACCATGGAGGGATCGGCCCGCCCGCCCTGGACGAACAGATAGACCTGATCGAAAATCTTGAGCTGCAGGATGAGCTGGATGGTCAGCACCAGAGCGGTGACCGGCCAGATCAGCGGCCAGGTGATGCGGCGAAACTGGGTCCAGCGATTGGCATTGTCGAGCTGGGCAGCCTCGTAGATTTCGGGCGAGATCGAGCGCAGGCCGGCCAGGAACAGCAGCACGTTGAAGCCACAGGTCCACCAGACGGTGACCAAGGCCACGGCCGGCATGAACAGCGGCACGGTGCGGAACACGGGGGTGCGCTTGCCCAGCAAAGGCTCGATCAGATATTGCATGATGCCGAACTGCAGGTCGAACATCCAGTTCCAGATGCGATAGACCACCGAAACGGGCAGGATATAGGGCAGGAAGAACATCGCCAGGATCAGCGATTGCTGCCAGCCCTTGAGGCGGTTGACCATCATGGCGATGCCCAGCCCGATCAGGGTGTTGGGAATGACGGTCAGCAGGACGAAATAGAGCGTGTTGATCACCGCGGTCTTGAAGCGGCGGTCGTCGAACATCTCGAAATAGTTCTCGAGGCCGATCCAGTTGCCGGGCCCGATCAGGGGCGCGTCGGTAAAGGACAGCTCGACCATCCTGTAGGTCGGATAAACGAACAGCAGGCCATAAATGACCAGAAAAGGCGCGACCAGGATGAACGCCGTAATGATTTCAGTTCGCCGGTTCTTGATCATTGCGCCCTCCCGTGTCGCTGTACCAATGTGCCGGCCGGACCCGAAGGCCCGGCCGGCAAGGCAAGAGCCGGTTACTCGGCTTGGTCCTGCAGATCGGCGGCCATTTCTTCCATGGCGGACTGGGCGTCCATTTCGCCGTTGATCGCGGGCATCAGATAGTTGCCGGCCGCGTCATAGATGGGCGAGGCCACGCCGGCCAGAACCGAGCTCGGATCGAAGGCGGCGGTATCGGCCAGCACCGAATAAGTGGCATTGGGCTGCAAGGCCTTGAACTCGGCGCTGTCGCGCACGGGCGAATAGGCCGGGATATGGCCGGCATTGGCCCAGGCGAGCGAATGCTTTTCCATCCAGGCGATGACTTCCATGACGGCCGCCTTCTTTTCGGGCGTCATGTCCTTGCCGACATTGTTGGGAATGGCGAAGGAATGGCTATCGGCCCAGGTGGCGGGATGATCGAAGAACACCGGCAGCTCGATGGCGCCCCATTCAAAGCCGAGCTCGCCCTTGGCGGCCAGATCGGTGAAGGTGGGGACTTCCCAGACGCCGTTGATGTGCAGGGGCGCGGCGCCCGAGGTGAACAGCGCGATCGACGCGGGATATTCGGTCTGGGCGGGGGCGAGGCCGCTGGATACCCAATCGGCCACGACATTGACCGCATTGACGGCCTTGCCGAGATTGTCGCCGGACAGGAACTGGCCCTGGTCGTCCAGGAACACGCCGTCCTGCTGGTTGAGGAGCGAATAGAAGATGCGCCACTGGCTGTCGCCGGCCGCCGAATGGATGGAGACGCCGTATTCGGAGCCGCCGTCCTTGAGCTTTTGCAGGGCGGCCTTGAAGTTGTCGGCGCCATCGAGGCCGGTGGGCAGACCGTCTTCGCCGAGCAGGCCGGCTTCGGCCAGCTTGTCCTTGTTGTAGTAGAGCACGACGGAGTGGATATCGAAGGGCACGGCATAGATCTTGCCATCGCTCTGGGCGGCGGCCCAGTTGGCGGGGGCAAAGGTATCGGGACCGAGCCCGACGCTGGCCAGGTCCTCGGCGCTGATCTCGGCGAGAGCGCCCGATTGCACGCCCAGCGGCAGGCGGCTGATGTGATAGGTCATCACATCGGGACCTTCCCCGATGGCGGCAGAGGTCTGCACCTTGGTGTAGAACGGGGTGCCCCATTCCAGGGTCGTCGCCTGGATTTCGATCTTGCCCTGATGTTCCTGGTTGAACTCATCGAGCAGCGCCTTCATGCGGACGCCGTCGCCGCCACCCAGGAAATCCCACCAGACCACGGTTTCCTGGGCCATGGCACCACCGGCCGACAGCAATGCGGTCGACAGCATTGCCACCCTCAATAACGATTTGATCACTTTCATCCTCCCGAACGGGCTTTGCACCCTACGCCGTTGGTCGTGCGGCCCAATCCGGGGGCGTATCCCGGACGACCGTGAGCCGGGCCACAGCGCGTGTGGCCTGGAAATCGTCAGCGCTTGGCTGGCGCGGCGCCGTGATAGGCGCGGCCGTCGGCATCGAACAGGATGGCAGCCGATCCATCGACGGCGAAGGTGACGGGCGCCGCGATGGCGACGTCGCTCAGGCCTTCGTCCTCGCCGACCAGCGCCGTACCGTCACTCAGGCGCGCGTGGATCAAGGTGCGTTCGCCCAGCCGTTCGATCACGTCGGCGACCCCTTTTACCGCACCGCTGCCGGAGCGATTGAATTGCACCGCCTCCGCCCGAATGCCGAGCACGAGTTGGCCGTTGTCGGGGATCGAGGCGGGCGCGATCCCGGTCTGGATGACGGAGCCATCGGCCAGGGTAGCCACAGCGCGGCCGCCATTGTCGCCAAGCTGGGCCACCGGCAGGAAGTTCATGGCGGGAGAGCCCACGAAGGAGGCGACGAAGCGAGTGGCGGGGCGCGAATAGATTTCCATCGGCGTGCCGATCTGCTCGATGCGGCGGTTGTTCATCACCACGATGCGGCTGGCCAGGGTCATGGCCTCGATCTGGTCGTGGGTCACGAAGACCATGGTGGCCTTCATGCGCTGGTGCAGTTGGGCCAGTTCCACCCGGGTGCGGACGCGCAGGCCGGCATCGAGATTGCTGAGCGGCTCGTCGAGCAGGAAGGCCTTGGGATCGCGCACGATGGAGCGGCCGATGGCGACGCGCTGGCGCTGGCCACCCGAAAGCTGAGCGGGCTTGCGGTCGAGCAGTTGCTCGATTTCGAGAACCTTAGCGGCGCTGTCGACCCGCGCCTTGATCTCGGCGCGGGGCGTGCCGATGTTTTCGAGGCCAAACGACATGTTGTTGCGCACGGTCATGTGCGGATAGAGCGCGTAGTTCTGGAAGACCATGGCGACTTCGCGCTCGTTGGGCGGAAGTTGATCGACGCGGCGGTCGCCGATCCAGATTTCGCCGCTATCGGTGGCCTCTAGACCCGCAATCATGCGCAGCAGGGTGGATTTTCCACAACCGGAGGGCCCCAGGAAGACCATGAATTCCTCGGAGGCGATGGTCATCGACACCCCCTCGAGAACCTGAACCGCGCCAAAGCGCTTGCTCACATTGATCAGCTTGATCTCAGCCACGCCAAGTCCTCCCATTGCGCGCCGCGGGCCTGGCCCGGCGCAGCGAGCGGTTTGCCGCTCTTGCTTGTTGGTCCGTGAGCTTCCTCCAGCTCCGGACTTTGAGCCACGCTATCTTGGCCATCGCCATTGTCAACACAAGTTTAGATGTATATCAGCCAATTTGATTTAGTTACGCGGTCGCTGGCTTCAGACCCGCTGCGGTGATGATGACGGCATCCAGCAGAGCCGTGGCGACCGGATCGGCGCCGGGCGCTGCATGGGTAAGGCGGAAGGTGGTGGCAACCAGGCCGCCCTTGCCCACCAGGCGCTCGGCCAGCGTCACGCCGGGCTTGTGAATCCAGCCGATGACGACGCCCGCATGGACGGGACCGGTAAATTCGAAGGTGCGAAAGCCGGTCATGACATAGTGGGGCACGACGCCATCGAACGACAGATCGTGCAAGGGGCCGCCGGGAATATCGGCGAAGGCGCCGGCGCGCCGGAGCCAGCCGAAATTGGCGATCCAGTCGCCGCGCCACAGCGTGCCGTCGCGCTCCACAAGGCCAATGCCAGGCAATTGCTGGTCGATGCCGACGGGCAGGTTGCGCTCATCCACTACCATGGCGCGATAGGGCTTTTCGCCAACGGGAATGTCGGTGCGCAGATTGCTGTGGGTGGTCACGCTGCCGTCGGCGAGCACGACATAGCGGGCGCCCTGACGCATGGCCTCGATATCGCCGGCGTCCAGCGCATGGGCGAGGATCACCTCGGCGGTGGCGGCGTCGGTCACCTCATAGCCCAGGGCGCGGGCGAAATTGGCCAGGATCGGGTCGGCGGCGGCGACGCTGGGTCGACCCGAGAGGGTGCGCGGCGCGTACAGGGCGATATCAAGCGTGTTGCGGGCGAGCACGGCGCCGCCGGCCGTCAGCTCGAAGGCAAGGTGCAGGACCTGGTTGGCGCTGACGTCGGGCATGACGATATCATGCCGGCCAAGTGCCGCCAGGGCATTGGGGCCGGTTGCGGCGACTGCGGCGCTGCCGGTGACGCCGCCACTCCAGCGCAGTTCGGCGCCATCGGGAATGGACAGGGCGCCGGTCGCGACCGACAGCTCAATGCCCAGCGTGGCGCCGGCGGAGGCCGACCAGGAGGCCGGGCGCGCGATGATGACAATATCGGTGTTGACGCTGGCGAACCGGTCATGGAACACGCGCGGATTGCGGTTGATGTCCAAAAGGCCATTGGCCTCCCAGTGCACGTCGGTAAATTCGGTGATGACGTAGCCGACGATGGCGGGATAGGCGCGCATCACCTCGATCTGGTATTTGAGGTTGGCGAACTGGTACCATTGCGCCGCTTCGATGAAGGCGGTGAAATCGGTGAACACGGTATCGAGATGCAGCGCGGCAAAGCGGCTCTGGATGCCGTGCGGCACGGCGACACCCTGCCCCCAGGTGTCACCGGTTTCCATCCAGAACGGCTCGGTGCCGTCCTGGAGCAGGACCTTGGCCGGGTCGGGCAGGCCCCAGACGCCGAATTCGGACACGATCAGCGGCTCGTCGCCGCGCCATTCGGCATCGCCCAGGCTGGAATAGGTCCAGGCCGCGCTGTTGGCGAATTGCTCGGTCAGATCGTCCCACTCCTCGCGGCGCTCGGGGACCGAACGATAGTAATGGTAATCGTTGAGGTCGGACTTGACGTGGAAATTGGGGAAACAGGCCGAATTGTCGGAGACGAGCCGGCTCGGATCCAGTTGCTTCAGCCAGTCATAGGTGTCCTTGAGCCACTGGCGATGATCGGCATTTTCGACCAGCCGCGTGCCCCAATCCTCGTTGATGATGGTCCAGGCGATAATGGAGGGATGATTGCCGTCGCGGCGCAAGATGCCCGCCATGGTGTCGCGCAGGCGCTGGGCCGACGCAGCGGTGAAGGTCTGCACATTGGGGATTTCGGTCCAGAGCAGCAGGCCCAAGCGGTCGGCGACCTCGATATAGCGCGGATCGGGCACCTTGATATGGGTGCGCAGCATGTTGAGGCCGAGCGCCTTGGCCTTGCGCACCTGATCCTCGAGGAATTCGACGGATGGCGGGGTGCAGATCCCCTCGGGATAATAATCCTGATCGAGCGCAGCGCGGAGGTAGAGCGGCTGGCCATTGAGCCAGAGCTTGCCGTCGCGCGTTTCGATGGTGCGGAAGCCGAAAACCACCGAGACGGCATCGATGGCAACGCCATCGGCCACAAGCGCGATTTCGGCGGTGTAGAGATTGGGGGCGTCGGGCGACCACGGCACCACCGACGAGACCGTTGCCGAAACGGAGCCTTCCGTGCCCTGCCCGCTCGCCGCCGTGGTGCCGTCGGGAGCGTGGATGAGTACGCTCAGCGCGCAATCCTTGGCCGCGGGAGACAGCTCGAGCGCGAAGACGACCTCGCCGGAGGCCAGATCGGGCGTGACGGTGACATGCTCGATATGGCGCGCGTCATGGGCCTCCAGTTCCACCGATTGCCAGATCCCGCCAAGCGGGCCGTACCAGCTCTGCTTGCCATGGGGAATTTCGGCGAACGGAAACAGCGGATAGGCCGTCCGGTCCGCGGTGGGCAGAATGGCGCGGACCTCGATCTCGTTGTGCGCCTGGAGCACTGCCGGCGGCAGCACGAAGGAAAACGGCAGGTAGCCGCCCTCGTGATCGCCCAGGCGCTCACCGTTCAAAAGCACTTCGGCGTAGTAATTGACGGCGCCGAATTTGAGCGAAACGGCACGATCCTGCCAGTCAGCGGGAAGATCGAAGCTGCGCCTATAGGTGGCGGTGCCCGAAGCGTCGCGCAGATCGGCGAATTCGGACTGCCAGGGGGATGGCACGGTGGCGGTGCGCCAGTCGCCGCGACCCTCAAGGCGGAACTGCCAGGCACCATCCAGCGACATGGTCTGGCGCAGGCTTGCCCCGGTGTCGGCGCGCGAAAGCGTGCTGTCCGCCATCATCTCGATTCCCCCCTTGGGTTATTTTATTAGTTATATTATTATCAGTGTTACGGCACCAAGGGATGGTTGGCAAGCGCAGAATGCGCCCAACTTGTGCCAGGGGGGACGGTCCTGTAACTGGATCGGAGCAGCATGAGTGCGGTGTCACCGGACGGGGATGATGTGAGCAAACGCGCCACCATGATCGATATCGCCAAACTCTGCGGCGTGTCGCAGGCGACGGTATCACTGGTGCTCAACGGGGCGCCCAATGCGCGGGTTTCGGAGGCGACACGGGTTCGCGTGATCGAAGCGGCCGAGGCGCTGGGCTACCGCAAGGGGCACCAGCATCGGGTGCCCGAGGATCGCGTCCGGGTGATCGGGCTGATCATCGATGAGGTGAGCACCACCCCGTTCGCATCGCAGTTTCTGGAAGGGGCGCGCGACGAGGCGGCCCTGCAGGATGTGGTGATCGCCACGTTCTGTACACGCGGCGATCCCAAGATCGAAGCGGCAGCGCTCGACATGCTGTTGCAGCACGACATCATCGGGGTGCTCTATGCCTCGCTGGTCACGCGCCAGCTGGACGCGCCCGATCGCCTGGATGGTGTTCCGACCATATTGCTCAATTGCTATGAGGCCCGGCGCCGGCATCTGTCGGTGGTACCCGGCGATGTGGCGGGCGGGCATGCGGCGACCGCCGCCCTGCTCAAGGCGGGACACCGCCGGATTGCCCATCTCAAGGGCGAGGACTGGATCGATGCGGCGCGCGAGCGCGAACAGGGTTACCGGCAGGCGCTGACGACCTGGGACGTGCCGATCGAGGACGAGCTGGTGCTGACCGGCGGCTGGACCGTGGATGGGGGGCGCGCATTGACCGAGCAGCTGCTGGACATGGACCATCCGCCCACGGCGATCTTTTGCTTCAACGACCGCATGGCGATGGGCGCCTATGATGCGGTGCGCAGCCGGGGACTGAGCGTGCCGGGGGATATGTCGATCGTGGGGTTCGACGACGAGGACCTGGCGCTTTACCTGGTGCCGCCGCTCTCCACCGTGGTGTTGCCGCATGACGAAATGGCGCGCTGGGCGGTGGGGGCGCTGATGGACCACAATGCCGGGCTTTCAGCGCAGCGGCGCACGCAAAAGATCAAGGTGGAGTGCCCCCTGATCGAGCGCGGCTCGATCGCCGCTCCCAAGGTAGGGGCGAGGATTTCAGCGGCGTGAGGGCGCGTCAGGCCCCGACGTCCAAGCCGGCCATAACCGCGCCGGACGCCATCGCCGCGTCGTGGTTCCAGCCGAGCAGGCGCTCGGCCTTGGCGGTGCTGAAAAAGCTGCGCAGGCCGCTCAGATCCCCGATGATGGGAATATCGGGGAAATAGCGGGCGGCAAGGGTCAGGCTGGGCACTTCCACCGTGGTGGTCGGGGAGACGATGTAAAACGCCTCGTGGCCAACCAAGGGCTGGGTGACGCTGCGCAGGCAAGCGTCCGCGGCGGCATTGAGATTGGTCCAGGCCCAGAGGTGCTTGTCGACATTGGGGCCTTCGGCCGGATAGACGGCCACCGCCATCGCCCTGTCGGGCACCACATAGTGAAAGCGCATGCTGGCAATCGCGGTGCCGTCATAGCGGCGCACGAAGCTATCGGCCTGCTGCTCGCAGATCCATTTGGAGAGGCTATAGGGATCTTCGCTGTAATTGGGGTGGGTTTCGTTCAAGGGGAAGAAATCATAGCGCGGGCGGCGGCTATAGGCGTGGCCGATGGCGTTGACGCTGGAGGCCTGGCAGATGCGCAGGATGCCGTTTTCGGCAGCGGCGCGCAGGGCATTGTAGCTGCCCACCACATTGTTGTTGTGCACGACATGGTCGGGATGCCGGCCCGGCGAGGGGATGGCGGCCATGTGGATCACGGCGTCGCAGCCGGCAAAGGCTGCGACCAGGGCGTCGTAGTCGGCCATTTCGGCCTGGATGAAATCGACGCCGGCGGGCAGGTCCGGCGGGGCGGGAACCCGGTCGATGCCGACCAGGCTGTGCCCCTCCGCCAAGGCCAGGGTGGTGATGCCGCGGCCAATGCGGCCGCTGGCGCCGGTCAGCGCTATTCTCATGCCGCGGCCCCCTCGTAAACGGCTTGCTGCAGGCCGCGAATATAGCCGATGGCGTAGAGCCGGCCGAAAGCGGAGTAGCCGGCATTGGCGTTGCTGTCGCCCTCGACGGTGGGCACGTGATCGGGGCGCAGGACGCCATCGAAGCCGATATCGCGATAGGCCTTCATGCAGGCCAGCATGTCGGTCTTGCCGGCGTCGTGCCAGGTTTCCTCGAATTTTTCCGGCACGCCGCGCACGTCGCGGAAGTGGATAAAGGAGATGGCTTTGCCGAACTTGCGGATTTCGCGCGGCAGATCGTCGGTCATCAGGGTGAAATTGCCCTGGCACATGGTGATGGTGTTCATCGGGCTGGGCGCCAGGTCCAGAAGGCGCTGATAATTCTCGATCGAGCGCATGATGCGGCCGACGCCACGAATGGGCGAAAGCGGGGGATCGTCGGGGTGCATGGAGAGCTTGACGCCGGCCTGTTCGGCAACGGGCAGCACTTTTTTGAGGAAGTATTCGAGATTGGTCCACAGCGCCGCCTCGTCGATGGGAGGCTGGGTGGTGAGATCGGCGGGCACGTCATCGAGATCAAAGCTGGTGACCACCGAGCCACCGCGGGAGGGCGTCGCCATATTGGTGCGGACCCAGTTGAAATCGGTCATCCATTCGTAGCACCAGACGGGAATGCCGAGCCGGCCCATGCTTTGCAGCAGCTCGCAGACGACGGCGATCTCCGCGTCGCGCCCAGGCAGGCCGCGCTTGGCCTTGTTGAGGGGGGGACGCGCCTCGATGACGACGAGCTTGAAGCCGGCCTCGTCATAGACCTGCTTCATGCGCTCGAGCGGGGCCAGATCGCCCAGCTGTTCGCCGGGCCGCAGGGTATCGAACGGCAGGCCGCCCACCGCCAGGTCGACGCCTGCCTGCCGGGCAAGCTTCCAGACCGGGGTGGGCGTAGGGGAAATGAATTCGGCAATCTCGAGCATGAAACCTCACTCAATAACAATGGCGCGTGCAGCCGCCGGGGGCCGACGCAAAGACCGGTCCATTGAATCAGACCGGCAGAAGTTCGGAAAGCCGTTCCGCCACGATCTGGGGCTGCTTGTCGTGCAAATAGCAGGCGGCGGCCTGGCGGGGATTGATCTGGAACAAGGGTGGGCGCGTCTGGCAGACCGGCATGGCCTGGGGACAGCGCGAGCGGAAGGGACAGCCGGTGCTGGCGCTGCCGGCTTCGCGCGCCATGATGGAATGTTCGCCCCAGCGCTGGTCGAGATTGGGCCAGGGGATCGAATCCACCAGGAGCCGCGTATAGGGGTGCTGGGGCGACTTGATCACCGCATCGACATCGCCGGCTTCCATCACCCCGCCGCGATAGAGCACGATGATGGATTTGGCGATATGGTAGGCGGTGGTCAGATCGTGGGTGATATAGATGATGGACACGCCATGGTCGCGCTGCAGATTGCGCAGGGTTTCCAGGATATTGGCGCGCAGCGAGGCATCCACCATGGAGACCGGCTCGTCGGCGATCAGCAGGCGGGGCTTGAGCAGCAGCGCGCGGGCGACGTTGATGCGCTGGCGCTGGCCGCCCGAAAGCTGGTGGGGAAAGCGGCCTAGGATGTCCTCGGGGCGCAGGCCGACGGCGGTCAGCGCCTCTTCCATGCGGTGACGCGCGTCGGCCTTGCTGCGGGCCAGCTTGAAGCGCTTGATCGGCACGGTGAGCAGGTGATCGACGGTGTAGAACGGGTTGAACACCGCAAAG
The DNA here is from genome assembly GCF_964244875.1 of uncultured Devosia sp. Lineage (NCBI taxonomy): Bacteria > Pseudomonadati > Pseudomonadota > Alphaproteobacteria > Hyphomicrobiales > Devosiaceae > Devosia > uncultured Devosia sp. The sequence continues at coordinate 36,505 of NZ_CAXTKA010000010.1, forward strand.
GGGTCCTGGAACACGGCCTGCACTTCGCGGCGATAGGCCAGGCGGTCCTTGCCGACCAGACCGGCGATGTTCTTGCCCTTGTAAAGGATTTCCCCGGTGGTGGCAGTGATGAAGCCCAGCAGCAGCATGGCCAGCGTGGTCTTGCCGCTGCCGCTTTCGCCGGCCACGGTCATGATGGTGGGCTCGTTTTCATTGAGGGTCAGCGAGATATCGCGCAGGGCGACATTGGCATGGGGGCTGATGATGCCGCGCTGATAGACCTTGGAGACGTTTTTCAGTTCGAGCAGGTTAGCCATGGCGCCGGCTCTCCTCGGCATAGAGGTGGCAGGTGACGCTGCGGCCGCCGGCAAGCGTAACCGCTTCGGGCCTGACGGTGCGTTGCAGTTCCTCGGCATGGGGGCAGCGCGGGTGAAAGGCACAGCCGCTCGGCAGGCGCAGCAGGGAGGGCGCAAGGCCCGGAATGCCGCGGAACACGCCCTTGTTGTCGAGATTGGGGAGGCTTGAAATCAGGGCCTGCGAATAGGGATGCTTGGGATCGGTGAACATTTCGCGCACGGTGGCGACCTCGACCAGGCGGCCGGCATACATGACCGCGACCTTGTCGACGAACTGGGCCATCAGGCCCATGTCGTGGCCGATCAGGATGACGGCGGCGTTGATCTGGTCCTGCACGCGGTCGATGGTTTCCATCACCTGGCGCTGGGTGACGACGTCGAGCGCGCTGGTGGGCTCGTCGGCGATGATGACCTTGGGCTCGAGCAGGATGCCGATGGCGATGCAGACGCGCTGCTTCATGCCGCCGCTCAATTCATGGGCATACATGCGGAACACGCCCGGATCGAGATCGACGGAGCGCAGCGCGTGCATGCAGCGGTCCATGATGGCGGAACGGGCTTCGCGCGGCATGTGGGACTTGATGGCATCGACCATCTGGGCGCCGATGCGCATGACCGGGTTGAGCGAATTCATCGCGCCCTGGGGGATATAGGCGATCTTGTCGAGCCGGGCGCTGCGCATGGCATTGTCATCGAGGGCCATCAGATTGGTGCCGTCGACGGTGACGCTGCCGCCTTCGATGCGCCCGGGCGGCTTGATCATGCGCATCATGGCCAGGGCCATGGTGCTCTTGCCGGAGCCCGATTCGCCCACCATGCCCAGCTTTTCGCCGGCGCCCAGGGTGAAGCTGACATCGTCGAGCGCCTTGGCGCGGCCCAGGTCGGTATAGTAGGTGACCTCAAGGCCTTGCACCTGCAGCACCGATCGGGCGCCCGCCGCGTCATAGGCGGCGGTGGCGTTGCGCGAGCCGACCTGGGGGCCGGTGGCGGTTGTATCCATCATGATGATTATTCCGACCTGCGTACGCGGGGATTGGCGAGTTCGTCCAGACCCATATTGACCAGGGCCAGCGCGCCCAGGATCAGGATCATGGCGAAGGCGGGCTCCAGGGGCCACCACCACCAGCCGTTGAAAAAGGCGCCCTGGCTCTGGGCAGCCCAGATGATGTTGCCCAAGAGCGGTTCGCGCAGCGGGCCGAGGCCCAGAACGGCCAGGTAGAAGGAGGCAAACACCGCCGCGAACACCTGGCCCACGAAGGCGGCGGCGATGAAGGGCAGGAGGTTGGGCAGGATTTCGCGGAAGATGATGCCCATGTCCCCGACACCCGACAGCTTGGCGACGGCCACGAACTGGCGCTCCTTCATGGTCATGACCTGGGCGCGGATCACCAGGGTGGGACCCATCCAGGCCAGCATGGCCACGATGATGGCCATGGTGAAGATGGTCACATCGCGCTTGTCGAGCGAACCGGCGACCACGACCTGGATCAGCAGCACGGGAATGGGCGTCAGTATCTGGCAGATGGTGCGAATGGCGGAGTCGATCCAGCCGCCGAAATAGGCCGAGGTGAAGCCCAGGACGACGCCGACCAGCGTGCCGATCCCGCCGGCAAGCAGCCCGATGAAGGCGGTCTGCCACATGCCCACGACCATGGCCGCCAGCAGGTTGCGGCCAAAGAAATCGGTGCCGAAGGGATATTTGAGGCTGGGCGCCTGCTTGAGCGCCGCCGAGAGCGGATAGGCATGCTTGGGATTGACGGTGAGAAGTCCGATCACGGTAAACAGGGTCAGCGCGACCAGGATGATGACGCCGAGCGCCAGGCCCTTGTTGCGGCGCAGGTAGCGGAAGAACAGCACGATCTTGCCCGGCTGCTGGATGGTCTGGGCTTCGGATGCCATGGTGATGTTTGCCACGATGTGCTCCTAGTTCGCGCGAATACGCGGATCGAGCAGCGGATAGACGAATTCGAGGATCGTCATCAGCGCCGCGATGGCGATGGTTATGAAAATGACGATGCCGTAGATCACGGGAAAGTCGTTGGCGCGGATGGCCAGGTTCAGCGCCGTGCCGATGCCGGGCAGGCCGAATATGCCTTCGACGATCACGGCCGAGGTGACGACGGTTCCCAGCGCCAGGGCCAGCCCGGTCACCTGCGGCAAAAGCGCATTGCGCAAGTAATAATCGCGGAAGATGCGCCGCCCGGTCAGCCCCTTGTGTTCGGCAAAATTGACATAGTCCTCGCCCTGGATGGTGATGCCCATGCCGCGCATGGACAGCACCCAGCCACCGACGGAGCCGAAGATCAGCGCCAGAGCGGGCAGGATCTGATGCTCCATCAAATCGAAGAAAAACGACCACGACCAGGTCGGCACGATGCCGGCCGAATAGGCGCCGCCCAGCGGCAGCCATTTGAGGCGGAAGCCGATGAAGAACAGCAGAAGGATACCCATGATCACCGGGGGCACGCCGGTCAAAAGGATGAACGGGGTGGCCAGCGAGCGCAGCCAACCCGGCGCCTTGGGCCAGGCGGCGACGGCGCCGAGCAGTGTGCCGATGACGAAGCTCAGAACGGTGGTGACCAGCAACAGGCCGATGGTCCAGGGCAAGGCCTGGGCGATCACTTCGGTGGCGGTGGTTGGATATTTGCTCAGCGAGTAACCGAAATCCAGCCGGACGATGTTGCCGAGGTATTGCCAGTATTGCTCGAGCAACGGCCTATCGAGGCCAAATTGCTGCTGCATGGAGGCAATCATTTTTTCGATGTCGCCGGGGGAAAATCCGCCGGTGCGGGCCAGTTCGCCGAAACGCTCGCGAATGGCGTTGCGCGAGGACAGGCGCGGGATGAAAAAGACGATGGTGGACGCGGCCCAGACAACGAGAACGAAAAACAGGAGACGCTTGACGACGATCTTGAGGTTCAATGGACTATTTCCCGATAGGTCTTGGCCGGCAAGGAAGGTGCGCGCCGGAACGCGCACCCCGAAGCGCTTACTGGGCGCCGGAAGGCTGCAGCCCGGCAATCACCAGCATGCCGGTATGGGCCCAGAAGGCGCCGTTGGTGCCCAGGCCGACATTGGTCGAAGACGGCCAGTTCTTCCAATAGTGGTTGTTGTAGGGGATGCGGTGCAGCCACTGGATGACCGGGACGTCGATGGTATCGCGCCAGTAGATCCCCAAGGCCTGAGCCGCGCCGGTGATGAACTTGGGATCGCTGGAGTCGAGTTGAGCGATACCGTCCAGCACAGCATCATATTCGGGGTTGGAGTAGCGCGAGAACCGGTTATTGCCGGCGCCCGAACCAATGGCACTGCTGTATTTGCCGTGGAACAGGTTGAGCGCTTCGAAGGGATCGAACAGCGAGGCGCCATGGCCGAACATGTAGAGACCGGCCTTGCCGTCCACCATGTTCTGATAGGCATCGGTGCCGAAGTTCACGTTGGCATCAAAACCAGCCTGGCGCAGCATTTCGGCCAGCACCGGGGCGATGTCGCCATGGATGCTTTCAAAGGCCTGGATGGTGGCGTCGAACGTCTGGCCGTCCTTTTCCCACAAGCCGTCGCCATTGAGGGCAAAGCCCGCCTCGGTCATCAGCCTGGCGCTTTCTTCCAGGTCGTACTTGCCGGGCTCGTACTTGGCTTCCTCGGCCTTGACCTCGGGCGAGTCGGCAAAGGCCTGCAGGTTCGGGTAGAGCGGGAACGGATAGATGGTGGCGATCTTGGCGCCTTCGTAAAGCACTTCGTTGATCTGGTCGCGGTTGATGGCCAGGCTGATGGCCTTGCGCACGTTGGGATCGCTGTAGGGCGCGAGACCGTCGTTCATCCACAGCGAATTGGGCCACCAGTCGAGATAGCCATAGGGCGACTCGGTACCGGTCCAGGACTGCACTTCAGGATTTTGCTGCAGGATATTGCCGATGATCTGGGCGCGCATGTCCACCGAGGAATCGAACTCGTTGTTGACCACGCGCTGGGCGACGGTATCGACAGGCTGGTTGAGGATGTTGACCACCACCACGCGCTTGACCGCCGGCAGGGCGATGCGGCCCGCTTTGACGGCCCACCAGTCTTCGCGCAGATTGAAAATCTTCTGGTTGGTGTTCCAGGCCACGATATCGAAGGGACCCGAATGGGGGATATCGTTGCGGCCGGGCGCCTTGGTCGGGTCGGCCTGGCCGGCCAGATAGCCTTCGGGCACGATGGGGATGCCGGTATCGAATTTTTCGGTCAGCACTTCGAACTTAAAGCGCGGCGAGGGCGCCTTGAACTTGACCTCCACGGTCAGATCGTCGGTGGCGGTGACGCTTTCAACCAGGTCGGCGAACTGGGTGTGGTAGGGCAGGGTTTCGTATTTGATCTGGCCTTCGAAGGTATAGACCACGTCCTTGGCGGTGACGGCCGTGCCGTCGGACCATTTGGCATCGGCGTTGAGCTTGATGACGAGCGCGGTGAAGGTGTCGTCGGTATAGTCCATGCTGTCGGCCAGCCATGGAATGAACTCGTTCTTGTAGATGCCGAAATACATGAGCGGCTCCCACATCAGGTTGTTGCCTTCCTGATGGGTATAGCCGGGCAGCACCCACGGATTGGTGGTGCCGATGGACGAGCCCCCGGCAACGCCCCAGCCCAGGATAACGGTCTGGTTGCGCGGCACGTCCGCCAGCGCGGCGGCAGGCACGATATCGGACGCGGCGACGGGCGCGGCATCCTGAGCAAGGGCCGCAACCGGCGCGAAGGCCAGCGTCAGCGACGCTATTGCTGCAGCGAGTGTGTGTTTAACCATGTGACAGCTCTCTCCCTTTGTCTGTCATGGGGACCAAGACGCTTGGCGCGTCGATTTTTCTAGACCATCATTGCCCGTGCGAAGCCTGCCACCTCCCCTGCTCCAGGCCCTGACGGCGGCCCGGATTTCACTCCCGAGGGCGCGGCCATGGCAAGACAGACAGCCATGAACACGCGCCGGATTGTTGTTGTTTTTCGATTTTTCGAAGTCCACGACATAGCGACCTGCGAACACGGGTTCGTCAGCGCAATCATCGACGCGATCAAAACAACATCCTCATCGCCAACCGCCGCGAGATGTTTCCCCTCGTCGGCATCGACCCGGTGCTCTTTAGAACCAGTGTTGTCAGCACCAGCGTGACAACCCGGTTTTATTATTATGGCATCAATGATTAGACGCGGCGATACCCCGAGTCAACGCGCGAAATTATATCGTTGCCAATCTGCCGGGTAATGCGAGCGAAAGTGATCGCCATAGTCTCCTTCAACTGGAAAATGCCGCAACACTGTAGCCGATCACGGTGGGCAGGGCGGGATGGATAGCGATAGCGGTGGGGACACCGCGCCGGTTGATCGGGTTGGGGCCGGTCGAGACGGCGTCGTTCAGATCGAAGGCTGCGGCGATCGGCTCGAGGCCAAGGCCGCGATACAGGTTGTTCCAGGGTTTGCCGGCGATGCCGCGATCGGTGTGCCAGATCTGCAGCGACGGCAGCAGGGTGCGGTCCCAATCCAGCACCACGCCGCACCCTTCATCGAGATAGGTTGCGGTGAGCGGTCCGCGCATGCCGCAAAGCTGGACATTAAGATTGGCAAGGGGCAGCGGAACATGGCTCAGGTCAAGCGTGCCGGCCGCCTGCACAACGGCCGAAAGCCTGGCGAATTCCTGGTCGCGGGCCGAGACGGCCTGGGTCGGGTGAACCAGGCCGAAGCCGAATTCGGCGGCCAGTTCGAGCCGGCCGAGGGTTTCGGGCAGGCGCAAGATGGGATGCAGGCCGACCGAGATGGCGCTCTGCCGGCGGGCATGGATCGTCAGGGTCAAATCGAGCGCCGGCGCATCGCGGCGAACCGCTATCGTGCGTTCGAGCCGCCGGACCGGCGAGGGTTCCGCATAATCGAGCGCCAGCGTGATCGCGGCCGGGCCAGCATTGGTGATGGTCCATTCGGCGTCGCCGGCGGGACCGTGGATGGGCAAGGCAGCGGGGGAATTGGGCAGATCCTGCCAATCGGCGGGCATGGGGCCGGTATGACCACCGGCGCCCATCGGCACGCAGACGAAATCGCCGCCCAGTTCGCGCAAATGCCCAATGATGGCGGGATCGTCAATCGTGCCCATCCAGGGGGCTTTGGCGAAGGGGCGAAACGGTCCAGCGGGCAGATCGAAGCGGCACTCGGCCAGCATGGCGGCGGTAGACAGCACGGTGGCCTCGCCATGATCCCAGACGAGGTCGTGCGAGGTCATGGCGCGGCATCCACGGTTATGGTCATGGCGTCGAGAGCGCTGGGGTCGGGTGGCAGTTCGGTGTCGCCGGCGGCAAGGCCGTTGGTGGCCAGGATATAGGCCAGCATATCGGCATAGGCGGCGGCCGGCAGGGTGCCGGGACGCGAGGGGGGCATGGTGTCGTGCGCCTTGCGGTAGAGATCGCCGACCGATTTGCCGTTCCACTGCGCGGCAAAGTAGGGACCGGCCAGAGGGGTGCCATAGGTGGCGCTGACCAGGTTCTGGCCATGGCAGGAAACGCAGTTGGCGCTGTAGGCGGTCTTGCCGCGCTCGGCCTGGGCGGCGGTGAAGGTAGGAGGCAGGCCAGCGGCGGCAACCGTATCGCCAGATGGCGGCGCCATCGCATCGGGCGCCGGGGTGCTGGCCGAGGTGGCGTTGGCGGCGTAGGTGAAGGCCAGGATCGCGCCGGGATGCTGCATCGTGGTGGTGGTGCCGCCGGCAATGGCTTCGGCAAGGCCGCCGGGATCAGTCGCCACGTAGAGCGTCTGGCTATCGGGGCTCAGGGCCATGTCGCGGAAGCGGTCTTCCGACTGGAAGTAGCGCTCGATCGGGCCGCGCAGGGATTTGCCGTCGGGGGCGAGCGGCAGGCGGTAGATCGAGCCGCGCTTGAGCGTGGTGACGAGCAGGGACTTGTCCCAGCCGGGAATACCGCCGCCCTCGGGCATATAAGCCTCGATGCTGGAGGCGGCGACGGTCGGCCAGCAGATGAAATCGATGCCCTGGCAGACCGGATCGGTAAAATCCCAATCGCCGGGGACGGTGAACAGTGTCGCCAGGGGGTCCTGCATGGGCGGGGTCCAGGCGGTTTCGTTTTCCACGGGAACACTTGGATCGATGGTGATGTCGGAAAATTCGAGCTGCTCGCAGGGCGTGGCGGCATCTTTCCAGCGGGCATATTGATAGGCCTGGTCATCGCGGAAGCCGGCGACATGGGGCCAGCCGAAATTGCCGCCGTGCACCAGGATATTGACCTCGTCGTCGGTCTTGGGACCCTGTTCGGACGCGTAAAGCGTGCCGTCCGGGGCGAAATCGATGCCCTGCATATTGCGGTGGCCATAGGTGAAGACGTGGCTGACAACGCCATCGATAGACGGATTGTCGGCCGGGATGGTGCCATCGAGGTTGAGGCGCAGCGACTTGCCCTGATAGGCGATGAAATCGTTGGCTGCCAGTTCGTCGGGCGTGGGCAGGCGCTGGGCCTCGATGGGGATGCACCAGTTGCCGAGCTGGTCCTTGCCGCCATCGCCGATGGTATAATAGAGCCTGGCGTCCGGGCCGATCTTGAGGCGGCCCGAATTGTGATCGTTGCTGGCGGGCAGGCCGGCGATCAGCTCGAGCGGATCGCCCAATGTGTTGGTGGCGGGATCGTAGGTGAGGCGAACGATCTTGGTGTAGAGGAAACGATAGGGGCTCTGCGGATCGGTGACCACGGGGTCAGCGCCGCGCGCCTCGTCGATATAGGTATAGGCTGCGTAAACGTAGTCGTTGCCGGTGCCCCGGAGCAGATCGGGGTGGAGCGCCAGGCCCAGAAGGCCGTCCTGACCGCCGGGGGCATAGACCTCGGCAAGGTCGATCAGCGTGGTCTTGCTGCCGGTGGCGGGATCGATGCGATCGATGCGGCCGGCGGTGCGCTCGGTGACCCAGAGCTGGTCGTCGGGACCCCAGGTCAGCTCCCAGGGGCCTTCGAGACCGGTCGTTAGCACCTGCATTTCAAACGGCACGGTGCCGGCGACCACGGCTGCAGGGGTATCCTGCGCCAGCGCCGGAGCGAGCGTGGAGGACAGGATCAAAGCCAGCTCCAGGCCGAGTTTCATAGTCAAAGCTTTCTTGCGGGCTACCAATTGGTCACCGAGCCATCGTGGCGGCGCAGGTGCGGCGCTTCCCAGAACTTGAAGCTGGCCTGGTTCAGCATGGCCTCGTTGACGTCGATGCCAAGACCGGGGCCATCGGGCACCTGAAAGACGGCGCCATCGAGCATGGGCATTTGCGGAAACAGCTCGGCGGTGGGCGTACCGGAATAGAGATCGGTGGGGTTGGCACGGGTTTCGAGCGCGAAGAAATTGGGGACGGCGGCGGAAAAGTGGATGGTCGCGGCGGTGCAGATGGGACCCAAGGGATTGTGGGGCATCATGTCGACGTAATGGGCTTCGCTCCAGCCGGCGACTTTCATGGCTTCGGTGAAGCCGCCGACATTGCAGATGTCGAGGCGGTTGAACTGGTGGATGTCGCGCTCGATGTAGGGCAGGAACTGCCATTTGCTGGCGAATTCCTCGCCGATGGCGAAGGGCACGTCGGTCATCCGGCGCAGGGCTTGGTAGGCTTCGGGCGTTTCGTCGCGGATGGGCTCTTCGAGGAAATCCAGCGTGCCGGACGGCATTTTCTGGCAGAAGCTGGCAGCCTCGGCCACCGACAGGCGATGGTGGTAATCGATGCCGAGGACGACCTCGTCGCCAAGGGTCTCGCGGGCCTTGGCGAGGAAGCGGGCGGTTTGACCGATGGATTGGCGCGGCTCGAACACGCCATTGCCATTGTCCCAGGCGGCGGGGAAAAAGCGGATGGTCGACCAGCCCCGCTCGATCAGCGCCTGGGCGGCTTCGAGGGTTTCGGGCCCGGTGATGCTGGGGGTGGAAGCGAAGGTGGGAATGTGGTCGCGGTGCTTGCCGCCGAGCAACTGATAGACGGGGACGCCCAGGGCCTTGCCCTTGATGTCGTGCAAGGCGATGTCGATCGCCGATTGGGCGGCGAGCAATACCCGGCCGCCCTCGAAATACTGGCTGCGATAGAGTTCCTGCCAGATGGCGCCGATCGCCATGGGATCGCGGCCGAGGAGAAACTCGCGATAGTGCTCGAGGGCTCCAACGACGGCCTTCTCGCGACCCGACAGCCCGCTTTCGCCCCAGCCATGAATGCCCTGGTCGGTCTCGATCTTGACGATGAGCTGGTTGCGATGGCCAACCCAGACCGGAAACGGCAGAATGGCAGTGATCTTCATGGCGGGCTCAACGAAGCTGGGGATGAAAGGCGACAGCGGTAGGGGAGCCGGTGGGGATCGGCGTGCCGAATGGCGCCAGGGCACCGGTCTCGGGCCGGTAGCGGAACAGGTCGATGCGATCGCTTTCCTGATTGGCGACGGCAAGAACGGTGCCGGTCGGATCGAAGGCAAAATCGCGCGGGATATTACCGCCGCAGGGCGTGGTGCCGATAAAGCCGGCAATGCCGGTGGACTGGTCGATGGCAAAGCCCGCGACGCTGTCGTGGCCGCGATTGCCGACATAGAGGTGGCGGCCACCGGCCGCAAGATCCACGGCTGAACAGGAAACACCGGCATGCTCGCCGGGCGGCAGGGTCGATGCAAGCGCCAGCAGGGTGAAGCTGCCGGCATCGGCGTCGAAGGCGAGAGTGGCCAGGGTGCAGGTCAGCTCATTGACGAGATAGACGTAGGGCAATGTAGGGTGAAAACGGAAATGGCGCGGGCCCGAGCCCGGCGGCAAGACGGTTTCGCCATGGGGCGTCACGGCGCCGGTCTGCGCATCGAAGCGGTAGACCAGCAGCTTGTCGATGCCGAGATCGGCGACGACGACGAATTTATTGTCTGCGGTCCAGCGGATGCAGTGGGCGTGGGGGCGCTCCTGCCGCGCGGCATCGGGCCCAAGTCCGGTGTGGGTGGCTTCGGACACGAGAGAGCCCAGCGTGCCGTCGGCGGCGCGGGGATAGATGGCGATGGATTTGTTCGGCTTGGCGCTGATCGGCAAGCCGCCGTAATTGGCGATGCCGACGAAGCGACCGGAGTGGTCGTGGCCCAGATGGGCCGTGTAATCGCCGCGCGTGGGTTGTTTGGCGAGGTATTGCAAAGCGCCGGTATCGGCATCGATGGCGTAGCTAGTGACGAGGCCTTCGTTCCAGCCGGACACTTCACTGACGGCGGCGAGCGATTTGCCGTCTCTCGATACTTCGAGGAAGGTTGGGTTGTCGATGCCCTCGGTCACCGCGAGCGGCGCGGCGGCGCCGGTGTCGAGATCGAGCCGGAAGGCGGCGATGCCTTTGGCGGCGGGGTTGGCGACATAGCCGATGCCGCGATTGACGCCGCCGACATAGAACAGAACTGAGGGCATACGAACTCCAGATGATCTTGGGTGAACGGCCCGCGCCGACGCGCGGACCGATCGCAGCTTAGGCGGCCTTGAGGAATTCGGCCATGCGGATCAGGCCCTGCATGTAGCCGATGGCGTGGGAGCGGCCGCGATGGTTCCAGTCGCTGTCGCCATCCAGCTTGGGCACATGATCGTCGAGCAGGAAGCCGTCAAAGCCGAGCCTCGACAATTGGACAATGACCTCGGCGGGATCGAAATTGCCATCGCCGATGAAGCACTCGGTGAAGTTGGGCACCGAGCCCTGCACGTCGCGGAAATGGATGTAGGAAATGCGGCCCTTGGGGGCAAAAAAATCGATCATCTCGGTGACATTGGCCTTGCCGCCGGGCATTTCCGAACAGCAGCCGAGACAGAGGTCCAGCGCCCAGCTTTCGGAGCCGCCGACCAGGTCATAGGCCTTCTTGAAATTCTCCGGCTTGTAGAACAACCGCGCCACGCCACCGAGCATGGGTACCGGGGGATCGTCGGGGTGCAGCGCCAGCTTGAGCCCCTCCTGCTCGGCGACCGGCAGCACCGCGTTCATGAAATAGGTGTAATTGCTCCACATCTGGTCTTCGGTGATCACCGGGCCGTCCTTGCCAAATAGAGGCATTGAGGAGGCCCGGCCAAGCGTCGTCGGCATGAAAGAGCGCAGCGTTTCCAGATTGTCGATATTGGCTTCGACGACGGCCATGTCGAACTGCCTGGCAGTCGCCCCGCCGCGGGTCTGGCCCGAACGATCGGTGGTCCAGACCGAATTGGGCATGAAATGCAGGCCCAGCACCGGAATGCCGGCGCGGGCAACGGCGCGGATGGTGGCCTGGTAGTTCTCGATCTGCTCGTCGCGGCCATCGAGACCCATCATCGCCTTGTGATAGAAATGGGTGGGGACGTTTTCGATCGCCTCGAAGGTGAGGCCCGCGGCCTCGACCTGATCGACCAAAGCGCGCACATCGGCTTGCTCCCAGCGGGTATCGCCCGGCAGGGTGGGGTTGTTCATCTGCAGCCCCGTCGCGCCGATCTGGGCGGCAAAGCGCAGGCGCTCCTCGCTCAGATCGTGAAACTGCCCAACTGCAACTCGGATCGCCATGTTCGTTTGTCCCTGATTTATTGAAGTATCCGTCAGCCCTTGACCGAACCATCGGCCAGGCCCGCAACCATGAAGCGTTGTGCCACGAAGTAGAGGATCATCAACGGCAGCGAGGAGATCACCGCGCCGGCCATCAGCGGTCCCCAGGGCAGCACGTCGCTGGTGATGAGGTAGTTGAGCGCCAGCGGCGCGGTGCGCTGGGACTCTGAGGTAATGAGCACCAGGGCCAGCAGCAGTTCGTTCCAGGCGCCGGTGAAGGTGAAGATGGCGACCGCGGCAATGCCCGGCGCCGAGAGCGGCAAAACGATGCGGAACAGCACCCCGAGCCGCGTCAGCCCATCGATCATGCCCTGCTCCTCGACCTCGCGGGGCACGCCGCGAAAATAGCCCTGCAACAGCCAGGTCGAGAGCGGCAGCGAGAAGGTCAGGTAGACCATGATCAGGCCGAACAGCGAATTGCCGAGGCGCAGTTGCGCCATGACGATCGAGAGCGGGATGAACAGCAGCGAACTGGGCGTCAGATAAGCAAAGAGGAGCAGCCGCCCGACAAAGCCACGGAACCGGTAGCGGAAGCGGACCATGGAATAGGCGGCGAAGGAGGAGATGATGACCGAGATGATAGTGACGGTGAACGAGACGATCAGGCTGTTGCGGATGGCCACGAGGAACTGGCCGTCGCTGAGCAGCTTTTGGTAATTGTCCAGCGTGAACGTGCGGGGCCAGAGCGCGGGGACACGGTAGATTTCGCGCGGCAGCTTGAGCGAGGTGATGATCATCCAATAGATGGGAAACAGCACCAGCAGTACGGCGATCGCAAGCGCCGTGTAGCTCAGGACGCGCCCCAACAGGAAGCGGCGGCGCAGGCGGGCGCCGGCCTTGCTCTTGGCGAGTGGCATGGAAGCGGCAATAGCGCTCATCACTCTTCGTCCCGCATCATCAGCGAGGTGGCAAAGATGACGAGGATCGCCAGGATCGGCAGCATGGCGACCGAGACCGCCGCAGCCTCGCCGACGCGCTGGGTCTGCATGCCGAAATAGGCCAGGACCGGGAAGACCATGGTCGCATCGGACGGCCCGCCGGCGGTCAGCAGCCAGACATGCTCGAAGCCGTTGGCGGTCCAGATCGAGGACAGGAGGGTGGTGACGATCACCACCTGGCGAATGCCGGGGACGGTGACGACCCAGAAGCGTTGCCAGCCATTGGCGCCATCGATATGGGCCGCCTCGTAAAGGTCCCTGGGCACCGATTGCAAGGCGGCGAGTATGGAGATGAACCAGAACGGAAAACCCCGCCACACCGAGGCGAGAATAACCGAGCCCATGGCGGTCTGGCGCTGGCCGAGCCAATCGACGACATGGGGGTAAATGCCGGTGCCGGTCAGCACCAGATTGATGCCGCCGCCGATCGGCTGATACAGCACGCGCCAGGTGAGAAAGGCGACGAAGGCCGGCATGGCCCAGGGCAGCATGAGAAAAGAGCGGAAGAGGCCGCGGCCGGGGATGGCCTGATGCACCAGTAGAGCCAGGCCAAGACCCATCAGCAATTTGAGCCCGTCCGAAACCACGACGATGATCACCGTGTTCCAAATCGCGGCGGTGAAGGTGGCCGATTTCGAGAGGTAGATGAAATTGTCGAAGCCGATGAACCTGCCGACGCTGCCGACCACCTGGTCGGTGAACGAGACATAGATGGCAAAAAAGAACGGATAGGCGACGAGCCCGATGATCAGCAGGACGACGGGCGCCACCAACCCATAGGCAAACAGCCTTGTGCGCAGGCCGGTCGGCAGGCGCCGTGGGCGTAGTGGCCTGGTTGATGGGTCGGCGGCTAACGACATGGTCTATCCCGGAGGCATTCCCCGGACAGCCAGGTTCATGCGGCCAGTTGGTGATGCCGGGCTGCAATTGGCGATTTCTGCGCTTCCGGTGCTCAAGTACAAAATGTACGCTGCGCGCCGGTTCTCAAAAACCACCATTTTCGCTCCGTCCTAACGCAACTGTCCACATAACCTAGGCCGCCCCGGGGTCGAATAAATCTGGCGGGTCAGTACTTGTCGTAGATGATCTGGCCCTGGGTCTGGGCCTCGTCCATGGCCCGGTCGAAATCCCAGCCGTCGACGACGACGCGCTGGGCCATCTTGGGGATGATGAAGTTGGACGACAGATCGGCCCAGCCGGCGTTGTATACATCGGGAAAAGCTGGGGCTGTGCCCGCCTTGGCCAGGCCGAGCAGCCCGGTCAGGATGGGATTGGTGCCATCGAAGGCACTGAGCTGTTCCTGGTTTTTGAGCACCGGGCCATAGATCGCCACGTTGAAATAGGCGTTCATGAATTCGGGCTGCGCCAGGTGTTCGAGCAGCGCCTTGGCCTCGTCCTGGGCGCCGCTCGACTTGGTGATGGCGCGGGTTTGCGGGGTGATCGGGGACACGGTGCCCTTGGGTCCGGCGGGGAGCGGGGAGAAGGCGCTGCCGTCATAGAGTTCGGGATCATCATTCTTGGCGGCGATGCCGACCGAGCCGGTATTGGCAATGAAAGCGGCCTGGCCGGAGAGATAGGCCTGGTTGTCGCCGGCACCGTCCCAGGTGGTGTTGCCGGGCGGGAAGATGCCCTTGTCCCAGGCGTCCTTGAGCCAGGTGAGGTAGGCCCGGGTTTCCTCGGACTTGATGGTGACCGTCTTGCCGGTGTCATCGGCGATGCGGCCACCATAGGATTGCAGCACGTTGACCTGCACGTTGGCGTCGCCGACATTGGACAGCGCCAGGCCAAGGCCCGAAACCGGGGATTGGTTCACGGCAACGGCCTGCGCCACCAATTCGTCCCAGGTCTTGGGTGCCTCGGTGAAGCCGGCAGGCTCCAGCAGGTCCTTGCGGCGCAGCAGCAGGTTGCCGTTGACGCCAAAGGGCAGGCCGGTGCGGCCGCCGGCATCGGCAGTGGTGTCGGTCGCCTTGTCGGTGCCTTCGAACCAGCCGCCCTGGGCTGCGCCGATTTTCGCATAGAGATCGTCGAGCGTGATGAACTGGCCCTGGCGCGACAGCAGCAGCAACAGATCGAGCGAAAGATCGAGCGCGTCGGGCATGGTGTTCGACGATACCGCCGCCGAGACCTTCTGCACGGTCTCGTTCTGGTTGATCATCACCACTTCGGTGGCAACGCCATTGGCCTGGCCCCAGGCATTGATGGTGTCGGTCAAAAGCGTATTCGCCTCGTCCGAAAAGATCAGCCCGCCCCAATAGGTCAGCTTCTTGGCCTGCGCGATGGCGGGCATGGGAAAGCTGCCCGCGGCGGCAAGGGCAAGGCTGCTGGCGGCGGTGCCGAGCACGCGGCGGCGTGTCCAACGAGGCGCGGCACTGTTCGGCTTGTCGTTCATGAAGCTTCCTCCCACCCGGCTGGCGCCTTGGCGGCGGCTCAGCAAAACCATCCGGATCGTGTCGTTGCACGGGGCAGCGAGCATCCGGCGATGACTGCGACCCTCCTCCGGGCCCTTGACGCGATGCTTTTAAATATATTTAAACGCGTCTAGAAAATGTTAGAGCCGTGGCGTAAGACCTGTCAACGGCTTATTGCGACAGAATTACCGATAATCCTGATTGGGGGCCTGCAGTGGGTCAAGGGATCGACAATCCCGGTTATCTGGCATTCGTGGATGCGCTGCTCGATGGCAGGCTCAAACTCGGGCAAACCCTCAAGCAGGAGGAATTCTGCGCCATCCTGGGCATTTCGCTCTCGCCATTTCGCGAAACCACGACGCTGCTCGAGGCCGAGGGGCTGGTCACGGTGCGCCGCCGGATCGGGCTCACGATCTTTTATCCGGACGTCAAGTTCGTCGGCAATACCTTCCAGCTCCGCGGCATCCTGGAGCGCGAGGGACTGGCCAAATTCGCCCGCTCGGTCGGCCCGTCCTGGCTGGCCAAGGCCCGGGCCGACCATGATGCGATCATCGCGCATGTGGAAACGGTGCGCGATCCGGCGGTCTATCGGGAGCCGGTGCGGCAGCTGGAATGGGCGTTCCACAACAGCTTCATCGCCGCTTTCGAAAACCAGCAGATCGCGGTGATCTACGAGCGGCTGCACCAGAAGATGTTCCTGCTGCGGCTGGTCAACCTGGAATCGGTGGGACCGGCCAATACGGTCCAATCGATGCGCGAACATCTTGCCGTCATCGACGCTCTGGAACGGCGTGACGCCCAGGCCGCCGTCGCCGCGCTGGACCACCACCTGCAGGGCGTGCTGCACCGGGTGTTGACGACCTGAATGCGTTCTCGGGCACAAAAAAACGCGCCCCGGAGGACGCGCCTTATTTGGTGCTGTCGAAGCTTGTTAACAGCCAGACCGCTTTTTCTGAACTGCTAGGCAGTGAGATCAATATGCATAAGCGGATAAGATTTTCAACTCGGAAAATAGTTATATGAATTGATCGTGTGTAGGGTATTGATTTTGGCAACCGGTGGCGTTAGCGTTTTTTGTCAGCTAGCGCTGATTGGTTGCGGGAATGCCGTCTACACAAAATGCCGCTCTGCTTAAGCAAGGCGATCGTGTGTAGTTGCCGCCAGACTGCTTCTTCTGAACTGCTTGGCAGCAGCGCCTGTGCCTATCGTACAAATGCGCTTGGCACAGGCGCCGGTATTTGCAAAGCTGACAAGAGCTTGTGGGGGGCAATCATGGCAAATTCCGCGAAGGCGTTGTTCGCCTTCGATATCGGCACGAACTCGATCGGCTGGAGCGTGCTCGATCTTGAGGGTGACAGTCCAAGCCGCATCATCGACGGCGGCGTGCGCATCTTTTCGGATGGTCGCGAACCCAAATCGGGCACATCGCTGGCCGAGGGCCGGCGGGTGGCGCGGGGCATGTCGCGG
Organism: uncultured Devosia sp.; assembly: GCF_964244875.1. Classification (NCBI taxonomy): domain Bacteria; kingdom Pseudomonadati; phylum Pseudomonadota; class Alphaproteobacteria; order Hyphomicrobiales; family Devosiaceae; genus Devosia; species uncultured Devosia sp. Next base: position 53,189 of record NZ_CAXTKA010000010.1, read on the forward strand.
CGGCGGGAGCGCTATAAAAGGCGGCGCAAGGCGCTGCTGCGCACGCTGGTAGAATATGGGCTGATGCCCGACGATCCGGCGGCGCGCAAGGCCCTGGTCGCCGAGACCAATGACCGCCGCGCCGACCAGATCGCCAGCGACGTCTATGCGCTGCGGGCCCGGGCGCTGGACGAGAAATTGCCCCTGCCCCATCTCGGGCGCGCGCTTTTTCACCTGAACCAGCGCCGCGGCTTCAAGTCCAACCGCAAGACCGACCGGAAGGACAACGACCAGGGCAAGATCGCCGCCGGCATCTCGCAACTGGGCGCGGAAATGGGCAAGGTGGGGGCCCGCACGCTGGGCGAGTTCCTCTACCAGCGGCGGCTTGGGGGAGACTGGGTGCGGGTGCGCCCGTCGCGCATGGCCGGCAGGGACGAGGGCAAGGCGGAGGAGGGTTATGGCTTTTATCCCGAGCGCAGCTTCCTTCGGGCGGAGTTCGACGCGATCTGGGACGCACAGGCAGATCACTATCCCGATGTGTTGACGCAGGAGCGGCGCGAGCATCTGGCGGCGGTGATCTTTCACCAGCGACCGCTCAAGAAGCCGCGCGTGGGCAAATGCAGCTTCAATCCCGATGAGGCGCGCGTGGCCAAGGCGCACCCGCTGTTCCAGGAGTTCCGGCTCTATAAAGAGCTGAACGAGCTCGAGATCGTGCATCGCGACGAACGCCACGAGAAGCTGACGCCCGAGCAGCGCGACATGCTGTTCGGCATTCTCAAGAGCCAACGCTCCTCGCAAATGAGCGCCATTCGCAAGGCGCTCAAGGCGCCCCTGGGGGCGCGGCTCAACAAGGAGCGCGAGGCCCGCGACAAGCTTTTGGGCGATGAGGTCGCCGCCGAAATGAGCGCCAAGGAGCGCTTCGGCCAGGCCTGGTTCGAGATGCCGCTCGATGAGCGCTGGGCGGTGATCGCCATGTTGATCGAGGAGGACGATCCGCTGGGGGTCACGGCCTGGCTGGAGGAAAGATACGGCTTTGCCAGCGAGCGGATCGACGCTATCGCATCGGCCCGGTTGCCGGCCGGCCATGGCCGGCTGGGGCCGACCGCACTGGCCGCCATGCTGGAGGAATTGCGCGACGGCACGGCAAGCGAGGATGGCACGGGCCGCACCGTCGTCTTGACGGAGAGGCAGGCCCTGGAGGCCGTGTGGGGCGACAATCCGGCGGTGACCAGCGCCGTGCGCGATCTGCACACCCTGCCCAAATATCAGGAAGTGCTGGCGCGCCGCATTCCGCCGGGCAGCGAGGAACCGGACGATCCCTATGACGTGCGCAAGGGACGCATCAGCAACCCGACCGTGCATATCGGGCTCAACCAGCTGCAGAAAGTGCTCAACGGTTTGATCCGCCGCTATGGCAGGCCCCAGGAAATCGCCATCGAACTGGCGCGGGAGCTCAAGCTGAGCGAAGAGCAGAAGGCCGAGAAGAACCGGGACATCGCCAGAAATACGCGCGACGCGCAGATGCGGTCGGAGCAATTGCGCAATCTGGGCCACACCGACAACGGCTATAATCGCGTATTGCTCAAGCTTTGGGAGGAGCTGGATGCCAATGTGCTGAACCGGGTTTGCATCTATTGCGGCAAGGCCATCGGGGTAGAAACACTGTTTTCCAAAGCAGTTGATATCGACCATATCCTGCCCTGGTCGCAGACGCTGGATGACAGCCAGGCCAATCGCCTTGTCTGCCATGTCGAATGCAACCGGCAAAAGGCCAACCATGCGCCGGCGGCCGTGCCGCAATGGCACGAGCGTTATGACGAGATATTGGAGCGGGCCAATCGCCTGCCGCTGAACAAGCGCTGGCGGTTCGGACGCGATGCGATGAAAAAATTCAAGGACGAGGAGAGTTTCCTCGCCCGGCAGCTCACCGATACGCAATATCTGTCGCGCCTTGCACACGAGTATGTCGCGGCCCTTTTTCCCCATGAAGAGCCCGACGAGTGGGGGGTGTTCGCCAAGAAGAACCATGTGCGGATCATTGCGGGCCGCATGACGGAGATGCTGCGCCGGCAATGGGGGCTGAACTCCATCATCAAGGAGGGCATTGCCCAGGACGAGGAACGCCGCGATGATGAGACCGACGCCGAATGGAAAGAACGACGCAAAAAGCTCAAGAACCGCAATGACCACCGCCATCACGCCATCGACGCGGCCGTGGTGGGCGTGACCAGCCGCGCGTTGTTGCAGCGCATCGCCACGGCAGCGGGTGGCCGCGAGGCATCGGGGCTGGAGGATACCATCCGCGACCTCCCGCCGCCCTGGGAAGGCTTTCGAGGCGATCTCAAGGCGGTGATCGATCGCATCGTGGTCAGCCACAAGAGCGACCACGGCACCCTGCCCCGTGCCGGCCAGATGGGCCAGACGGCCGGCGCCTTGCATAACGACACCGCCTACGGGCTGACCGGGCAGTCCGATGCCCGCGGCACCCCGATCGTGGTTCGGCGCAAGCCGTTCCTGTCGCTGACGGAAAAGGATATTCCGGCCATTCGCGACCGGCAATTGGCCGAGGCTCTTCATGCTGCGATCGCCGGCCTGTCCGGAAAGGAACTGGCGGCGGCACTGGACCGGTTCAGCCAAGGCCAAGCCTACAAGAACATTCGCCATGTGCGCATGATCGAGGTGTTGAACGTCATCGCCATCAGCGACAAAGAGGGGCGCGCCTACAAGGCCTACAAGGGCGATGCCAATTATCGCTACGACGTGTGGGAATTGCCCGATGGCAAATGGGTGGAGGAGATCCTCTCCATGTATGAGGCACACCAACCCGATTGGCAGTCGCGCGTTCACGCCGGAAATCCAGCCGCCCGGCGGGTGTTGAGCCTGCACCAGAACGACATGGTGGCTTATGAGCATCCCAAGAACGGGCCGACCATAGGCCGGATCGTCAAGTTCAGCTCGGGCATGGTAGCGTTTGCAGGTCATAAGGAAGCCGGGGCGCTGAAAGCACGCGATGCCGATGCCGAAGACAATTTCAAGTATTTCTACAAGGCGGCCGGCGCCATGAAAGCTGCCAAAGTGCGACAAGTGCGCGTCAACGAGACTGGCCAGTTGTTCGATCCAGGTCCGCAGGATCGAGAAAGTCGGATACTGCGGAAGCAAAATTGCGCTGATTCATAGTAAACCCGGTCATGCCTTGCCTCGGCAATTTGTTTTAGACTACGCCAAAAACATGGAGCGCGTGGTCGACATTGAAACCGAGGGTCTGTTCCTCGCCGTGCATCGCGGTTTTCTGACCGTGAACGCACAAAGCGAGGAGCGCGGCCGCATTGCGCTGGACGATATCGGCGCCCTGATCGTGCATGCCCACGGCACCACCTGGTCGACCAGCGTTTTCACCCGCCTCGGTGAACGCGGCGTTCCGGTCGTCATTTGTGGCACCAACCATGCGCCCGCAGCCATGGTGTGGCCGCTGGATGGGCATCACCTGCAAGGCGCCCGTATGCGGGCACAACTGGCGGCGAGCCGACCACTGTCGAAACAACTCTGGCGCCAGATCGTGGCTGCCAAAATCCGCATGCAGGGCGAAATCCTGCGTCGCAATGGCCGGGAAGCCGGTGCCTTCGACCTGCTGGCACGCAAGGTGCGTTCCGGCGACCCGGACAATATCGAAGCGCAGGCCGCCCGCCGCTATTGGAAGGCACTGTTGGGCCCCGATTTTTCCCGGGACCAGGACGCCGGCGCCATCAATGGGCTGCTCAACTATGGCTATACGGTGCTACGCGCCATCGTTTCACGCGCGATTTGCGCTGCCGGCCTGCACCCGACCTTGGGCATTTTCCACGCCAATCGCGCCAATGCCTTTGCCCTGTCGGACGATTTGATGGAGCCCTATCGCCCGTTGCTCGACCAATTGGTGGTGGACCTGGTCGCCAGCGGGAAAACCGAGGTCACACCCGAGACCAAGCAAGCGTTGACGCGCATCGGCACGCTAGATTTGCCCGGCCCTTTGGGCCAGTCGCCCCTTTCGGTTCAGGTGCAGCGCTTGGTGCATTCCCTGGCCTGCAGTTTTGAAACCGGTACGCCCCAACTCGACCTGCCAAGCCCGCCAAGCGCGATGATCGCCACCAATGGGGAGGCGCTGCTCGATGACGCGACGCGAGCATAAGGCCAATTCGGGAACAACTCACCTTAGCGGATATCAGCTCATGTGGATGCTTGTTACGTTCGATCTGCCGGTTGAGACCAAGCGACAACGCGCTGCCGCCAGCAAATTTCGCCTTGCTCTGCTTGATCTGGGCTTTGAAATGAGCCAGCTTTCCAATTACCTTCGCTTTTGCAACGGCAAGGAGCAATTTGAAGCTTATGTCCGCAAAATTGAAGCCCAACTGCCCGAATCGGGAGACGTCTACATCTTTCAATTCACCGACCGACAATACGAAAACATCGTGCGTTTCTCCGACCAAGGCCGTCGGGCGCAAAAGAAAAACCCGACTCAAATGGTTCTTTTCTGACCGGAAAATGCCTTTTCCAAGCACCGATACCGCCGATTTCCTGTTTGATAACAAGACGTTCGGACGGTATCGAGCTTAGCAGTTCAGAAAAAGCGGTCCAGCGGCAACTCGGACTCCTTCGAGTGGTCGGTCTGGAACAGCTTAGCAGTTCAGAAAAAGCGGTCCAGCGGCAACTGAACTGCACCGCGCCGTGATGCGTGACTCAGCTTAGCAGTTCAGAAAAAGCGGTCCAGCGGCAACCGAACGCTGCAACGACCGCTTCTGGCATCAAGCTTAGCAGTTCAGAAAAAGCGGTCCAGCGGCAACCAAGACCAGATATCGAGCTGGAAGGTGATTAGCTTAGCAGTTCAGAAAAAGCGGTCCAGCGGCAACACCCCACCGTCATACGACGTTCGGCCATTGAGCTTAGCAGTTCAGAAAAAGCGGTCCAGCGGCAACCATCTGCATAGCCCACAATCGACCACGGTTAGCTTAGCAGTTCAGAAAAAGCGGTCCAGCGGCAACATCGAAAAGCTCGATGCCGATCATAACCTGAGCTTAGCAGTTCAGAAAAAGCGGTCCAGCGGCAACTCTGGCGACAGATGACGAAATGGACATTGAAGCTTAGCAGTTCAGAAAAAGCGGTCCAGCGGCAACCCGAACCAGGCAACCAGGCGCCGCCCGTTGTAGCTTAGCAGTTCAGAAAAAGCGGTCCAGCGGCAACCTTGAAGCCCGCCGCCTGCATAATCGGAAAAGCTTAGCAGTTCAGAAAAAGCGGTCCAGCGGCAACTCAGGCCGGATGCTTTGCTATTCGTCGCCAAGCTTAGCAGTTCAGAAAAAGCGGTCCAGCGGCAACTGAGCCAGATCGGCGGCAGTTCCAGTCCAAAGCTTAGCAGTTCAGAAAAAGCGGTCCAGCGGCAACTCCAGTGGTGAACTGGACGGCAGGCTAAGCAGCTTAGCAGTTCAGAAAAAGCGGTCCAGCGGCAACTTGGGGGCACTGTCGGCGATGTTGACGATTAGCTTAGCAGTTCAGAAAAAGCGGTCCAGCGGCAACTACTCGGTCTTCAAGTCCTGATCGCGTACGAGCTTAGCAGTTCAGAAAAAGCGGTCCAGCGGCAACTAGTGGTAAGCCAATTCGTGCTCAGCGTCGAGCTTAGCAGTTCAGAAAAAGCGGTCCAGCGGCAACTGGTCGAATTAATGATGCTGATCGGCAAGCAGCTTAGCAGTTCAGAAAAAGCGGTCCAGCGGCAACCACAAGCGCCGAGGACAGATGGACCCTCACAGCTTAGCAGTTCAGAAAAAGCGGTCCAGCGGCAACCCGCATGATTCAACTACATTGCGGTTAAGTAGCTTAGCAGTTCAGAAAAAGCGGTCCAGCGGCAACAGAACTGGCCCTCGCGATCCGTCGCGCGCTAGCTTAGCAGTTCAGAAAAAGCGGTCCAGCGGCAACTGCGCCCCGCCTCCATCCACGGCAGGCTATAGCTTAGCAGTTCAGAAAAAGCGGTCCAGCGGCAACTCCGAAGCCTGAAAATGCGGGTCAAGAAGTAGCTTAGCAGTTCAGAAAAAGCGGTCCAGCGGCAACTTCTGCTGAAGGAGGGCGTGAAGGCCCATGAGCTTAGCAGTTCAGAAAAAGCGGTCCAGCGGCAACCCATCATGGCCGCGATCGCGACCGCGTCGGAGCTTAGCAGTTCAGAAAAAGCGGTCCAGCGGCAACCCAACTCTGGCGTTGAAATGTTTGGCGGCGAGCTTAGCAGTTCAGAAAAAGCGGTCCAGCGGCAACAGCCTGTTTCGATCTTGCTGGGGAGTTCGAGCTTAGCAGTTCAGAAAAAGCGGTCCAGCGGCAACGGCCACTGCAGCGCATCCAGGCTCATAGCCAGCTTAGCAGTTCAGAAAAAGCGGTCCAGCGGCAACTGCGGCACATGGCGCAGGCCGGGGTGCGGCAGCTTAGCAGTTCAGAAAAAGCGGTCCAGCGGCAACCCGCATCGGCATACCCCGCCGTAAAGGTGAAGCTTAGCAGTTCAGAAAAAGCGGTCCAGCGGCAACTCAAGGGCGCGATCGACAATGCCGACGCCAAGCTTAGCAGTTCAGAAAAAGCGGTCCAGCGGCAACGAAAATCTGAACCACCCCATCCTTGCCGCGAGCTTAGCAGTTCAGAAAAAGCGGTCCAGCGGCAACATGACGTCGCCGTTGCCTGCACGTCGCGGGAGCTTAGCAGTTCAGAAAAAGCGGTCCAGCGGCAACCGCGCCCTCGCCATTACCCGCCGCCAGGCCAGCTTAGCAGTTCAGAAAAAGCGGTCCAGCGGCAACTGCTCATTCTTTTCGCCCTTCGTTGCTTTGAGCTTAGCAGTTCAGAAAAAGCGGTCCAGCGGCAACGGTCAACGTCCAGCAGTCGATCAGTCAAAGAGCTTAGCAGTTCAGAAAAAGCGGTCCAGCGGCAACTTGAACCGTTCGATGGCGCGCTTTTCACCCAGCTTAGCAGTTCAGAAAAAGCGGTCCAGCGGCAACATCTCGCGCCGGTGCAACTTCCCGGCCCGCAGCTTAGCAGTTCAGAAAAAGCGGTCCAGCGGCAACTGGGAACGCGCATTGCGGCGGGTGAACTGGAGCTTAGCAGTTCAGAAAAAGCGGTCCAGCGGCAACCCTCCCAATTGGCTAGATCGGAGGCATGTCAGCTTAGCAGTTCAGAAAAAGCGGTCCAGCGGCAACAGGGCGAAATTCAGGCTGAATTTCTGGGAAAGCTTAGCAGTTCAGAAAAAGCGGTCCAGCGGCAACAAAGCGTTGCTCCACGAGTTTGCGCCGCCGAGCTTAGCAGTTCAGAAAAAGCGGTCCAGCGGCAACGCGCCAACCTTTCCGTGCATGCGCATCAGTAGCTTAGCAGTTCAGAAAAAGCGGTCCAGCGGCAACTCGCGCCCTTCGTTGAGAAAAGGGATTAACAGCTTAGCAGTTCAGAAAAAGCGGTCCAGCGGCAACCGAACGCTGCAACGACCGCTTCTGGCATCAAGCTTAGCAGTTCAGAAAAAGCGGTCCAGCGGCAACGTGAATTGCAGGCTGACGCGCTGTTCGATGAGCTTAGCAGTTCAGAAAAAGCGGTCCAGCGGCAACGCAGTGATTTGCCGTAAGCCGTAAGCCTTAAGCTTAGCAGTTCAGAAAAAGCGGTCCAGCGGCAACGGACCGGGCCGGTGATGTTGGTCGCGCCGGAGCTTAGCAGTTCAGAAAAAGCGGTCCAGCGGCAACCGATGGTCCCGAGAAGACACCGGACCTCAGAGCTTAGCAGTTCAGAAAAAGCGGTCCAGCGGCAACCAATTGCCGCCCATATAGACATTGCGATAAAGCTTAGCAGTTCAGAAAAAGCGGTCCAGCGGCAACTCAATTTCTCTAATCCGGCCACGTAATCCAAGCTTAGCAGTTCAGAAAAAGCGGTCCAGCGGCAACCGGCCAACGGGTCGAGAAACGCCCCGGTTAAGCTTAGCAGTTCAGAAAAAGCGGTCCAGCGGCAACTGAGCATGCGATTGAGGGCGCGGAGACCACAGCTTAGCAGTTCAGAAAAAGCGGTCCAGCGGCAACTGTATGGCAACACCAGCGGCGGGACCGTGCAGCTTAGCAGTTCAGAAAAAGCGGTCCAGCGGCAACCGTTCCTGACGTGCGTACCTAACCCTCACCAGCTTAGCAGTTCAGAAAAAGCGGTCCAGCGGCAACTCGGCGTCTCCAGCAACATCAGCGGCCGGAAGCTTAGCAGTTCAGAAAAAGCGGTCCAGCGGCAACCTGCCGCGTAGCGAGAATGGCTTGGCAGTTCAGCTTAGCAGTTCAGAAAAAGCGGTCCAGCGGCAACCGGTTCTAACTCTGGCGCTGTCCTGAGGAAAGCTTAGCAGTTCAGAAAAAGCGGTCCAGCGGCAACTGATGAACTTCGGCGGCGTTAGATCGCAACAGCTTAGCAGTTCAGAAAAAGCGGTCCAGCGGCAACTCAAACGGGCTGCGCCGCTGAATGACCGGGAGCTTAGCAGTTCAGAAAAAGCGGTCCAGCGGCAACTTGCGGACCGTGAGCGTGAAGCTGGCAGCGAGCTTAGCAGTTCAGAAAAAGCGGTCCAGCGGCAACTGCCCCATCTGGTGGATGTGTTCCGGCAGAAGCTTAGCAGTTCAGAAAAAGCGGTCCAGCGGCAACTCGCTCATGGCTATGATGCCCTCGCCATATCAGCTTAGCAGTTCAGAAAAAGCGGTCCAGCGGCAACGGAAAAGCTTCGCGTCGATGATCAAAATCGAGCTTAGCAGTTCAGAAAAAGCGGTCCAGCGGCAACTAGCCCATACTGGTACAGTTCATGCGCAAGAGCTTAGCAGTTCAGAAAAAGCGGTCCAGCGGCAACGGGCGGCGGCCTTGAGTTCGCTGGCGGGGTAGCTTAGCAGTTCAGAAAAAGCGGTCCAGCGGCAACACGGCACCACAACTGAGCGCGTAGCCAGCGAGCTTAGCAGTTCAGAAAAAGCGGTCCAGCGGCAACACCAATGGACTTCACCAATGCCAGAGCCGCAGCTTAGCAGTTCAGAAAAAGCGGTCCAGCGGCAACTCGCCTTTGCCACGGGTCTCGCGCCCGACGAGCTTAGCAGTTCAGAAAAAGCGGTCCAGCGGCAACGCAACCTTCGCGCGGCCCTTATTAAAGCCCAGCTTAGCAGTTCAGAAAAAGCGGTCCAGCGGCAACTCGTCGAACATGACGTCGGATTGAAACACGAGCTTAGCAGTTCAGAAAAAGCGGTCCAGCGGCAACCAATTGCCGCCCATATAAACATTGCGATAAAGCTTAGCAGTTCAGAAAAAGCGGTCCAGCGGCAACACAGATGATAGAACCTCTTGAACGATCGAGAGCTTAGCAGTTCAGAAAAAGCGGTCCAGCGGCAACGCCAGCTCGACGATATCGGTTTCGCCTGGCAGCTTAGCAGTTCAGAAAAAGCGGTCCAGCGGCAACTGGCACGCGCGCCGAGCTGGAATCGCTTGGAGCTTAGCAGTTCAGAAAAAGCGGGCCAGCGGCAACACAATGCGCGACTACTCCTTCGGGAGCCGCAGCTTAGCAGTTCAGAAAAAGCGGTCCAGCGGCAACTAGCCGGGACGCGCATCTATATCGGTGGCGAGCTTAGCAGTTCAGAAAAAGCGGTCCAGCGGCAACAGGCGCTGCGCATCATGCACAGCCTGGCACAGCTTAGCAGTTCAGAAAAAGCGGTCCCACATCGTACTACATGGAAATCTGCATGATGTGCAATCTAGGAAAGGTGGGAATCGCGATGCATTTGGGTGAAGCCGGTATTTACAGGCAGACTAACTTACCCGGCACGCTTAATGGCGGGCCAGGCAACTATGAAATTGGGGTAAAATACCCAATGAACCCCTTTTCAACTCAAAACCCTCGGGTAACCCATCGCTTTTTTCGACCGTGGTGACGCAGTGGAATTTCAAGCTCAGGAATGGTTCATTGATGACGTTAAATTGGGCGACATCGTTGACCTCACTATTGGCCGGACAAAGATTGGAGGTCGACCGCGGACATACGAAATTGCTCAGCTTGGTATTACCATTGCACTAGATATCGAAGTGGAGCGGGGAATTCGTGTTGGAGCCGTTCGCGGCTCTGATATGAGCCAAGTCTTCGTCGACTGGAGCGACGTCATTTTATATTCCACAGAAAGCAAGGCGGTTAAGCTGCTAAGTTTTTTTTGGCAGGGCGTTTCGTTTGAGGAGAATGTGACCATAGCATTGGGCCAGGGAGAGATTCTTGTTTTTTATCGCGATGGATATCGTAGTTTTGATTATCCCAACAACTTCGATATTGAGAGTATTACGGTGCATTCAGAGGATATTGTAGTAAATTTCTCACATGGAGAACAAGAACGTTTTAAGAAATTGGAGTCGGGGGGCGAAAGTTCCTGATTCTATTACCAATGAATGCTCAAGCGCTCAGGTTTGTTGGCTCATGTTATTGCCCGCGAGTTTATCGACTTGACCGCAGAGCTTGTCGGCATCGCTCATAGGCAAGATATTGGTGAGTCGGTGGTCGCCCGTGCCTACAAGGGCAAATCCGGCCACCATGGCAGCCGCGTTCGAGAACGCGACTTACCTTGCTCCCTGCATTTGATCCGGTTTGAAGTAGGCTCTGGCCCCAGTAAGGACCGGAGATGGAGCGCAGCAGGTTCACTGAAGATCAGATTATCGGTATTGAATGAGGACGAGGCGGGATGCCGGTCGCCGATCTGTGCGCAAGCATGATGAGCAACGCCAGCATCTGCAAGTGGAAGGCCAAGTATAGCGGCATGGACCTCGGCGAGGCCAGGAAGCTGAGGGCGCTGGAGGATGAGAACGCCATCACCGGATCAGCTAGTTCCGGCATGGTGGTGTCAGGCTCGGTTCGAGTTTGGCAATCAGAAAACCCTCGAGCGGCGCAAGCTTGCAGCCTGATTAACTGGGCGCACAACAGATCAAATTTTGGCAAGGCTGCCCGGCTTGACTGGGAACCTTGCAAATGCAGAGAACTAATCCGGCATGCTATTCCAACCTAGGAAACGCGATCACGCCATTGCATTGCTGGTACTTCGATAAAACGGTGCAGCAAGATCGAGCTGGTTATGACAAGTGCGAGGTAAATTGGCACAAGGGGGTGGCTAAACGGGATGCCGAGCTGGCGCCAAGCGAATACGAAGAGCGGATGCACGAGATAGATGGAATAGCTGATATCGCGAATTGGACTCCACATGCGCCAGGTCAAAGCTTTGCCCAGGTAGCCCTTTTCAGATGCCAGAACGACGATGATGACGGCAAAAAGACAGGGTGCAAGCAGGTCATTTCGTGGGTCGTGCCCATCGGGCAGGAACAAAATCGCCGCGACGGCGACCAGCGCAATTTCGATGGTTGATAGCAGTCGTCGGCCCTGAATCCCGGCAATTCGCCGATAACCGTAAAAAGCGACGACCCCGCAGCAAAATCCCAGGATGCACCGCAGCCCGCCAAAGCCGAGCAGCGAACTGGAGACACGCTGCAGATTGACGTCCATGACGTTGGGGGAATAATTCGCTATCAGCGCCAAGCATAGAACGGCACCGGCAACGCACAAACTACACAGAAGGGCGGGGTGTTTCGTCAACGGGAAGACGGCGGCGAAAAACGCAAGGCTAAGCCAGAATTCTACAGAGATCGACCATGCAATGCCGATGGTGGTGTCGGCAAAGATAACGGTTGCACCATTGTCGAGGCCCATGGCCTGCAATAGTGCCGCCGATATGGCGTAGTAGTACACTGGATCAGCAAGGCCATGTAGCCAAAGCACGGTTGCGGCGGATGCGACGAATAGAACGGCGTAAAGTGGAAACAGCCTGAAAAACCGGCGCGCTACAAAAGCGCGAAAGAACTGGTCAAATTTCGGTCTTGGATCGAACAGGATGGACTGAAAGAGGACGAAGCCGCTCAGGACGAAAAAGAAGTCGACTGCCAGAAAAAAGGCCCTCGGGAAAGCTGTGCTCGTGCCGTTCCAATAGAAATAATGGCCGGCGGCCACCGCCAGAGCCAAAGCCGTTCGAACGGTATCAAGGCCTTTAAAATTTTTCTTCAAGCGCTGTCCCACAGCTCAATTTGCGCACGGGATTCCGCGAAACGCATCATGGGCTGAGTTAATTGGTCATCGACACCAAAGTACATCCATATTCACTGGCGTGCCGCCGCGTCATATGCCGACGAGCTGCCGGCCTGGCCAAAAGTGCCCCGGTTCTTGTCTTCTGTCGAAGTGTTCGTCCCACGTGGCATGTTGGCGTGGGTATTGCTCCCACGCCGTGGACAGAGCGAAGCGTGTCGGGTGTGGACGCTGTTGGGTCCGGGTGATTGGCGGCGGCTATGAGACGATGGCGGATATGTCGAGGCTGTAGATCTGGCGCTGGCCGGTATGGGCGGAGTCGATGCTGACTTTGCGGCCGTCGCGGCTCCAGCGGGGGTGCAGGTCGCAGCGCAGTTCGTTGCGAAGCTCGGGCGGCGAATAGAATTTGCCGATATCGACACGCCGGCCGGTGGCCAGTTCATAAAGGATCAAAGTGCGATCCTGATTGGCATCGGGATAGGTGTCGGTCAGCATCCAGCGGCGATCGGGCGAGAACGAGCAGTGGCCGTCCGAGGAGAAGACATCCTGGCCGACGGGGGTGAACTTGTCCTCGTAAAGATCGTAGAGCGCGTATTCGTCGCGCTGGGTGCCGGGGGTGCGCGCATAGGCGACGATGGTGCGTTCGTCCAGATAGCCGAAATGGGAGAAATAGGTGTTGTCGTGAACGAGCCGGATATCGCTGCCGTCAGGCGATGAGCGATAGAACCGATCGTTGAAGCGCAGCTTGGGATCGAACTGGCAGCGGTTGAGAAAGACGAAGTTGCTGCCGTCAGGCGAAACGGTCAGGTGGTTGACCCAATGGGGTCCCAGATGCATACGCGGGATGGTGTGGGTTTCGAACAGGCGCTGCAGGGAAATGATCAGCTCGCTGGCACCGGTCGCAAGATCGATGCGGTAGACGCCGTCATCGTCGGGGTGGGGAGCGGGCAAGGTGTTCTCGGCGCCATCGGGATAGCCGTAGCCGGGGCGGGTGTGGTGCAGGCGGGCATAGTTGAGGCCCAGCGCATAGTGTTCGCCCACAGCATAGAACGAGCGCGACAGCCGCCGCTTCTCGCCGGTCTCGATATTGTGGATGACGGCATAGAAGCGATCATCCTCGCGGACATTGTAGATGATGGTGTGTTCGGGCTCGGAAGGCAGCCATTGGAGCATGGTGCCCTGCTGCCAGCTCCAGGCCGAGGTTTCGGCGAGCGGCGTCCAGGCATTGCCATTGTGGGTATCGATGATGCCGATGACGGCCATGTCCTTTCGCGTGGGCTGGCGATCGAGAAACTGCGTCTCTAGCCCCAGGTGATAGCGCCCGCTGCGGTTCCAGGGGAACTTGTCGTAATAGCCGAAGAAGTGCTGGTGACCGGTGGTTATCGCCTCGACGGGCACCACATGCTGCTCGATTTTGGGAGACCGCAAGGCTGCGGGGCCAGCGCCGCTCTGGGGCGCAGAGGCCGTGCCGATGGACAGGGGAAGACGATGCTCGATGCTGGTCATGGCAAAATACTCGGCAAGAGGTGGGGTGGCCACGACATCGTAGTCGCCGCCAGGAAGGTTGGTGATGGGCGTCAACGCGATGCGGATCACGTCGGGGCTAAGCTGCACCTGTCGCTCGGCATAGATGCGCCCGCCTGCTGCGATCAGGCGCAGCGTCACATCGCATAGCTCGTCGAGCGGGGGGTCGACGATCAGGTCGATAGAGCCGCCCGGCTCAGCCGGCGCAAGATCGAGCCGGGGCAGGACCCGGCGGTACTTTTCCAGGCGGTCGTTGGCGGGCTCGTTCATGCGGGCACCCGTTCGGGGCCGGGCGCGCCGATGCCGGCAAGGCCCAGGGTTTCGGCATAATGGCAGCGGGCCTGGTGATCGGGCCCCACCGGGCGCAGCAAGGGAAGCTCGGTCTGGCAGCGCTGGCCATCGTTGAAGCGGCAACGGGTATGGAACGGACAACCGGACGGCCGGGCAAACGGATCGGGGACTGTGCCGGCAATGGGCTCCAGGCGCCGGCCGGTCTGGCGCTGGCCCAGGCGCGGAATGGAATGCAGCAGCGCATGGGTATAGGGGTGGCGCGGGGCAAAGAAGATATCGTCGACCGGCGCCGCTTCGACCACCTGCCCCATATACATGACCACGACATATTCGGTCATCTGCGCCACCACGCCCAGGTCGTGCGTGACGAACAGGATGGCCATGCCGAACTCGGTCTGAAGCTTGCGCATCAGGGCCAGGATCTGCGCCTGGGTCGTGACGTCGAGCGCCGTGGTCGGCTCGTCGGCGATCAGGAGGCGCGGCTCGCAGGACAGCGCCATGGCGATCATGGCGCGCTGGCGCATGCCGCCCGACATCTCATGGGGATATTGATCCACGATCTGCTCGGGGCGCGGCATGGCGACCCTGGCCAGGATGTCGATGGCCAGGCGCCGGGCTTCGGCTGCGCCGACGCGCCGGTGGAGCATGATGGCTTCGATAATCTGATCGCCGATGGTGTGGACCGGGGACAGCGAACTCATCGGCTCCTGGAAGATCATGGCGATTTCGCCACCGCGAATGGCCCGGATCGGACGGCCATTGCCGTCCAGCGTGGTCAGGTCGACCACCTCCCCGTCCTTGCGCCGAAACTTGAGGTGGCCGCCGACGATCTTGCCGGGATTGGGCACGATACGCAGGATCGAGCGCAGCATCACCGATTTGCCGCAGCCGCTTTCCCCCACAATGCCCACTGCCTGCCCTTCGCGGATGGCAAGGCTGGCCCCGTCCACGGCGCGCACCGTGCCCTGGGGTGTGTGATAATGGGTCTTGAGCTCGTCGATATCGAGCAGGACCGGGTTCTGGTTCATGCCGGTTCCCCGTAGCTCAGATCGGGCGCGACACCGGCCAGGTGCAATTCCTCGGCGCGGTGGCAGCGCACCAGCCGGCCCGGCACGATCTCGCGCAATTGCGGCTCCTGGGTGCGGCAAGGCTCGATGCAAAAGCTGCAACGCGGGTGGAAATGGCAGCCGCTGGGCAGGTTGACCGCATTGGCGATATCGCCATCGAGGATCCTGGGCAGGCCGACGGCGCGCGGATTGGCAGCCGGCACCGCCGACATCAGCGCTTCGGTATAGGGATGCAGTGGCCGCTCGAACAAGGCGCTGGTCTGGGCCAGCTCGACGATTTGGCCCACATACATCACGGCGACCCGGTCGCAGAGATATTCGACCACGCCAAGATCATGGGCGATGAACAGATAGGTCAGGGTCTGTTCGGCCTGCAGATCCTGCAGGAGGTTGAGGATCTGGGCTTGTACCGAGACGTCGAGTGCCGAAACCGGCTCATCGCAGACGATGACGCGCGGATTGAGCGCCAGGGCCCGCGCGATGCCGATGCGCTGGCGCTGCCCGCCGGAAAAGGCATGGGGATAGCGCACCATGTGGTCGGCGCGCAGGCCGACGCGCTCGAGCAATTCGCCGACCCGTCGGCGCAGTTCGGCGCCTTTGGCGATGCCGTTGACGAGCATGGGCTCGCCGATGATATCGAGCAGCGTCATGCGCGGATTGAGCGAGGAAATGGGATCCTGAAAGATCATCTGGACGTCGAGGCGGTAGGGCTTGAGCTGGCGCGGAGTGAGCCTGGCCAGATCGACCGGGGCGCCTTGGCGGGGGGCATAGATGATCTCGCCAGCGGTGGGGTCGAGCGCCCGGGCGATGCAGCGCCCCAACGTGGTCTTGCCACAGCCGCTTTCCCCGACCAGGCCGAAGGTTTCCCCCTCATAGATATCGAAGGTGATGCCGTCGACGGCACGGATGGATTTGCCCGGCTTGCCGGCCCAGGTGGCCTTGCCGCCATAATGTTTCTTGAGGTCGCGGACCGACAGGACCGTCTTGGCCGAAGCCGATGGCATGGTCATGGATCGGGCTCCTACCTGGAAAAGGGGTCGGCAGCATCGCGCGCACCGTCACCGACGAAGTTGAACGCCAGCACCACCGAGACGACGCAGGCGGCCGGCCCGATCCACATCCAGGGATAGAACTGGATGATCTGCACCTTCTGGGCTTCCTGCAGCAGCACGCCCCAGCTGACGGTGGGGGCCTTGAGCCCGACGCCCAGAAAGCTCAATGCCGTTTCCCCGATGATGATGCCGGGAATGGCCAGCGTCAGCGTGACGATGACGTAGCTCATCAGGTTGGGGACCAGGTGCCGGGCGATGATGCGGGTCTTGCTGGCGCCGTAAACCCTGGCAGCGGTGACGAAGTCCTGCTCGCGCAGGGCCAGGAACCGGCCGCGGGCCACGCGCGCCGTGCTGGTCCAGGAGATCAGCGACAGCACCACCAGGATTGCAAAATACTGGTAGAGCGCCGGCCAGTCACGCGGCACGGCAGCAGCCAGGCCAAGCCATAATGGAATGGTGGGTATGGCGATGATGGCTTCGATGATGCGCTGGATGACATTGTCGATCCAGCCGCCATAGAGCCCGGAAATGCCGCCCATGACGAGGCCCAGCACCAGGCTCACCAGGACCGAGATCAGGCCGACCGACAGCGAGATCTGGGAGCCATAAATCAGCCGGGTCAGCATGTCGCGGCCGAAATTGTCGGTACCGGCGAGGTGGATATAGCCCCCCTCCTCCACGCCGAACAGGTGGATGTCGGTGCCGAGCAGGCCCAGCAGCTTGTAGGGCTCGCCATGAACGAACAGCGAGATGGGAAACATCGCTTGCGTGTCGACGGTATAAACGGGGCTCAAGGTCTTAAGGTCCCGTTTCATCTTGTAGCCATAAACGAACGGCTGGAGGTGAAACCGACCATCGGCGTCGATGAACTGAATACCCTGGGGCGGCGCGTAGAGGTTGCGGCTGCGGCCGGCCGGATCATAGGGCGACACGAAGCCGGCAAGGATGGTGCAGAGATAGGCAAAGATCAGGAAAGCCGCCGACACCACAGCCAGCTTGTGCTTGCGAAATTTCCACCACATCAGGCGCCGCGGCGAGATGATGCGGGTCGGCACACCGTCGGCACCGGCAAGCGGCTTGGCGATGGGCGGGGCGCTGATATCGGCGGTCATAGCTTGATCCTGGGATCGGCCCAGACCAGCAGCAGATCGGAAATGAAGGTGCCGATCACCGTCAGGATGGACAAAACGAAAATGATGGAGGCGGCTAGGAACATGTCCTGGGAGCGCACCGCATTGAGCAGCAGGGGGCCGGTGGTGGGCAGGTTGAGCACGGTGGCCGTGATCTCGGTGCCCGAGATCAGATGCGGCAGCACGAAGCCGATGGTGGAAAGGACCGGCGAAACGGCAACGCGTACCGGATACTTGAAGATCAGCCGCCATTCCGAGAGGCCCTTGGCGCGGGCGGTCTCGACATAGGCCTGGCTCAGTTCATCGAGCAGCATGCCGCGCATGACGCGGATGGTGGCGGCGGTGCCGGACAGCCCGATGATGAGCACGGCGACCGACATGTTCTGCACCATGTTGAGCGCCTTGCCGATCGACCACGGCGCCAACTCGTATTCGGGGGAGAACAGGCCGCCGACATTGCCGCCGAAATAGCGGGAGCTGACATAGATGGCGATGATGGCAAAGAGGAAATTGGGGATGGCGAGGCCGATGAAACCCACAAACGAGAAGATATAGTCGAGCGGGGAATATTGGCGCACGGCCGAGTAGATGCCGATGGGAATGGCCAGGAGGTAGACGAAGATTGCCGTTGGTATGGTGATGGCCAGGGTCAGTGGCAACCGCTCCGCCAACAGGTCGGCGACGGTGCGCTGGTATTGAAACGAGATGCCCATATTGCCAACCAGCAGGTTGGTGATCCACTTCCAGTATTGCACCAGAAGGTTCTCATCGAGCCCGAACTGGGCGCGCAGGCCCGCGATCGCATCCTGGGTGACGATGGTGCCGCCCGACAGCGTCGCGAGATAGGAATTGACGAAGTCGCCGGGCGGCAGTTGGATCACGATGAACGCGATCACGCTGATGACGAAGACCGTCACCAGCATCTGCCCGGAGCGTCGAACGATATAGTTCACCATGGGCGCACCGTCTCAAACAGAGGCGAAGGGGCGGCTGGAAGGATCATTGCCGCCCCTTCCCGGGGAGCTCTAGGCGCGTTCACCAGACCAGGCGCCGCCCTCGAAATAGGTTTGCTCGATCTGGTAATTGTAATTGCCCAGCCAGGAGAAGCCGGTGAAGCCTTCAGCGGGATAGTTCTTGAAGTTGGTGCCCAGGATTACCGGAATCGGCACTTCGCCGACGTCACCGATATTCCAGAGGTTATCGATGTTGAGCTGCAGGATCTGGGTGCCGATCTCCTGGCGCCGGGCCTCGTCGACGGTGATCTGCATTTCGTCGAACAGGTCCTGCACCATCTTGGCGTCGCCCTGCGGCTGCTCGCCCTTGGTGCCCTTGCTCGAATACCATTGGGCCCAGGACATGCCCCAAACATTCCAGCCGGTGGTCAAATAGGGCACATGCCATTCGGGCGAATGGGGGAACATGGCATCGGAACACTTGTCGCCGATCCAGATGCCCACTTCCATGTCGTTGTTGTCGATCAGCGCGCGCACCTGTTCGCGCGCGACGGAGCGGACGTTGAAGGTCAGCCCGACTTCGCGCATGAACTCGATGATAAGCTCGGCGACCGCCAGGCTCCCCGGATCATCGACAGGGATATCGATGTTGAGCACCACGGGCTTGCCGTCGGAGCGCAGGCGGATGCCCTGCCCGTCCCGCTCGCTCAGACCCGCCTCGTCGAGCAGCGCGTTGGCCGCGTCGGGATCGTATTGGGTGTCCTTGGCGACCCAGTCCTCGTTGCGCAATTTGGAGCCGGGTACCATCTGCAATTGCGAGGGCACGGCGAAGCCGAGATAGACGGTATCGGCGATCTGCTGGCGATCGATGGCCAGCGAAAAGGCGCGCTTGAACCGGATGTCATTGTAGAGCTCGCGCAGCACCGCATCCTTGGCCGTGTGGTTGAACATGATGGTGTGCTCGGCGCCGCGATCGGTCTGCCAGAGGTGGGCAACATAATTGCCGCGCTCTTCGCCTTCGCGATAGAGCGGCAGGTTGGTAAAGGTGGTGTCGGTATTGACCCAGTTCATTTCGCCCGCCGCGATGGCCGCGTCGCGCACTTCGGCGCTCTCGAAATTGGTCAGGATCACATCGTCGATATAGGGCAGTTGCTGGCCGGTGGGATCGACCTTCCAGTAGAAGGGATTACGATCGGCGACCAGGATGTTCAGCGCCATGGCCTTGCCCAGCTTGAACGGCAGGAGCGTGGGCATATCGACATTGTCGAAGGGCATGAGCCACTGCACGAAAGAGCGGTTGTTGAACAGCTCCACCCAGGTCTGGAAGCCGGCGGCCGAAACTTTTTGCGCCAGTTCGGCTGGATCGGCGTAATCCTCGTGGAACTGCTCGAGATAGTGGCGCGGCAACCAGCGGGGAATGGTGCCGCCGGGACCATGGGCGAGCAAGCCCGGCAGGTTCGCGTGCGGGGCCACGAAGGTCCACTGGACGGTGTATTCGTCCACGACTTCAAAAGTCGGCACCTGGTTCTGCACCATGAACTGGGCCATGGGTGCCGGGCTGAGCTGGGTGTTCAGATTGACGGCATTCCACCAGAATTCGAAACCGGCCGCGTTGAAGGGCTCGCCGTCCGACCATTTGATACCCGGGCGCAGATGCAGCACGAAAGTCTTGCCGTCACTGGTATATTCCCAGCTTTCGGCCAGGTTCGGCTCGACCGTGCCCCCATCGCGCCCAAGACGCAGGATGGGTTCGGGACCCCAGGCGGAGCGGGCCTGGAAGCCGCGGTTCTGGATGATGCCGGTGCGCAGGTGACCACCATAGACACCGGTGGATTCGAGCGGCTCGACCACCAGCGGGGTCGGCGGAAGGCGATCGGCGACGGGCGGCAGGGTGCCGGCCGCGACCAGTTCGGCCAGTTGCGGGGCCTCGCTGTATTGGGCGGTCGCTTGGGCGAAGCTGCGTCCGGCCTGGGTCGAGAGTGCGACGGCCGCGGCGGCGGCGCCCGAGAGCTTGATGAATTGCCGGCGCGAGGGCCGGATCGATGTCGGCATGATAGTCCTCCCTAAAACCGGCAGGCGCACGCGAGCGGTGCGAACAGGCCGGGCTTCCTCCGTAGGGACGGCGGCGCTCTTGGGGGCCACTCGTCCATAATCAGCCTAAGAATTTCCGGCCACGATGTCGTTCAAGTTTGTGGTCGGAGAAAATCATACATCGGCCTGGCTCGGCCGCTCGTTCAGGACGCCTGGGCACGCAGGGAGCCTTCACCGCCATACCAGTGCTGGGGGATGACATCGCGCTCGGCGTCGAGCAGGTCGTCGATCAGCGCTTCGGTATCGCCGATCGAATTGGTCAGCGGGTCGACCAGCAGGGCCCGGCGCAGCAAGGCGCGGTCGCCCTTGGCAACGGCCTCGGCGGTCAATTCGTGGGTATCGAGCACGATTTCCTGCATGGCGCGAATGCCGCGCGGCATATCGCCGACCGGGCGGGGGCGGGGGCCATCCATGTCGACGTCGCAGAGCAGTTCGAGATAGGCGTCATCGGCCATGTTGGTCACGGCGCCATCGTTGCGCGTGTTGATGTAGAACGGCTTGCCGAGACCGCCGACCATGTTTTCGATGATGTCGGTGGCGTGGTCGGGCCCGAAGGTCTGCATATAGTCCGCGATCGGAGTGGCACCGGAAATGAAGCCATCGATCTGCTCCCACATTTCGCGGTGGCGGGCATAGCGAGCCTCGGTTTCCCACAGGGTCAGCTCGGGGATGTCCTCGGGCGTCACGCCATGACCCTGCCAATAGCGGACATATTCCTTGGTGTGGGCCACGCAGGCCGGCACCTTGTCGAACAGCTGGAACAGCTGGTAGCCGATGGCATCGTTGTTGACGGCCTTGGCGCCCTTGTCGCCGCCATCGGTTTCGGTCGCGGCACGCCGCCCGATGGCTTCGCCGATGTCGGACATGACGTCCTTGCCATCGTATTCGGCCTTGAGCACCCAGGTGAAGTGATTGACGCCGGCGATGCGCAGGTCGAACCGCCGGTCCTGTTCGGCGCTCAGTTTTTCACCGGGACCGACGATGCCGGCGCGTTCGGCATAGGAGCGCTTGACGTGGGGCATGTGCAGGCTGTCGCAGAGGCCAAAGCTTTTGAGCCGGGGGGCGAAACGCTTGAGCGCCATGCCGTTGACGGCTGACGGATTGATGTAATTGATCACCCAGGCGTCGGGGCACAGCTCCTCGATATCGCGGGCGCAATCGAGAATATGGGGCAGTTCGCGCATGGCGCGGAACACGCCGCCCGGCCCGATGGTGTCGCCCGAACACATGCGAATGCCGTATTTCTCCGAAATCACGGTGTCGAGCCCGCGATAGCGCACGGTGTCCTTGGCAAAGCTCAGGACCACGAAATCGGAACCCGCGAGCACGGCGCGGCGATCCGTGCTGGTTTCGATGGTCAGGGAAACGCCCTCGCTCTCGACCACCATGCGGGCCAGTTTTTCGAGCTTGTGCAGCCGCTCGACATCGGTATCCACCAGCGCCAGCGTTCCGGTATTGAGATGGGGCGAATGCACCATCTGCCAGATCGCCTGGCGCCCGAAGAACAGGCTGCCTGCCCCGATAACCGTCACCTTGGGACCATTGGCCGCCATAAGAACCTCCCTTGCCGTCAAAGCATCCGGGTCGTGCGCCGGGGCTTGATCCCACATGCCTTGATAAACCCGCTTGTTGGGTCATAGGTAATGGCGGCAGGCGCCGCTGTCTTTCAAAATTGGAAGCTGAGAAATTTGAACATCGAAACCTTCGAGATGTATCGACGCCCCAATTTCATCGTCCTGCCGGAACTGGTGAGCCTGGGCATGTTCGTGACGGCCGAGTCCCGCCTGGGCGGCGTGCGGCAGGACGGGACCGGGGGTCTGGAAATCGGCTATCTCGAACATGGCAGCGTCGAATGGTGGGACGGCAGCCATCTCGATGAAGCCGGTCCGGGCAGCGTGCTGATCGATCATCCCGGCGATTGGCAGGGCGGGGCAAGCGCCATCGTGCATCCCTGCACGCGCTATTGGATGCGGTTCGATTTTCCCGAAGCGGGCAGCCTGCCGGGCCTGCCGGGCGCAACCAAGCTGTCGTTGCAAACGGCCTATGGCGCCATGAACAGGCGGCATTTTCCCGGTTCGCCGGCCCTGCGCGACATGTTCAACAAATTGCTGATCGAGCAGCGCCAGCCCGATGCGCTGTCGCAGGATTTCAGCCGCGCCCTGTTCCACCAGATCCTGATTGCGGTGTTGCGCGACTACCAGCGCATGCAGCTCAGACAGGTGTCGGCGGTATCGGCCAAGGCGCAGGCGTTTTTGCGACACAACCTGGCCAGCGACATCCACGTGGAGACGCTGTCGCGCCATGTCGGGCTCAGCACGGGCTATTTTCACGACGTGTTCCTGCGCGAAACCGGCTTCACGCCGGCGCGCTATCACCTGTGGCTGCGGGTGGCCGCGGCCAAGCGGGCGTTGATCGAAACGGGGGGGTCGATCACTGACATCGCGCTGGATCTGGGGTTTTCCTCGAGCCAGTATTTCGCCACGACCTTCAAGAAGGTGGTCGGCTTGACGCCGCTGGAATACCGACAGCTCAGGGGCGGGTGAATGGCCGCGGTGGCTGGGCGCGATTCATGCGCTAAAAGGTTGCGCTGCCGGGCATTTTTCGCCATTAGGCTGGGGACGCAACCTCATGGAGCTCGCTCACGATGTCGGTCGATTACGATGCCGTCCTGGCAGATATGGTCGCGGTGGCGCGACAGGCCGGCGCGCTGACGCTGGGCTATTTCGAACGGTTCCGCGAATTGGAGATCGGCATCAAGGGGC
This sequence comes from uncultured Devosia sp., assembly GCF_964244875.1. Classification (NCBI taxonomy): domain Bacteria; kingdom Pseudomonadati; phylum Pseudomonadota; class Alphaproteobacteria; order Hyphomicrobiales; family Devosiaceae; genus Devosia; species uncultured Devosia sp. Next base: position 76,123 of record NZ_CAXTKA010000010.1, read on the forward strand.
CCGCCGATTTCGTTTCGGAGGCCGATAAGGAGTCCGAACTGCTGATCCGCCGGTTTCTTGCCGAACGCTATCCGGACTGGAGCTTTACCGGCGAGGAATTTCCTCCGGTCGACGGGCAGGACCAGGACTTTCGCTGGCTGGTCGATCCGATCGATGGCACCACCAATTTCCTCAACGGGATGCATTATACCATCTCGATCGCGCTGCGGCGCGGCAACGAGACAGTGTGCGGCGCGCTCTACAATCCTGCGGCCAATGAAATGTTCACCGTGATCAGGGGGCAAGGCGCATTGCTCAACGGAACACGGCTGCAGGTCAGCGGGCAAAGCGAGATCGGCTTGCTGACGGTGGGCACCGGGCTGCCCACGTCCAATCTTTTCACCTTTCCCGGCGCCTACCAGCGCCTGCAAGACATTCGCGATCCGATCGGGGCCGTGCGCGTCGTTGGCAGTTCGGCCAATTCGTGCGCCTATGTCGCCTGTGGCCGGCTGACCGGCTATTTCGAGGAATCGGGGCTGATCGATTGGGCGGTGGGTGTCCTGCTGGTCCAGGAAGCGGGTGGCATCGTCACCGACTGGCAGGGGCGCGGTCCTGAATTCTACGAAAAAACCGGCACCGTCATCGTCGCCAACACGGCCACCCACGCCTACCTGCTGGACAAACTCAGGAGTGCCCCGGTCAAGAATCCGGCAGACTGATCTTACCGATCGAGGGCCGCAGCCAGGCCTTGGGGATCGTCGGTGGTGATCTGGTCGACCTTGAGCGCCAGCAGGCGCTCGACGCGCCCTAGGCTGTCGCGATCGGCCTGCTGGATGGTATAGGCATCGACGCGCCTGTCCCGTGCATGGAAGGCGGCGACGAGATCGAAGCCGGCGTCTTCCGCTTGCAGCACCAGTTGATGGGCAAGATAGATCATTTCTGCGGGGGAGGCCGCCACGGCGTCCGTGACGAAGCCGGTAAAATCTCGGCTTTGGGCCAAACGGGCCAGCGCGTCGCCATGGCAGGGATCGTAGCCGATGCGCAGACCCGGTGCCGCCGTGGTCAATAGTTGAACCGCCTCTGCATCGCCTGAGGACAGAATCATATTGCCGGCCACCGAGGCAACGCTGTTGGCAAAAGTGTCGAGGGCGCGCGGGTCGAGGGCTGCGGCGTCTTCCTTGTAATCAAGCTGCAGCAGGGCGTCGGGATGGACGCGCCCGTTCAGGAGCAAGGCCGCCAGATCGTCGAGCAGCAGCACCGGCTCGTTGGTTGGCACACCGTCATTGTCGCGCAGTTTTTGCGTACGCAATTGGGCTGCGGTCTTGGAGAGCACGGGGCCTTCGCCGGTGCTTTCGCGCCCCAACCGAAGATCATGCAAGACGGCAAAGCCGCGGTCGGCGTGAATGACCAGATCCACTTCGATGCTGGCCCCCAGCCGCATGCCCTCGAGGATGCGCGAGAGGGTAAATGCCGGATCACCGACGCATTTGCGGGCGCGGTGCCATTTGAAAAAGGTGCGGTGCCCGGCTCGCGTGATCGAAATCGGATCAGCCATTGGCATCCAGGCTCCGAAAGATGGCGGCATTGTCGCGATAGGCGGCAAAGGCGCGCGGCTTGAGTGCGACAGGCTGTCCGGCGTTCCAATTGCGCGCATCGGGCACCATTGCCTTGAGGCGGACGCCGTCCGGCAGTTCGATATCGACCACGGCATGGGTGCCATAGTCGGTGACGCGGTGGATCGTTGCCATGCCCGAGCCGGCAACGTCGACGATATCGAGCGCCTCGGGGCGCACGGCGAGCGTGGCCACCCCGTCGCTCACCGCCAACGGTACGGTGAGACCGGAATGGGTGAACACGCCATTGGCGACCACTCCATCGAGCAGGTTCATGCTGCCGATAAAGCCGGCAACGAAGGGCGTTTCGGGCTGGCGATAAACAACATCGGGACGGTCCGCCTGCTCGGTGCGCCCGTCACGCATCACCACGATACGGTCGGCCAGCGCCAGGGCTTCGTCCTGGCCATGCGTGACGAACAGGGTGGTGATCCTGAGGCGCTGCTGGATATCGCGGACCTCTTCGCGCAGGCGCTCGCGCAGATGCTGGTCGAGGCTGGCAAAGGGCTCGTCGAGCAGCAGGATCTTGGGTTCCAGAACCAGCGAACGGGCCAGGGCGACGCGCTGCTGCTGGCCACCGGACAATTGGCCGGTCTGGCGCGCGCCATAGCCACCAAGGCCCACCAGATCAAGCACGGCCTCGACCTTGCGCCTGATCTCGGCGCTTTGCAGGTGCCTTAGCTTGAGGCCGAAGGCCAGGTTGTTGAAGACGTTCATATGCGTCCACAGGGCATGGCTCTGGAACACCATGCCGGTGGGGCGCCGTTCGGGCGGCACGCGCGTCACGTCCTCGCCATCGATGGCGATCAGTCCATCGCTGGGGGTTTCAAAGCCGCCGACCATGCGCAACAGCGTCGACTTGCCCGAGCCGGACGGGCCCAACAGGCAAACCAGTTCGCCATCCGCCACGTTCAGGCTGAACGCATCCACGGCGGTCGTGGTCTGGAAGCGCTTGGTGACGCCTTTGATTTCAAGCACGGCCATCGGATAGATCAGCCTTTCTAGCCGCCAAAGCCACGGGCGAACGAGCCCGAACTGATGATGCGCCGCGCGAACAGCAGCGCGGCAAAGGAAGGCACCCACAGGATCACCGACAGCACGGCGCCGTATTGGATCACCGGCTGGTTGTTGATGAACGAAATCATCAAAACCGGCAGGGTGCGGATCTGCGGGGCGCCGATCAGCCAGGCGCCCTCGGTTTCATAGAACGTGCCGACAAAGCTCAGCAGCACCGCCGCCGCAATGGTCGGGCCGGCCTGCGGCAGGGTGATGGACCAGAACACACGGAAGGGGCCGGCGCCCACATCGCGCGCCGCTTCCTCCATCCGCCGGTCCACCGATTGAAAGGCGGCCACCGGGATCCAGATCATGAACAGCAGCGTGCCCACGAGTTGGATGAGCACTACGCCCCAGAAGGTGGCGATCAGGTTGAGTTGCAGGAAAATGCCGGCGATCGCCACCAGCAGGCCGAACTTGGGAAAGGCGTGGCCGGCCAGAAACGAAAAGAACAGCAGGTTGCGCGCCGGGAACTCCATGCGGGCAAAGGCATAGGCCGCCGGCAGGCAGATGATGCAGGAGAGCAGCGTCACGGTGACCGAGAGGCTGAGACTGGTGGAAATGGAAATCCACACATCGGCCCGCGCCAGCGTCTGCTGCCAGAACTTGAGCCCGAATTCCTGGGGAATGACGGAGGGGTAGCGCCACACATTGGTGAAGGCCCAGGTGCCCACGATCAGCAGCGGAAAGATGATGACCAGGGTCAGCACCGCGGCAAAGGCGATGCCGGTCCAGTCCGTGCGTTTTTCGATCAGGGCACGGGCCATCAGGGTGCTCGATTCCTGGCGACGGAATAGACGTAGAACAGGCCAAAGACGATGCAGAAGCCGAACGCGATCACCGCCTGGGTGATGGCCGTCGTCGGCTCATTGAGATCGCGGAAGGTGCGCTGCATGAACGGGCCCATCATTTCTGGCGCGGCCGGGCCCAGCACATAGGGCAGTGTAAAGGCCGAAAAGATACCGAGCACGGTGAAGGATACCGCCACCAGCAGCGAATTGGAAATGCGCGGCAGGATGATATGCCACAGCACGGCGATCCGGCCGGCGCCGACATCGCGGGCCGCCTCGATCGACTGGTTGGACACATTGCCCAGGCCCGACAGCAGGATCAGCACGGTCAGCGGAATATTGTCCCAGACCAGCCCGATGACCGGACCCCAGGGCGTCAGATAGGGAGAGCGGATATGGGGCAGATGCACGGCGTTGAGCAGCAGGTCCACCGTGCCATTGGGGCCCAGCACGCGGATAAAGGCGTAGCTCAGGATGATGGAGGGCACGAACATGGGAAAGATCGCCAGGCCCTGCACATAGGCGGCAATGCGGTTGGTGGCAAAGCGCAGGTAAAGGGCAATGGGCAGGCAGATCAGCAGCAGGATCAAGGCGGTGACGGCAGTGGTCCAGAGCGTGACCGTCAGATTGTTGATGCTGTACTGGTCGGAAAAGAAGAACTGGTACGTCTGGAGCGTGAAATGGCGCTCGCCGGCGTCATCGGGCAGCCAAACCGTACGGATGACGGCGGAGATGATCGGCCAGATGATCAGCCAGCACACCAGAAGGACAGGCGCGGCGACGAGCAGGAGACCGACTGGCCTCCTGCTCGGTTTGCTGCCGACAATGTCGTTTGCCGGCGCGATGGTCACGCGGCGTTGCGATCGACATTTGGCGCCACGGCGCGATACCAGCCGTCATTGACCGCCTTTTCCCAATCGCCGCCCGGGAAAACCGGGATCGAGGTCGGCACGATATCCTTGAACTTCTCGCGCAGGTCCGCTGCGACATAGTCCCACGATACGCCGGGGTAGCCGCCAAGCTCGGTCAGCACAGCGGACTGGATTTCTTCGGTGAGGAGGAAATCGGCGAGCTTGAGCGCGGCATCCTTGTTCACGCCGTTGGAGAACACGCCAACCTTGGTGAAACCGCCGGGCAGGCCCAGATCGGTCAACTGGACGAGGCCCGTGGTTTCGGGCAGCACGCCCTGGCTGATCGCCGACAGGGCCTGGTCGGACCAGGCCGGAATCATGGTGACGGCCGACTGGCTGAGCAACTGGATCGACTGGGTATTGCCCGACGTATAGGCGCCATTGTCGAACAGAGCGCCGGAGAGGTCCTTAAGAATGTCCCAGGCGGGGTTCAGCGAGGCGTCGGCGAGTTCCTGGGTATAGTTGTCGACGGCGAACTTGGAGGGGTCCTTGCCGGTCGCTTCAAAAATAGCGCGGCGCACGAAATTGCCGCCGGAGCCGCCCTTGTCGGGACGGTTGTAGATGAACTGGCCGGGATTGGCCTTGATCCAGGCAACCAGATCCGGCCAGGTCTTGGGCACATTGGCGGGATCGAGCTTGGTGGTGTCATAGGCCAGCAGGACCTGCGAGCCGCGATAGGGCAAGTTGGTCGGAATGTCCTGCGCCAGTGGATTGATCTTGGAATAGTTGGACAGGCCGGCAGCCGAAAAATCGACCCAAAGGCCGGCATCGATGCCGCCGCTGGGCAGGCGGGTGTCGAAGCCTTCGGCCAGGTCCGACTGCGGGTCGGCGCCGGTCGGCAGTGCGGCAAGCGCGCGGTCGGCGATCGCCTGCACGCCGGCACCATCGCCGCCATCGATCAGGTTTAGGGTGACGCCCGCATTGGCGGCCTCGAACTTCGGCTTGACCACATTGGTCCAGAAATCGATGACGTTCTGATCCGAGGTGAAATACACATCGATCTTGCCGGCCTCGGCGAAGGCCAGCCGCGGCAGCAGGGCCAGGCCGGCGGCCGTGCCGGCCGCGGAAATCATAAACGAGCGACGTTTCATAACTGTTCTCCAGTTGGCCGGCGGGACGTCCCGCGGCTTCAAGGTCCGACGTCGGCGACAGGCCGATCTGCTTGCGCGGGCGGCCCCCTGCCAAAGCAGGTGGACAAACCAGCTCGGCCGAAAGTGGCGGAAGCCAGTGGGCATTAAGAGACGCATATGACAGGCCGATGACCGTCGCTGCGCCTTGGGCAGACGTGCTTGGGCTCCCCCCGTGCGGCGCTTTGCGGCCTCCCTTGTACACGTGCACACTTTTAGGCGGCACTCCAGCGGGTTTTGCCGGGGAACCACGAGAACAATCTCGCCGCTCCTCGCCTATTCGTGAAGCCGTCAACGCCCAGACGACGGTCTCGATTGGCGCAGGCGTTGCCGTTGGCTGATCAGGCGCCTGCGAATGCGGCGTCGCGACGGCACTGCAGAGCAGACAGTCCGGCAGATCCCGCAGCGGCCGCGGACAACGGGCTGCCCAGTTCGCCATAGCTGCGCAGCATTTGGTCAGCGCCGGCGCGCAAGCGGACCGAATTCGGGCCGAAGGCGCGCTTGAACACGTCCCGGGACAGTGCGCCGACACAGGAATACAACATGTTCGGCATGCCAATCTTTCTGTTGTCGACAATCTGGATACGATATAGCGTTGCGGCAATGCTGGAGCGCGTGACGTGATCGAGCCTGTCCTGATTTCCGACTTCATGGCCAGCGTCCGCCGTCCCGGCACCAGTGCTGCCGAGCTGATCGGCGGCGTTGGCCGCATGGTCCATGCGAGCATCGGCACCAAATTGCTGACGGCCTCGGTGTTCGATATCGGCAAGCGCCAATCGCGCCGCATCCATTCGGAAAATCTCGCTGCCTATCCATTGGCCGGCGTCAAGCCGATCGAGGACAACCGATGGACCGAAATCGTTCTGAGGCAGCACAGGGTGTTCAGCACCCTGCGCATCGAGGACATCGCCGAGGTGTTTTTCGACTGGAGGCTGATCCAGTCCCTGGGCTGCGAGTCCAATGCCAATATTCCGGTGGTGGTCGATGGCAAGGTGATCGGCACACTCAATCTGCTGCACGAGGCCGGCTATTACACGGCCGAGCGCCTCGCGCCGGTCGAGGCTTTGCTGCCCTATGCCACCATTGCCTTTCAATTCCTGGCAAAAGTTCTTGACGCGGACCCACGCCCATGACGCGCATCCTGTTTTTCAATGGTCGCGTCCTTGACCCCAAGGCCGATGCCCTGTCCGATCAGACCAGCGTACTGGTGGACGATGGGGTGATTGTGCACGTGGGCATCGACACGATAGAGGCTGCGGCCGACGAGCGGATCGATCTGGGCGGCCGCACCATCATGCCGGGCCTGATCGACTGCCATGTGCATGTGGTCTCCAGCTTCATGGACCTGATGAAGAATGCCATCGAGCCCACTTCGCTGACGGCGTTCCGTGCCGCAAGGATCATGAAGGCCGCGCTGCATCGCGGCTTTACCACCGTGCGTGACCTTGGCGGCGCCGATATCGGCCTGGTCCAGGCCGTCGAGGAGGGCCTTATCGAGGGGCCGCGCCTGATCATCTGCGGCAAGGGCCTCAGCGCCACCGGCGGCCATTGCGACACCCGTGCCCGCACCGACGATCGCAGCTCGATCATGGCGCACCATCTCGGCTCGATGGGACGCCTGGTCGACGGGGTGGACAATTGCCGTCTTGCGGCGCGCGAGGAGCTCAAGGCCGGCGCCAGGTTCATCAAGATCATGGCCAATGGCGGCGTCGCTTCGCCGAACGATCCGATCCATGTGCTGCAATATTCGCGAGACGAGATCGGCGCCATCGTCGAGGAAGCCGAAAACGCCAATACCTATGTGTCGGCGCATGTCTATACCGACCGCGCCATCCGCCGCGCCGTCGAGTGCGGCGTGCACAGCCTTGAACACTGCAACCTGATCGAGGCCGAGACTGCGGCCATGGCTGCGGCTGCCGGCTGTATCGCGGTGCCGACGCTGGTCGCCTATGAAGGTCTGGCGCTGGAAGGGGAGCGTTTCGGGCTGGGGCCCGAAGCTGCCGCCAAGATCGAAACGGTTCGCTCGGGCGGTCTCAGGTCACTGGCGGTAATGCGCGATGCCGGCCTGCCGATGGCCTTTGGGTCAGACCTGTTGGGGCCGCTGCAAAAGTATCATAGCATGGAATTTCAAATCCTGGCCCGCGTGTTGAGCCATGCCGACATCATTCGATCGGCGACGCTGGTCGGGGCGCGGCTGTGTGCGCTTGAAGGCCAGATCGGGGTGATCGCCGAAGGCGCCCGTGCCGATCTGCTGGTGGTCGATGGCGACCCCTATGCCGACATCACGCTGCTTGGCAACGACGGCGCCCATATGGCGGCGATCGTGAGAAACGGAGCGTTCGTCAAGAACGATCTGCGCGTCGCCTAGCCGCGAGGCGAAGCGAAACAGGGCGCCCGGCCGGCTTACCGGTGGGGCAATTGGTTGGAACGCCGTCGACGGAACAGGGCTTCCGCGCGGCTGGTAAGGGAAATCGTCATGACGCTACGTCTTGCATTGCTGACCTCCGTTGCTGCATCCGGGCTGCTGGCAGCCTTGCCGATCGCGGCGCAGGAACCGTTCCGCGTCGCGTTCCTCGCCTCGAGCAGCCAGAACGGCTATAATCAGGCGATCTATGCCGGCGTGCAGGAGGCCGCCGCCGAACACGGCGTCGCGGTGGAAATCTTTGATGGCGCGTTCGATTCGACCAAGCAGTTCTCGCAGGTCGAGGACGTGGTGGCCGGTGGACGCTTCAACGCCTTTATCGTGACCCCGAACGATACCGTGGGCATCGCCCCGGCGCTTGAAGAAGCAACCTCGGCCGGCATCACCGTGGCCACCACATTGTTTCCCGTTGGTCCCGAACTCAGCAATATGGAACCGCAGGTTCCGGGACTGACCACGACGGTTGCCGCCAACCCGGCCAATGGCGCCACCGCCCAGGCCCAGGCCGTCGTCGATTTCTGTGCCGACAAGGACCCCTGCCGGGTCGTGGTGATGATCGGCCAGTTGATCTATCCGTTCGACAATCTGCGCAACGACACCTTCAAGGCCGTGCTCGGCACGCATGCCAATATCCAGATCGTGGCGACCGGCGAAGGCAATTACGACCCCGACGCATCGCTCACCGCCATGCAGGATATCCTGCAGGCCAATCCGGAAGTGGACGCAGTGCTGTCCAATGCCGACCAGCATCTGATCGGCGTGGAAATCGCCCTTGCCGATGCTGGCATCGACGCCTCGTCGGTGTTCCTGATCGGTGGCGGTCTCAACCAGATCACGGTGGATGCCATTCGCGCCGGCAAGGTCGATGCCACATTGGCCGAATATCCCAAGAGCATGGGCAAGGCGGCGCTCGAAGCGGTGCTGACGACGCTGGAAGGCGGCACCGCGCCGACATGGATCGACCCGACCACGCTGGGCTCGGCGCCGATGATCGTGACCAAGGAATGGCTGGACGCGCATCCCGACTTTACGGCCGAATGGCAGGGCTGATCGATGGCAGGCAGCCCTTGGGGCGGGACCTTGGGGCCCCGCCGCGCCTATCCTGAAGGTCGCCGGCGATGAGCCAGGCCAGCAAACCTGCCGTTCGGCTGAGCGGGATCGACAAGAGTTTTGGCAATGCCAAGATCCTCAACGACATCACGCTGGATTTCGCAGCTGGCGAAGTGCACGCGCTGATCGGGGAAAACGGCGCCGGCAAGTCGAGCGTGGGCAAGATCATCGGGGGCTATTACACCGCCGATGCGGGTCAGCTGGACATCGGCGGCATCCCGTTGCAACAGGCCACGCCGCGCGGTGCGCTGCGGCAGGGCGTGGCGATGATCCATCAGGAACTCCAATTAGTGCCGCAACTGACGGTGGCGCAGAATGTGTTCCTGGGGCTTGAGGCCAATATAGCCGGCCTGCTCAGCGGCTCGGATGAAAGACGCTTTGCCGCGCTCGAAAAGCGCTGTCAGTTCGGGCTCGACCCGCGCCGCAAGGTGAGTGAACTGGCGATCGCCGACCGCCAGAAGGTGGAGATCATGCGCGCCATTGCGCGCGACGCCCGCGTCATCATCATGGACGAGCCGACCTCCTCGTTGACCGCCGACGAAGCTGAGCGCCTTCACCGCGTGATTGCCAGTTTGTGCGCCGAGGGGCGCACGGTGATCTATGTCACCCATTTTCTCGACCACGTGCTGGCGGTGTGCGATCGCGTCACCATCATGCGCGATGGCAGGGTGGTGCGCACCGGCGTCGTCGCCGAGGAGACCAAGCAAAGCCTGGTGGAGGCCATGCTCGGGGAAAGCATCGATGTGGCCTATCCCACGCTCCCCGCCGCTCCCGATGCCGGGGTCGCGCCGCGCATTGCGCTTGATGGGATTGCCACCGCTGCGGGCATCCACGATATCAGCCTCGTCATCCGGCCGGGCGAAATCGTCGGCCTTCTGGGGCTGGTCGGCTCAGGACGCAGCGAGGTCGCCCGGGCTGTGTTCGGGGCCGACGCTCTCACCGCCGGCAGCATCGCCCTTGATGGGCAGACGATTGGCGAGATGTCGCCCAAAAAGGCCGTGCGCAACGGCATGGCGTTCATTCCCGAAGACCGCCGCAAGCAGGGCCTCGTCTTGGCGCAGCGCACCCGAGCCAATATGAGCCTGCCTCACCTCGATCAAATCAGCCGGCTGGGCTTTCTCGACATGGCCGAGGAACGGCGCCGGACCGCGCGCCTGATCGCCCATTTCGGCATCGTGCCCAATAGCGTCGACGGCGAGGTCGCCTATTATTCCGGCGGCAACCAGCAGAAGGTGCTGCTGTCCAAATGGGCTTATGGCAAACCGCGCGTGGTCATTCTGGACGAGCCCAGCCGCGGCGTCGACATCGGTGCGCGCCGGCGCATCCACGATTTCATCGTCGAACTGGCAGAGGACAATGTCGCGGTGCTGCTGATCTCCTCGGAACTGGAGGAAGTGCTCAAGCTCTCGCATCGCGGCTATCTGATGCGTGCCGGCACAATTATCGGGGAGCTCGACTGTCCCCATGCCAGCCTCGAGGATGTGCTGTTCCGCTTGTTCAATGTGCAGAAGCCGCACGCCTCGCCCACCCCGCCGAAACTGGATTGACCCATGGCCCAAGCCAATATTGCCGCCTCGACATCTGCAGGATTGCGCCGGTTCGCGGTCGGTGACTTCCTGCGCGAATATGGCGTGTTGCTGATCATCGTGTTGCTGATGATCGGCCTGAGCTTTCTCAGCCCTTCGTTCCTGACGCCGCGCAACCTGCTCAACATCCTGAACCAGAGCGCGCCGCTGGCGCTGATCGCGGCGGCGCTGACGCTGGTGATCATCAGCGGGGGCTTCGATCTGTCGACCGGCGCGATCTTTGGGGTAGCCAGCGTCACGGCCGCCTGGCTGGCGGTCAATGTCGATCCGACGCTGGGCATGATCGCGGGTCCGGTCGTGGGCGTCGTGCTCGGGGTCATCAATGGCCTGATCATCACGGGCTTCAACGTCCACTCGTTTCTGGCCACGCTGGCATCGTCCATGGTCTATCGCGGCATCGCCGTGCTGATCACCGGCGGCGCGCTCATCCCCGTACGCATGGAGGAGTTTGCATGGCTGGGCCGAGGCCGCGTCGGCATGGTCAATGTGGCGGTCATCCTGCTGGCGATTTTCACCATCATCATGATGGTCCTGCTGAACCGGACGACCTTCGGGCGCCGCGTCATCGCCGTGGGCGGCAATGAGGAGGCGGCGATCCTTTCGGGCGTGCGCACCAACCTGGTCAAGATTTCCGCCTTTGGCCTGACCGGCTTCGCCGCGGGCCTGGCCGGCATCATCGCGGTGTCGCGCATTTCGATGGGCCAGCCCCAGGCCGGCGTCGGCATGGAACTGGAGGCCATTGCGGCAGTCATCCTGGGGGGAACCAGCATCTATGGCGGCGCCGGCGCGGTATGGCGTTCGATTGCCGGGGTGCTATTGCTGGCGCTGATCGGCAACGGTTTCAACATCCTCAACGTCAATCCGTTCTACAAGGACTTGACGACAGGCGTGATTATCGTTGTTGCCGTCGCATTGAGCGCCGGCAAGAAGCGTCGGTAGGGTCCGACACCGGATGGAGCAGCGGATGGCAAAGGCGAAGGTCAAGGCCGACAAGATCGAGGCGGCCGGCGATGCCCCCGGAACGGGCCGCGTGCGCGGCCAGGGCGCGCGGACGGTCTACGATACCTTGCGGCAGGCCATTCTGGAGCTGACGCTGGAGCCGGGCAGCCCGCTCGACGAGGTGACGCTGTCGGAGCGCTTCGACATGTCGCGCACGCCAATCCGCGAGGCGCTGGTCCGCCTGGTGGCCGATGGGCTGGCCAAGACGCTGCCCAATCGCAACACGGTGGTGGCGAGCATCGATTTCGAGCAGCTTCCCACCTATTTCGAGGCACTCACCCTGATGTATCGGGTGACGACCCGGTCGGCGGCGGTGCATCGGCGGGCCGAGCATATCGCGATCATCCGGGCGTTCGAGGCCGGCTATGCCGATGCCGTTACGCGGCGCGATGCCCTTGGCATGATCCAGGCCAACCGCGATTTCCACATGGCCATTGCCGAGGCGGGCGGCAACAGCTATTTCACCACGCTGTTCGGCCGGCTGCTCGATGAGGGCCGGCGCATCCTGCGCCTCTATTACCAGTCCTTCGACGACCAGTTGCCGCGCCAATATGTCGACGAACATGGCGCAATGGTTGCCGCGATCGAGACCCGGGATGCCGAACGGGCCGATGCCCTGGCGGCTGCCCATGCCGCCCAGATCGTGCGGCAGATCCAGAGCTACATTGCCCGCTCGACGGTCACGGGCATCGCCTTGACGATGGAGCGCGACTGATGGCCCGAATTGCCGTCGTCGGCGCCGGCATTATCGGCTCGACCATCGCGGCGCGCCTGTTGGGCGAGGGACACGCGGTCAGCCTTTACGAGCCGGAGCCCGATGGCCTGCCGACATCGTCGGGCAATGCCGCGTTGATCGCCCTGCCCGAAATCGCGCCCATTGCCAGTCCCGGCATGCTGCGGGCGGTTCCCGGCTGGCTGCTCGACCCATTGGGACCGCTGACGGTACGCTGGACCGACGTTCCGGCCTTGCTGCCTTGGCTGATGGCGTTCCTTGCATCGGCAACTCAAGCGCGGGGCGCCAGGGCGCGCGGGGCCTTGACGCAACTGATGCTGACGGCCTTGCAGGACCATGTGTCGCTTGGCCAAAGCATCGGCCTGACCGACCACCTGCGCCAGACCGGGTACCTGTCGGTGCATGATAGCGAAGCCAGCGTCACGGGTGCACTGGAAGAGGCCAAGGGCGTCAAGGCCGCGCTTGGCTACGATTATGAGCGGCTTTCCAGCGCCCAGGCCCGCAGGCTGGTGCCGCAGCTGGAGGGCGAGTTCGTCGGCGCGGTGCATCAGCCCTTGTACTGGGCGGTGTCCAATCCGCTGACGGTCTTGCGGCGCTACCAGAGCTTTGTGGCCGGGCGCGGCACGCTGGTGAGGGAGCGCGTGGTGCGGGTCAGCGCGGACGCCGATGGCATTTGGTTGCACACGCAGACCGGCCAAACCTCGTTCGACAAAGTGGTGGTGGCGGCCGGCGTGTGGTCGCGCGACCTGGTGCGCGGCCTGGGCGTCAAAGTCCTGCTCGAGACCGAACGGGGCTATAACACCACCTATCATGATCTGGACTGGAGCCTGGCCATGCCGGTGGGTTTTGCCGATCACGCCTTTGTCGCGACGCCCTTGGTCGATGGCCTGCGCGTGGGGGGCGCGGTGGAACTTGCCAGGCCGCAGACCAGCCCGAACTTCGCGCGGGCCAAGGCCATGCGGACCAAGATGCGCCGCTATATCCCGGCCCTTCCCGAAGGCGGGACGGAATGGATGGGACGGCGCCCGTCGACGCCCGACTCCCTGCCCGTCATCAGCTTTCATCCCGGTGACGAGCGCATCGTGCATGCCTTCGGTCATGGCCATCTCGGCTTGACCCTGAGTGCGGTCACGGCGCGCCTGGTGTCGCAGATGATTGCCGGCACCGCGGCGGCGGCGGCACTCGCCCCTTTTCACATCAATCGGTTTTAATAGGCTCCCCCATGGCTAAGAAGAGTTTTTTCTGCGTCGATGCGCATACCTGCGGCAATCCCGTGCGGGTGGTGACGGGAGGCGGCCCCGATCTGGTCGGGGACACCATGAATGCCCGGCGCGAGCATTTCCTGGCGGAATATGACTGGATCCGCACCGGGCTGATGTTCGAGCCACGCGGCCATGACGTGATGTCCGGATCGATCCTGTATCCGGCCTTGCGCGACGACATGGATGCCTCGATCCTGTTCATCGAAACCTCGGGCTGCCTGCCCATGTGCGGGCATGGCACGATCGGGACCGTCACGGTGATGATCGAGGAGGGGCTGGTCCGGTCAAAGGTGCCCGGCCGGCTGCGGCTGGAAGTGCCGGCGGGGGTGATCGAAGCCCGCTATGACATGGACGATGCCGGCCATGTCACGCAGGTCAAAATCACCAACGTGCCCTCGTTCCTTTACGCGCAGGACCTGCAGATCGATCTGCCGGGCCTGGGCCCCCTGCGGTTCGACGTCGCCTATGGCGGCAATTTCTACGCGATCTTCGAGCCCCAGCAGGGCTTTTCGGACATGAGCCAGTTCACCGCGTTCGACATCCAGCAGCTATCGCCCATCGCCCGCCGCCTGATCGGGGAGCAATACACGTTCCAGCATCCCGAATTTCCCACGATCAATTCGCTGCGCCACGTGATGTGGACCGGCGCGCCGCGCCATCCGGACGCCGATGGGCGCAATGCGGTGTTTTACGGCGAGAAGGCCATCGATCGCTCGCCCTGCGGCACCGGCACCTCGGCGCGCCTGGCGCAGAAGGTAGGCAGGGGCCAGTTGCAGGTCGGCGACAGCTTCGTGCACGAGTCCATCATCGGCAGCCTGTTCCACGGCAAGGTGGAGGCCGCGACCAAGGTCGGCGATTTCGATGCCATCGTGCCGTCCATTGCCGGCCAGGCCTGGATGACGGGCTACAACACGATCTTCCTCGATGATCGCGACCCGTTCGTCAAAGGTTTTACCGTGTCCTGACGCTGCGGCAGTACGGCGGATCACCGGGTGCGGCCACGAGATGCAGGCGATCAGAAGCCGTATTTGGCCAGGTCCGGACGATGCTTGAGCCCGGTCTCGACCACACTGCGCACCGCCTGCGCGTCGGCGCCGACCAGTTCGAGACGCGGCTGGCGCACGACGGGCGAGGTTCCGCGCACGATGGCTTCGGCCAGCTTGATGTTCTGGACGAATTTAGGCCCGATATCGAGATGCAGCAGGGGCAGGAACCAGCGATAGATTTCCAATGCCTCGTTGATGCGACCGTCCTGAACCAGCTGGTAGATCGCCACGGTTTCCCGGGGAAAGGCCACGACCAGGCCGGCAATCCAGCCAACGCAACCCAGCACCAGGCTTTCGAGCGCCAGATCGTCAACGCCGGTCAGCAGGTGATAGCGGTCGCCGAAGGCAGCGATGGTCTCGTTGATGCGGCGGGTATCGCCGGTCGATTCCTTGATGGCGACGAATTTAGGCTCGTCGGCCATTTCGCGCAGCATGGCGGCGGTGATGTTGATGCCATAGGCGATGGGATTGTTGTAGACGATGATCGGCAGCGCCGATACTGCGGCAATCGCCCGGTAATGGGCGACGACTTCGCGATCGTCGGCAAGATAGCGCATGGCGGGCAGGACCATCAGGCCCTCGACGCCGATGGTCTGCGCTTCGGCGGCAAGGCTGGCGCCGGCAGCGGTGGAGTCCTCGGCAATGGTCAGGATGATCGGCACGCGGCCAGCCGCGGCGTCGATGGCGACCCTGGCGATCTCGAGCTTTTCGGCGCGAGTCAGGCTGGACGCCTCGCCCAGCGAGCCGCAGACCACCACGGCATCGACGCCGGCGTCGCGCTGGAAGATCACATCGGCACGCACGCCACCGAAATCGACCTGCTGGTCCGGCGTCATCTTGGTGGTGATCGCCGGCAAGACACCGCGAAAATCGCTTTTCTGCATCGTTTCCTCTTGGTCGCAAACCAGGTCATTCCATTCACCCCTAGTCTGATGTATTTAGTTTGTCGACAGCAAAGTTAGGGCGAACCGTCGGGAAAGTGTCCCTGCCCTTATTGTCGACAGTTTGGATGTAAAATAACCTGGCAAACCAGGGGCGGCGCAAATTGCTGTGCGCGGCCGGAACCGGTTTTGGGGCAATCTCGTCATGAGCGAAACGATCAGCCGAATGGCGACCGATGTGGGCGGCACCTTCACCGATCTGGTCTATTTCGAAACCGACAGGACCACCGGCCGCCAGACGGTGCGAACCGAAAAGTCCGATACCACGCCGCCCGATTTCGAGCAGGGCGTACTGAACGTTATCGAGAAAGCGGGCCTGTCGCTCGCCGAAATCTCGTTTTTCGCCCATGGCACGACCGTCGTCATCAACGCCCTGACCGAGCGCAAGGGCGCCCATACGGCGCTGATCACGACGGCGGGCTTCCGCGACGTTCTGGAAATTGCCCGCGGCAATCGCCCCGACTTCTTCAATCTCTCCTATGAGAAGCCCGCGCCGTTCGTCGAGCGCTATCTGCGCCAAGAGATTGCCGGCCGCATGGATTATCGCGGCAGCGAAACGGTGGCGCTGGACCTGTCGGGCCTGCCGGCCATCATCGATGGCTTCAAGGCCGATGGCGTGCAGGCGATCGCGATCTGCCTGATCCATGCCTATGCCAACCCGGCGCACGAAAAAGCCGTTATTGCCGAAATTCGCCGGCTCTGGCCCGAGATCGCCGTGGTGGCTTCGCACCAGATCACCCGCGAATGGCGCGAATACGAGCGCACCAGCACCACGGTGCTCTCGGCCTATGTGCAGCCGACGGCCGAGCGCTATCTGGAGCGGCTGGAAACCGGCCTTCGCGGCGGCGGCTACGGGGGTCCGCTCTATATCATGCAGTCCAATTGCGGCGTCGATTCGCTTGCCTCCACCAAGGCCATTCCGATCACCATGGTGGAGTCGGGTCCAGCATCGGGTTTCTGGGGCGCCGCCGAATTGGGCCGGATCATCGGCGAGCCCAATGTGCTGGCCCTCGACATTGGCGGCACCACGGCCAAATGTTCGCTGATCGAAAACGGCCAGGTCAGCATCAAGACCGACTACTGGATCGAGCGCGACCGCAAAAGCGCCGGCTATCCGATCATGGTGCCCGTGGTCGACCTGGTTGAAATCGGCAATGGCGGCGGCTCGATCGCCTGGGTCGATGATTTCGGCAAGCTGCATGTCGGTCCGCAATCGGCGGGTGCCGTGCCCGGTCCTGCCGCCTATGGCAGGGGAGGCCTTGATGTCACCACGACCGATGCCAATCTGGCGCTCGGCCGCATCAATCGCGATTATTTCTGCGGCGGCGCGATGATCGCCGACATGGAAGCCGTCGATGCATCCCTGGGGGCACTGGCCGACAGACTGGGCGTCAGCCAGCAGGAGGCCGCCCGCGGCATCGTGCGCATCGCCAATGCCAATATGGTCAATGCGCTCAAGCTGGTATCGCTGAACCGCGGCTATGATCCGCGCGATTTTACCCTGGTCGTCTTCGGTGGCGGCGGGGCCATGCATGGCGTGGCGCTGGGGCAGGAACTGGGGGTCGGCAAAGTCGTCGTGCCGCGGGGTGCGCCGGTGTTTTCGGCCTGGGGCATGATGATGAGCGACCTGCGGCGCGACTATTTCGTGACGCGGCTGATGGACGGCACCGATGTGGCCGGTCTCGATGGCCTGGTTTCGGAAATGGGCGCGCATGCCATGGCGCAATTCGGCAAGGAGGCGGTGGCCGCTGAGGCCGTCAAGCTGCAGCCCCTGGTCAAGGTGCGCTATCGCAACCAGGAGCATTCGGTCGAAGTGCCGCTGGTCGCCGGGACTATCGATGCTGCCTGCCTGGCCCAACTTGCGCAGGACTTTCACGAGATCTACGAGCGCGAATATACCTATCGGCTGGACACGCCGGTCGAGATCGTGGGCGTGCACCTGATCGCTTCGGCCGAAGTGGGCAAGCTGCAAATGCTGCCGCAACCGCGCACGGGCGCCGTGCTCCAGGATGCCATCAAGGGCACGCGCCTTGTCGATTACGCCACCGAAGGCGTGCACCAGGCCATCATCTACAATGCCGAACAGCTGGAGCCCGGCATGCGCTTTGATGGGCCTGCGGTGATCGAGGATCCCGGCACGACCATCGTCATCCATCCCGACAATGGGGTTTCGATCGACGATTTCGGCAATACGCATATCACCATCGGGGGCCGATCCGCATGAGCACCGTCACCTTCGATCCCGTGACCTTCGATATCATCCAGAACGGTCTGGAAGCGGTTGCCGACGAAATGTTTGCGGCCCAGCGCAAGACCTCGATGAGCGCCATCATCTACGAAGTGCTCGACCTGGGCACCGGCATCTGCGACGCCAATGGCGAAATCGCGGCGTCGGGAGCGGGCATTCCCGCCTTCGTCGGCGTGCTCGACAAGGCGGTCAAGCGGATGATCGAAAAGCATCCGGTCGCCACCGTCAAGCCGGGCGACCTGTTCGCTTCCAACGATCCCTATTGGGGCGGGGTGACCCATCTCAACGACATGATCCTGGCCATGCCGGTGTTTGCCGATGGCAAGATCGTGGCCTGGACGGCCAATATCGCCCATTGGAACGATGTCGGCGGCATGGTGCCGGGCTCGATGTCGTCTGACGCCACCGAAATCTTTCAGGAAGGGGTGCGCATTCCGGCCGTCAAGCTGATCGATGCGGGCGTGCCCAACCAGGCGGTGTTCGACATTCTTTATGTCAATACCAGGCTGCCCGAGTTCCTGCGGGGGGATCTGTGGGCCGGCATTGCCGGCGTTCGCATCGGCGAGCGCCGCATCCTTGAAATGGTGGACAAGTATGGCGCCGAAACATTCACTGCCGCCGTGGCCGACTTCATGGATCTGGGCGAACGCCGCGCCCAGGCGGCCCTCGCCAGGCTGAGAAAGGGTGTCTATCCCTTCGAGGAAGAGCAGGACGATGGCGCGATCCACAAGATCGTCATCGAGATCACCGAGGACGCCTTCAGCATCGATCTGCGCGACAACCCCGACCAGAAGGGGTCGAGCAATTCGAGCCGCGAGGGGGTCGAGATTTCCGCACAGCTGGCGTTCAAGGCCTTTACCGACACCCAGGCGCCGGGCAATGGCGGCTTTTTCCGCCCGCTCAAGCTGTTGACGCGGCCCGGCTCGGTGTTTCACGTGGTTGAACCAGGTGCCTTGGGCTATTATTCCGAGGTCGAAATCCGCTTGTTCGATTTGATCCTGCGGTGCCTCGCGCACCACTTTCCCGGCGTCATCCCGGCGGGCAACTTCGCGTCGATCTGCGGCACCGTGATCGGGGGCAAGCATCCCGATACGGCGCGCCATTACACCATTGTCGAGCCGCAGCTGGGGGGATGGGGCGCCGAGCGGGGGCGTGATGGCAATAGCGCGATCTTTTCGGGCTTTCACGGGGATACCTTCAACTGCCCGGCCGAAGTGGCGGAGGCCCGCTATGGCCTGCATGTCGATGAGCTGGCGCTCAACCCTGCCACGGGCGGACATGGGCAATGGCGCGGCGGCAAGGGCATTTCCGTGCGGTACCGGGTGCGCGCCGACGATAATTTCCTCAGTGTCGGCTATACCCGCTCGCGCATTCCGCCCTGGGGCCAGAATGGCGGCGAGGACGGCTCGCCCAACTTCGTTGAAGTGCTGCGCCCCGGCAAGCCTGCCGAACGCTACAGCTTTGCGACCAATGTCGCGTTGGGCAAAGGCGACGTGGTCCATGTGGTGACCGGGGTGGGGGGCGGGTTCGGCATGGCGGCCGACCGCGCCGAGAGCCTGGTGCGGCGCGACCTGCGCAACGGCTACATCGACGCGGAGACGGCAGCCGGGATTTATGGCGTCGAGCCATGACATGAGGTCAGCGCTGGAACTTTCCGGCACCGTCGCAGGCCGCAGGCAAGATCAGGCGTCGCCAGCCGTGGTGACCGGGCCGGATCAGGCCAAGGCGATTTGCTCGGCCATCATCATGGTGTGCCGCCAGCGGCAGGAACGCATCCATGCCAAATAGCGCCCGAAGCGACATGGATTGGCCTTGCCCTCATTGGGAAATTTCTTTCCCCGCTGCCACCGAACGACTGCTTTGCGCCTCAATACGATCATTCAGGTTGCGCCGGCGAGTTCCTAAAGCGGACATTGCGCTGAAAGACCGCTGGGCGCGGGTGAAGCGACGTCATTTTCCTGTTGTTGCGGGTTGCCAACGCCATCGTGCTGGAACAGTCTGTCGCGTAGCGCCAGGGAGTGAGCCACGATGATCTCGATTGATGCAAGCCAGGGCGCGGTCAGTTGCACCACGGCGCAAGCCGATGACTTCAGCCGCAGATCGTTCCTGGCCGGCCTGGCCGCGTTTGGCGCGCTCGGATTGGCCGGATGCGTGGCGACCGGCGGAATGAGCCGAGCCGAGGCCGAGCGGGTCTATGGACCGCTTCCCGATGAGCGGTTTCCCGTGCCGGCGGTCAACATCGACAAGGTCAACCCGAAGTATTTGCGGCAACGGGTGCGCTACAGTTCAGATGAAGCGGTCGGCACCATCATTGTCGATCCCCGCCGCTATTATGTCTACCGCATCGAAGGGGGCGGCTACGCCACCCGCTATGGCGCCAATGTGGGGCGAGCGGGTTTCCTCTGGAGCGGCGAAGCCTATATCGGCCGCAAGGCAGAATGGCCGATCTGGACGCCGCCCAAGGAGATGATTGCGCGGCAGCCCGAAGCGGCACCCTACGCCAATGGCATGGCCCCCGGCCTGGATAATCCCTTGGGCGCCAGAACCCTCTATCTCTACCAGAACGGCGCCTACACGCTGTACACCATATACAGCACGATCATGCCGGAGACGATCGGTCGCGGTATTTCAAGCGGCTGCGTGGGCCTGCTGACGCAGGACATGGTCGATCTTTACGAGAAGACCGCGGTCAATACCAAGGTTATCGTTCTGCAAGCTTAGCTGCTCGTCCAGACTTGCCGCCGTGGGCGTCGCCAATGCGCCCCAATTCCGATCGCTCGCGAACCAACCTCATCGTTCCCAAAGCTGCTCGTCTGTCAACACGCCGCGCTGGCGGCAAGGGGTGGAGTGCTGCCAGGCCCGCTTTGGACAGCTGCGTGGAGCAAGCACGCATTCACATTCTCTCAAAGACGGAAAATCCGTTCGATATCAATGTCCTGAAAGAAATGGCGCGCCCTAAGAGATTCGAACTCCTGACCCCCAGATTCGTAGTCTGGTGCTCTATCCAGCTGAGCTAAGGGCGCGCACGTCCGGGTGGACCGGAAAGCGGTCATGCGGTCGGCTTGGGCCAGTCCCGCGTGAAGCGGGGCAACCCATACAGCGGCCCACCGGCGTTGGCAAGCGTGACCGGGCCATAAATGTCAGTCCTGCGACAAGGACCGGCGTCACGCCAGCACGGTGCTGGCGGGCAGCGTCACTTCGAACCTGGTGCCCGCCGGCTGTTCGATCCATTGCAACTGCCCGCCATGGGCTTCCACCTGTTCGCGGGCGATGGCGAGCCCCAGGCCGGTGCCGCCGGCGCGAGCCGAACCCTCGAAGGCGACGAACAGGTTGGCGCGGGCGCGCGGCGGCAGGCCGGGGCCGTTGTCGAGAACAGCGATGGTGAGGCCGGCGTCGCTGCGGCTCACCTCGACCCGCACTGCGGGCGCGGCAACGGGCGCCGTTACTGCCTCCAGCGCTTCGCGCGCATTCTTGAGGAGGTTGACGAAGACGCGGGCCAATTGGGCGGCGTCGACATTGATGCGCAGGCGCTCGGGCGCGCCGTTGCTGAAGGCAATGGACGGATGGCCCACGAGGCGCGCATCGAACGCGGCATCCTCGATCAGGCTACGCAAATCCACCGGGCCGGGCACCGGCGGGGCGGCGCTTTCGCGGCCGTAATCGAGCACCGACTGGGCAAAGCCGATGGCCTTGTCCAGCGTCGTGACCAGGCGCGGGGCCAGCCGCTGCACCTCGGGATCGTCCAGCGTCGCCACCTGGTCGGAGAGCAATTGCGCCGAGGTCAGGGTATTGCGCAGATCGTGGTTGATCTTGGCGACGGCAAGCCCCAGATCAGCCAGGTGCCGGCGCTGGCGAAGCATGGAGAACAGGTCCTGCTCCATGGCGCCCAGTTCGCGCTCGACGATGCCGATTTCATCGCGCCGCTGGGACGGAATGATGATCAGGCTGGCATTTTCGGGGGCCTGCCGATAGGCCAGCATGTTCTCGGTCAGGCGCCGCACCGGCCGGATGAACAGCCGGCTGACCAGCACGTAGAGCGTCACCGCGGTGATGGCGGCGATGATCAGCGAGATCAGGAAGAAATCGCGCGAATAGGCGAAGACGTCGCGCCGCAGCGGCCGCTCGGACATCAACAGCTCGACGAGGCTGGAATTGAGATCCCCCTCCCCCACGATGCGCAGGGTGCGCCCGCCGCCGCCGAGCAGGGTATCGATGGCGCCGGCGATCAGCGTCATCGGATCGCGCAGGCGCATGTCGGCGGTAACCGCGACGGTGGGGGTTTGCGCATCGGCCAGTTCGATCAGCTGGCTCTGGCCCTCGCGGCGATAGACGATGGCGTCGGCGCCGGCCGAATTGAGCAGGCGGTCGGTCAGGTTGCGCGGAATGGCCATGACATCGGGAACCGCGTCGAGCACCCGTGCCGCGACCACGCCGACCCGCAGGCGGTCGTCGAGCCAGCTGGCCCGGTAATTGGCGATGGAGGGCAGGAAAACCACGATTTCGACGGCAAAGATCACCGCGATGATCGTGGCGATCAGCTTGATCGACAGCCCGGAGAAGCGGCCGGGCAAAAAGCGGGGTTCGGCTGTCATGTCAGGCCAATATAGGGCAAGCGCGGGTTTGCGGAAGCCCCTGCCCCGCAGGTCAGGGCAAGCGCCTGACCAGGGCCAGCCGGCGCTGGCGCCAGTGCTCGGGCCCGGCCTGCTCGTGCCAGGCGGCGACCAGATGGCCGATAATGGCGGAAAAGCTCGGATCGGGCAGCGCCAGATCGGCCAGATCCGGCACGGCAATGGCGCGGCGGATGGCCAGGCCGAAGAGCGCGACCAGTTCGCCCGCTTCGGGGCCGGCGATCGCGATACCCAGGATGATCCCCCTGGGGTCGGTGATCAGTTTGGCGCTGCCCTCGATGCGGCGGGTGGCGATGGCGCGAGCGTTTTCGGCAAAGCTGGCGCGCAGGACGACATAGCCGGATTTGAAGCGCTGCCGCGCCTCGGTCTCGCTCAACCCCACCTGCGCCAATTGCGGATCGGTGAACACCACGCTGGCGACCGCCCCGGCCATGGGTTTGGGCGCCCGGCGGAACAGGGCATATTCCATGACCCTGTGGGCGTCGTGGCGGGCGGCCTGCAGCGACGGCAGGCCGCCGGCGGCCTCGCCGATAACATGGACACGGCCATTGGTGGTCAGCAGATGGGGCCGCAGCATCAGCCGGTCGTCGCGCGCCCGTTCGAAGCGAATGCCCGCCTTGTCGAGCGCCAGGCCGCTAAAGTCTGGCTTACGGCCCAGCGCGACCAGGATATGGGACGCATCGAGTGTCGTTTCGGCGCCATCGGTTTGGCGGATGCGCAGACCGATCCCCTGGCTGCGCGGCAAGACTTCGAGGGCCTGGCTGCGCTCGTGGATGACGACACCTTCCTCGCGCAATTTGCGCAGGGCGATGGCGGCCAGTTCGGGATCGATGTCGGCCAGGGCGGCGGACGCCTCGATGATGCTGACGTCGCAGCCGAGGCGCCGATAGGCCTGGGCGAATTGCAGCGCCGTGGCACTGCCGCCCAGAACCACCAGATGGGAGAGCTTATAGGCATTGGCCCAGATCGTGTCGGCGGTGAAGAACGCCACCTGGTCGAGATTGGCCAGAGGCGGCACGATCGGTCGCGAGCCGGTGGCCAGAACGAAGCGTCGCGCCCGCACCAGCACGTCGCCGGCCTGCAGCGTACGCTTGTCGAGAAAGGACGCCGGTCCGAGCCGCAGGTCGATGCCGAGCGCGCGCAATCGCTCGGGCGTTTCGCGCGGGGCGATGGCAGCGATCACCGATTGGACATGATCGTGCACGCCGCGGAAATTGGGCTTGGGCTCGCCGCCGACCATGCCGAACGCGGCGGCGTGGCGCAGCGCCTGGGCATGGGCGGCGGCCGCGGACAGAGCGGCCATTGGCACCGGCCCGGCCCGCAGGCTGTCGCCGGGGCTGCCGGTATCGAGCAGCACGACGCCGGCGCCATGGGCGCGCGCCGCCATGGCCAGGGCAATGCCGGGTGCGCCGGCACCGACGATGCACAGATCGGGCTTGATGATATCCGCCATGTCCGCCGGGGCCGCAAAGAGTTCGATTGCGCTCTTATGAGCAATAGCGCCGACGATGACAATCGCGCGCGCCGGGCTTGCACCTGTTTGTCGGGGGGACAGCCCAGTTGCGCCGTCCGATTGATCCCGCCAACCGCTTGGGATGCGTTGACTTGAGGCGGCGTTTTGCCTATAGACCGCGCAACCCGCAGCGTCCGAGTCAGCTCGACGGCTGCCACAGTCTTGCGCAAGCAGAGCCAATTAAGAGGAACCGGGCGCAAGCGCGGTCTGATGTCATGAAGCGTACATACCAGCCCAGCCAGCTCGTGCGTGCCCGCCGCCACGGTTTTCGTGCCCGCATGGCCACCAAGGACGGCCGGGCGATCCTGAACAAGCGTCGCCGCGACGGCCGCAAGAAGCTCTCAGCCTGAGGCGGACTGGCCGGATGCCGGCCATGGCACAAGCGGGCATCGCTCTGCGCCGGTTGAAAAAGCGCTCCCAATTCGTTCGGGCCGCCCGGGGCATTCGCGCCGGGCGCTCTGCGTTTGGCCTGCAGGCCATCACGAGCCGCGAGAGCGATCCGGGCGTCGGGTTCACGGTGACCAAGAAGTCGGGTAATTCGCCCGAGCGCAACCGCATCAAGCGCCGCCTTCGCGCAGCTGTGACAGCGTGTGCCGGTGACTTTGCCCCCGGCCATGATTATGTGCTGGTGGGCCGGCGCGAAGCGCTGGAGCAAAAGTTCGACCGTCTGGTCGCCGATCTGGCCTTTTGCATTGCGCGCGTGCACAGCAAAGGCAGCGGCGACAAGCCTCATACGCCCGGCCGTGCCGGCCATCGGAACACTCGCCCATGACAGACAATCGCAATGTGATCATCGCCATCGTGCTCAGCATGATCGTGCTGTTCGGTTGGCAATTTCTCGTGGCGGGCCCGCAGTTGCAACGGGCCCAGCAGCAGCAGGAAATCGCCGCTGCCCAGCAGGCGTCGGCCGATGCCGCCCTGGCGACCCCAAGTGCCGTCACGCCCGCGGGCACGCCCGGCGCCGTCCAGGCAGCCGCCGGCAATGCGGTTTATCCCGACCGTGCCGCGGCGATCGCGGCAACCCAGCGCGTGAGCATCAATACCGAGGATCTGGCCGGCTCGATCAACCTGACCGGGGCGCGGCTGGATGATCTCGAACTCAAGCAGTACCAGGAGACGGTCGATCCCGGTTCCCCCATCATCACGCTGCTGACGCCCTCGGGCGTGCCCAACGCCTATTATATCGAGCAGGGCTGGGTGCCGGCCAACGGCGCCAGCGTTGCCGTGCCGGACAATGCGTCGGTGTGGACCGTCGAGGGCGCCAATACCAGCCTGACCGAGGCCACTCCGGTCACGCTCAGGTTCGACAACGGGGCCGGGCTGATCTTCCGCCGCACCTTTGCGGTAGACCAGCATTATCTGTTCAGCGTCAGCCAGAGCGTGGAAAATACCGGCGCCGGCGATGTGGCGCTGTTCGCCTACGCCCGGGTTGTGCGTCACGACACGCCCAAGGTGCAGAATTTCTTCATCCAGCATGAAGGCCCTACCGGGGTGCTGGCGTCCAACAACCTGGTCGCCAAGAAATATACCGACATGCAGCACGATCAGATGATCGATCTGCCGGGGACCTCGGGCTGGCTGGGCTTTACCGACAAATACTGGGCGACCGCCGTGCTGGCCAAGCCGGGCGTGCCGCTCAATGCAAGGTTTTCCTGGTCCAATCCGTCGGGCACCATGGATACCTACCAGTCGAGCTATGTCGAAACCACGCCGGTCGTGGTCGCGGCGGGCGCAACGGCCACCAGTGAGAGCTATATCTTTGCCGGCGCCAAGGAAGAGGCGGTGATCTCGGCTTACGAAAAGCAATATGGCTTTGATCGGCTCGAGCTGATGATCGACTGGGGCTGGCTGCATTTCATCACCAAGCCGATGTTCTACCTGCTGACGTTCCTTTACAGCATCATCGGCAATTTCGGCGTGGCGGTGCTGTGCGTGACGGTGCTGGTCAAGGCGATCTTTTTTCCGCTGGCCAACCGCTCCTACAAGTCGATGGCGGCGATGCGCCGCGTCCAGCCGGAAATGAAATCGATCCAGGAGCGCCTCAAGGAA
Organism: uncultured Devosia sp.; assembly: GCF_964244875.1. NCBI lineage: Bacteria > Pseudomonadati > Pseudomonadota > Alphaproteobacteria > Hyphomicrobiales > Devosiaceae > Devosia > uncultured Devosia sp. The sequence continues at coordinate 102,137 of NZ_CAXTKA010000010.1, forward strand.
GACCGTCCCGCCCAGCAACAGGCGATGATGGACCTCTACAAGCGCGAAAAGATCAATCCGCTGAGCGGCTGCTGGCCGATGCTGATCCAGATACCGGTGTTTTTTGCGCTCTATACCGTCATCTTCATCAGCCTTGAAATGCGCCATGCGCCGTTCTTTGGCTGGATCCAGGATCTGGCGGCGCCCGATCCGACCAATATCTTCACCCTGTTCGGTCTCGTGCCCTGGGATCCGACCGTGCTGCCGATCATCGGGCATTACCTGCATCTGGGCGTGTGGCCGGTGATCATGGGTATTACCATGTGGGTGCAGATGAAGCTCAACCCGCCGCCGCCGGACCCCACCCAGGCGATGATCTTTTCGGTCATGCCGGTCATCTTCACCTTCATGCTGGGCACGTTCCCGGCGGGCCTCGTGATCTATTGGGCCTGGAACAATACCCTGTCGGTGACCCAGCAATGGTTCATCATGAAGCGCCATGGCGCCGAGGTGAACCTTCTGGGCAATATCGCCGACACCTTCAGGCGCAAGCCCAAGGTGGAAACGCCCAAGGCTTGATCACAAAGACTTGATAATCCTCGCGAATTTGCGCTCGTGACAGCTCAAATTGTGTCGTTCCCGCCACAAAGCCGACAACAGTGTGGCTGCTGACGAAACGTGATGAGGCGAAACTGGGGCGCTGACCTATCGTCCGGGCATAGAAAATATCTTGCCCGGAGGCTGATGATGAAGCATTTGACGACCCTGCTGCTGGCCAGTGCCGCCCTAAGCTCGCCTGCCTTTGCCGCCGACTTTTATGCAGATGCGCCCGCAGTCCAGCCGATGGCTGAAGCTGCCGTGTCCGACTGGACCGGCTTTAATGTCGGCATTTTCGGCGGCGCAGCCTTCAATCCGTCCGACCCCGGCGTCTTGCAGATCGACCAAGACCTGGACGGCAATTTCGACGAGCCGCTGGTGGCGCCGCTTCTGGCAGCGTTCGGGGTGGCATTTTCGGGCTCGCGCGACAGTGGAATTACCGGCGGCATCGCAGCCGGGTACGATCTGCAGATCGACCAGTTCGTCGTCGGCGGTATCGTCGACATCGCCTATGTCGATTATGCGGACAGCCAGTCGGGTTTCTCCACGACGCCGGTCAACTATACCGAACGGCGCGAAGTGGGTGCCTTGGCGACCGCTCGGGTGCGCGCCGGATATCTCATCACCAACGATGTTTTAGCCTATGTGCACGGTGGCCTCGCGGCAGCCGATGTGGACAATTCGTTCACCTCGCCGGGTAACCCCAATGGCGTCACCACTGGTGGCGACGACATCCAGTTCGGCTATCAGGTCGGCGTTGGTATCGAAACGCGCGTTGCCGATAACATCACGATCGGCGCCGAATATGCCTATACCAATCTGGGTGACAACGATTTCAACAATCGTTATGCCAATGGGCCGTTCGACGATGTGAGCCCGGCCGGCTCGGACCTGCGCGGCTCCGACCGCATCTTCGACTTCCACACCGTCAAGGGAACGGTCAAGTTCCACTTCTAGTCTCAGGCGAAGCGCGACATCGCTTCGCACCAGCAATTATGCTACTGCCCGCCGCATCGCTGTGGCGGGCAGTTTGTTTTGATGAGCGCGTTATGACTGAAACCGACTATTCACCCGAGATCGTGGAAACCGGCCGCCTGCTGTTCGCGCGGCCGTTCGTGTTCGTCAAGGGCTGCGTCAAGCTTGCGGACCTGCCGCCGATGGACAGGGTCGAGATCGCCTTTGCCGGTCGCTCCAATGTGGGCAAGTCCTCGCTGATCAACGCCTTGTGCGGGGTTTCGGGGCTGGCGCGCACCTCCAATACGCCGGGGCGCACGCAGGAGCTCAACATCTTTGAAAGCACCAGCGCCCAGTTGCGCATCGTGGACATGCCCGGCTATGGCTTTGCCAAGGCGCCCGAGCCCAAGGTGCGCGCCTGGACCAAGCTGATCCATCAATACCTGACCGGCCGGCAGACGCTGCGCCGGGTCTATGTGCTGGTCGATGGCCGCCACGGCCCCAAGGACAACGATTTGACGGTCATGAACGAGCTCGACAAGTCGGCCGTCAGCTACCAGGTCGTGCTGACCAAGGCCGACAAGCCGCTCAAGGCGGAGTTGGACGCAGTCATCGCCATGACGCAAGCCGCGATCGCCAAGCGGCCGGCGGCCCATCCGCAGGTGATCCTGACCTCCAGCGTCAAGGGCGACGGCCTGCGCGATCTGCGCAGTGAAATCGCCATGCTGCTGGCAAGCTAAGCGCGGGCTCCCAGGAACTGGGCGATATAGCGCGCCATGTCGGCGCTGTTCGAAGGCGTGGCTAATGAGGCCAGCGCCGTATCCACCAGCCCATCGGGCGCCTTGCCGCGCCGCAGTTCAGCCAGGGCCGCGGTATAGTCGTCGGCAAATTCGGGATGGGCCTGGAGGCTCAGGGCCGCGCCGTTGCGATAGCTCAGGCCGGCATGGGGCGTGAATGGGGACGCCAGGATAATCTCGGCTTCCGGCGGCGCCAGCAGCACCTGATCCTGGTGCGAGCAGGCAATGGCGAGCGTGGGTGGCGCATTGCTCAAGAAAGCGTGCCGGCCTTGCACGGCGTAACGGTGCCGGCCCAGGCCCCAGCCCTTGTCGGACTTGCGCACATCCCCGCCCAGCGCGTCGGCCATGATCTGGTGACCAAAGCAAATGCCCAGCATGCCGGTTTTGTGGCTGTAGGCGTCGCGGATGAACTGGCGCAGGGGATCGAGCCAGGCATGATCCTCATAGACGCCGGCCGCCGAGCCGGTGATGAGGATGGCGTCCAGCGTTGCGGGGTCCGGCAGCGGCGCGCCCGCGAAGACCGCAATGGTCTCGTAGCTGAAATCGCCGCCGGTGGCGTCGAACATGGTCTGGAACATCAGCGGATAGGGCATGAAGCGGTGGCGCAGCGGCTTGGGAACAGCGCCGGTCTGGATCATCGTGAGCTTCATGAGGACCCTGTCAAAACCAATGCCCTCTGCATTGTCAGCAAAGGGCATCGCAAAGCAAGGGCATCGTGACGAAGCTCAGGCGGCGATGAACTTGAGCGCCACGCCGTCGATGCAATAGCGCAGGCCGGTCGGCTCGGGACCATCATCGAAGACGTGGCCTTGGTGGCCGCCGCAATTGGAGCAGTGCACCTCGGTGCGGGTCATGCCCAGCGTCGAGTCCGTGGTGGTGCCGATAGCGGCCGGGATGAAATCGTAAAAGCTCGGCCAGCCGGTGCCGCTGTCGAATTTGGTTTCCGACTTGAACAGGGGCTGATCGCAGCCGGCACAGGCGAAGGTGCCGGCGCGGTGTTCCTCGAGCAGTTCGGAGGTGAAGGGACGCTCGGTGCCTTCATTGCGCAGGATTTCGTAGGCGTCCGGGGACAGCTTGGCCTTCCACTCGGCATCGCTCAGCTTGTAGGGAAAATCGCCCTCGGCGGCATTGGCGACGGTCGGCCCCATCGGGCGTAGCAGCCCATAGGCACCCAGCGCGGCCACGGCGGCGCCACCGAGAAGAAGTGTGCGGCGATTGGGGTTCATCGGTCAGCTCCCTTTAAGGACCCCGCGTTCGTATGCCGGAGGGAGGCGGTCCGATCGCGGGGCGATTGACGGCCATTGTAAATCCTTGGGCAAGGCAATGGCACGTCAAAATCTGGTGAGAGTTCGCGGGATCGCGAACCCTCTGGCGCAACGCCATTCGAAATGGCGAGGCGTTTGGTTACATGGCCGACTTGGGCGTCAGGACGGCGTCGATCACGTGGATCACGCCATTGGACTGGATCACGTCGGGGATGGTCACGTTGGCAACGGTGCCGTTCTCGTCGGTCACGGTGACCTTGCCGTCAACGGCCTTGAGGGTCAGCTTACAGCCACCCACGGTGTCAACGACATGCTCGCCGCCATCGGCTTCGACCATCGAAACGATATCGGTCGACAGGGCCTTGGCAGGAATGACGTGGCAAGCCAAGATGGTGGACAGCATTTCCTTGTTTTCCGGCTTCAGCAGCGTGTCGACGGTGCCAGCGGGCAAGGCGTCGAACGCAGCGTTGACGGGGGCCAGGACGGTGAACGGGCCGGGGCCCGACAGGGTCTCGACCAGGCCGGCAGCCTTGACGGCGGCAACGAGCGTGGTGTGGTCGGCCGAGTTCACGGCATTCTCGATGATGTTCTTGTCGGCCAGCATGGGTGCGCCGCCAACCATCGGGTTTTCCTGAGCGAACACGGCAGCGCCCGAAAGCGAGCCTACGGTCAGCATGGCAGCAAGCGTGAGAGCGCGAAGTGAGATGTTCATTTGAATGCGTTCCTTCCTGTGATTGGTTCCCATTGTTCGTCTGGGACACGCACAGTAACGGAGCCGTCAGGCCGAAGTTTCAGAGACCGGTGAAATCGCGCAAATAAATCTTGCGCTGGACGGAAAGCCTGCAAGCCTTGTCTATCAAACCGCCAGAAACAGCAATGCAGCCAAGCAATTAAGCTGGCGGCATGCGCATTGACCGACCAGGTTTCAGATCCGGGTCACGGCGCCCTTGGCGATCACCGGGCCGGTCGGATCGCCACTGGGCGAGCCGCCCTTGGGCTCGAGCGTGATGGCCAGAACCGAGCCTTCGCCCCAGCCGGCGGCGATTTCGGCCGAGAGGCCGACTTCGCTGCGGGCATGGGCGGCAATCACGCCCATGGAGCGCGGCTTGCCATCGCCCTGGATGGCCCAGAGCTCGAAATCCTTGTCGGCCGCCGCATCGCCCGACAAGGCGGTCAGGCGCACCATGCCGGTGCCGCCATCGTACAGGGCGACGAACTTGACGTCGCTGCCATCTTCCTGGAGCGCCGCGACGAGCTGGTTGGCCAGGCTCGCGGTGGTCTGGGCCGGTTGCAGCAGGTTGAAGCCGACCGCCGTGACCGCAACTGCCAGGGCCCCGCCGGCCAGGGCGCGCCACAGCATCAGGCTGTCCCAGAAACTGGCCGCGCCACGCGACTTGACGCGATCGCCAAAGGCACGGGCCTCGATGGCGTTGAAAATATGGGCGGGAACCGCGGTTTCCTCGTATTCCCGGTTGAGCGCGCCAAAGCGCGACACCCAGAAATCGCGCTCGCGGCGCAGGGCCGCATCGTTCTCGATCAGGCGGCCGATCCGCTCGTGTTCGCTGGTGTCCAGCAGGCCAAGCACATACTCGGCGACAAGCGCATTGCGCCCGCCTTGATCTTCACCGGTATGCTCGCTCGTGCTCATGCTGAAAGGCATTCCCGGAGTTTTAACAGGCTGCGGCGCAGCCAGGTTCGCATCGTATTGAGCGGCACGTCGTAACGCGCCGCCAGTTCTTCATAGCTATAGCCATCGAGATAGGCGCCCCGGACCGCTTCGGCGCGCTCGGGTTCGAGCGTGCCCAGGCAGTGATCGATCCGGCCGCGCTCGTCGCTGTCCTCGGCGGCCCGTTCCGGGCTGGGGCCGGAATCGGGCACTTCGAGCGCCGCGTCGATGTCGGCCGATACCGGCCGTCGGGCCCGCAGGACGTCGAGGGAGTGGTTGCGCGCCACGGCCACAAGCCAGCTGATGGGGCTATAGCCCCCGGCGACGTAGCGATCGGCGCGCTGCCAGATCTTGACATAGACTTCCTGGATGGCCTCTTCGGCTTCGGATCGGTCTCTCAAGATACGCAGGACCACGCCGAATAGTTTCGCGCTGGTCCTTTGATACAAGGCGCTGAAGGCGGAGCGGTCCCGCAGGGCGCAGCGGGCGATCAAATCGGCAATTTCCTGGCTTTGCGGCTGCATGACCGAACTCATAGCGTGCCTCCTGTGCCCTGAACACCCCGCCCTTGCCCGGATGCGGTGGAATCGTGAGCCTGCGCGATACGGACTATGGCGGCTAATGGATCAACCGTCATCATTTTATCGGACAAGCGCGTTCCGTTGCGCCGCAAAATCGATTAGAGCGGAGCGGGACTTTTTTGCGCCGCTTTCCAAGGAGATTGGGTTCGCCCATGATTGAGCAAGACAACTCCGACCGGTTCTCGCACGATGCCGGCATTCTGGCGCAGGCGCTGCCCTACATGCAGCGCTACGAGGGCAAGACCGTGGTGGTCAAATATGGCGGCCACGCCATGGGCGATGCCAAGCTGGGCGCCGCGTTCGCCCGCGACATCGCCCTGCTCAAGCAATCCAAGGTCAATCCCATCGTGGTGCATGGCGGGGGGCCGCAGATCGCCTCCATGCTCAAGAACCTGGGGATCGAATCCAAGTTCGAGGGCGGCTTGCGCGTCACCGACGCGCGGACCATGGAAATCGTCGAGATGGTGCTTGCCGGCTCGATCAACAAGGAAATCGTGGCGCTGATCAATGCCGAGGGCGAATGGGCCATCGGGCTGTGCGGCAAGGACGGCAACATGGTGTTCGCCAAAAAGGCGATCAAGACCGTCAAGGACCCCACATCCAATATCGAGCGGGTTCTCGACTTGGGGTTCGTGGGCGAGCCGGTCGAGGTGGACCGCACCCTGCTCGACCTCCTGGCCCGCTCGGAAATGATCCCGGTGATCGCCCCGGTGGCGCCGGGCCGGGACGGGGCGACCTACAATATCAATGCCGATACCTTTGCCGGGGCCATCGCCGGCTCGCTGGGGGCCAAGCGCCTGCTGTTTTTGACCGACGTGCCCGGCGTGCTCGACCGGGACGGCAAGCTGATCACCGAACTGTCGGTACGCGAAGCCAAGGCGCTGATCGCCGACGGCACGGTGTCGGGCGGCATGATCCCCAAAGTGGAAACGTGCCTCGAAGCCCTGGAAAATGGCGTCGAGGGCGTGGTGATCCTTAACGGCAAGTCACCCCATGTCGTGCTGGTGGAACTGTTCACCGAATTCGGTGCCGGCACGCTGATCGTGCGATAGTTCGGCTCTGCCGGGCGCAAAGGCCGCCCGCCGGGCGGCCTTTGCGTTCCGGTATTGCGCAAGGCTTGCCCGCGCGGTGTCAGCAGGTGAGTGCTCTACTCCTGCAACCAGGGCGTCTGCGTGCTCCAGAACACCGCATCGACGCCCAGATAATCGGTCGCGAACTCGACGAATTCGGCCTTGGTGAACGGCTTGCCCGTCGCCTCGTTGACATAGTCCAGCGTGGGTTCCTGCACGGCCATGCCGACAATGCGCAGTGCGCCCTTGCTGGCATTGAAGAAGGGATAGGAATTGTTCATCTGCCCCTCGCGCCAGGGCACGATGTCGGGGCCGCCCAGGCCGATGTCGTTGGCTTGGGCGAAGTCGAACAGCCGGCTCATGTAGTGGTGGTCATTGTCCCATTCGCAGGGCCAGAAGTTGACATATTGCACCACGACCGACTGCGTGAAGGCCGCGCGGGCGGCCTTGAGGTTTTCCAGCTCGGCGTCGAAATAGCTGTCGCAGGCAAAGCCGGCTTCGGCGCGGTCCTCGGTCACATCGATAGCGGTTTCGGGCAGGTTGACGCCATAGATCTTGCCGTCGAAGCGCGCCGCCAGGGCACTCAGCAGCGCCTGGTAGCGTTTGCGCACGGCGGGCAGCCATTGCATCGTGGTCCAGCCGTAGCCCTCGGTCTTGCCCTCCTCGATCTGCTGCACCAACCCGCCGCCATAGCGGGCATCCTCGAGCAGGTAGGCGGGAATGTTGCGCGCCTCGGGGCTGAAAAAGCGATCCTGCACCTGAACGAACAGCTTCTTGCCCAGGGCGTCGGTCAGCGCCAGGTCCCGCTCGATGGCGGAAAAGTCGTATGCGCCTTGGCTGGGTTCGAGCAGCTTCCAATTATAGACCACCTGCGCGCCCTCGATGTCGGGGCGTTCGAGGATGGTCTGGGCGGCCGGCAGTTCGCCGGCGCTGGTATAAACGAAATTGGCCGGGGCGGCGGTCGCGGCCAGCGCGGTACCGAACAGGATGGGCAGAGCGAGAAGGCAATTGCGAAGCTGCATCATGGGCGCCATTGTTGAGGTCGATGCAGCTAGTTGACTGCCGATCTGGTCGCTAGAACGGCTGAATTGTGGCCGATCGCAGCAGGGTTTACCAAAAACTTCCTCTTTCAGGCTCCGCCACTCCTCGTTTCCCATCGAGAGCAGCGTTTAACGTCGATAGCAATGCGCCGTCGCCGCTGGCTTCGCTCCCGCCTTTCCCAACGAGAACAGTGTTCAACGTCGACCAGCGTCTGGAGCTTCACCCACTTTCGCCGTGCCGGCACCCTCGCTCTCCATTGTTGCTTATAAGACAGATGAAATTCAGCTTCTTATAAGGAGATAATTGGTAGGGGCGGGCGGGAAATCGAAAGAATGGAGGAGATGGGCCTGCTCATCGTCTCCTCCTCTTGATAACGGAGCGGAGATCAAAGCGCTCGTTAATCGGGCACGCGAGCGGCTGCAGCCCGGCCAAGGCCGGAGAGGCCGAGCAAGAGCTTTCGCCGCGCAGGCGCGATGGCATTGAGGGCGCCGAGACCGAGATTGCGCAGGCCGCGCGACAGCCGGTTGCGCATGGTTGCCAGTTCGGTCAACCCGCCAGCCAGCTTGAGGACCTGGGCTGCCGCCGGGCGGCGCAGGCGCTCATAGGCTTCCAGCACAGCGTCAGGCCGGCCCCCGGCGACGACCTGAGCAAGCAACTCGCCCAGCACAACGGCATCGACAAGCCCCGTGTTCATGCCCTGCCCGCCGGCGGGACTGTGGACATGGGCGGCGTCGCCGACCAGGAACAGCGGTCCCTTGCGGTAGGCATCGGCCAGCCGGTGCTGCACGCGGAACCTTGAACTCCAGCCGATGTCGGTGACCTCGGCCTGTCCTTGCGTCGGTCCGCGCTGGCGCAGGATGGACTGGATGAGTGCCGCATCGGAATGTTCGGGCGCCTCCGTCACTGTCGCCACGATCCGGAAGCGGCCATCGGGCAAGGGCGCCACCACCATGACCCCTTGCGGGGAAAAGAACAGCATCACGTCGTCCGCCGGCAGGCCCCATCGCATGGTGACATCGGCAAGCACGAAGGATTCGGCATGGGCGGCACCCGCATAGCCGATGTCGGCAGCCTCCCGCACGATGCTGTGCATGCCGTCGGCCCCGACTACGAAGCGCGCCGCAATGTCGAGTTCGCCGGCGGGCGTCATGACCGTTACGCGGGCACCGCCGGGTTGCACCGTGATCGCCAGCGCGGTGCAATCGCGCCAGATTTTGCCGCTGGCGGCAATCAAGCGTTCGCCCAGGAGGCGCTCCGTCTCGTTCTGCGGCAACATCAACAGGTAGTTGTGCGGCGATGGCGCGGTGCCGAAATCGAGCTGCAGCATGGCGCGGTCGCGGTCGCGAACCGAGAATTTGCGCAAGGGCAAGCCCGCCGCCACGAGCGGGGCAGCAGCCCCGATGCGGTCGAGCACGTCCAGGGTGTGGGCGTGAACGACGGCCGCCCGGGAATTGGCCTGCGGGGCGGCCAGCTTGTCGATGACAAGGCAGTCGACACCGGCCTGACGCAAGGTCACGGCCAGTGCGAGGCCAGCGGGACCGGCGCCAATGATCATCACTTCAGTCTTGACAGGAAGCATGTTGTCTCTCCATTTATCAACGTGTGTTGACAAAATGGCGTAGTCCGTGAGTTTTGTCAACGATTGTTGACAAAACTAGGTGCATGATCATGGCCGAGAAGAAATCGGATCGAACCAAAGCCGCCATACGGACTGCGGCCCGGGCGGTGTTCGCGTCGGTCGGCTATGAACGCGCCACCATCCGGGACATTGCGCGCGCCGCGGACATCGACCCCGCCATGGTGATACGCTATTTCGGGTCCAAGGACGGCCTGTTCGCCGATAGTGCCAGTTTCGATCTCAGCCTGCCGCCCGATCTGGACGAAGCGCCGAACCTGGCTGGCGCCCGCCTGGCGGCACATTTCATAACAGTATGGGAACACGATGACGGGGGCTTTGCGGTGCTGCTGCGCTCCGCCGCGTCCAATCCGGTGGCTGCGGCGCAGATCGCCGCCGTGCTCGGCGAGCAACTTCTGCCTGCGGTGGCCGCTCTGGTCGGTCCGCAAGACGCGCCGCTGCGCGCCGCGCTCATCGCTTCGCAGATGCTTGGCTTGGCCCTGACGCGCTATGTCCTGCGGCTCGGGCCGGCGGCAGCGATGTCCCATGACGAGATTGTCGCCGGCATCGGCCCGACCCTGCAATTTTATCTCTATGGCTCCCTCAAGCCGTAAGGCCGCCCAACAGGGCGGCCCTTGCGATGGCAATCAGGCCTCGACCAGCACCGGCGCGGCACCGGCGCCCTGCCCTTGCGGCGGTCCGGGACGGCGGAACAGCGGCACCAGCAGCAGCACCAAGCCGAACGAGCAGACCACGTAGAGCAGAGCCAGGCTCGAAGCGTCGCTGAAAGCGGTATGCTGGGTGCCGCCGGCGGCAAAGCCGTTGCCCAGATTGGTGAAGAAGATCTGCCCGATCAGCGCCACGCCCAAGGCGCCGCCGACCTGCTGGAACGCCTGCAGCGCCCCCGAGCCGGCCCCGGCATCGCGCGGGGGCACATTGGCCAGCACCAGTTGGAACAGGGCCGAAAAGCCCAGGCCGAGCCCGACGCCGGCAATCAGCAGCGGCGGCAGGAAGGCCCAGTGGTCGATGCTGTCGGTGACGCCATCGATATAAAAGTGCAGCCAGCCGATGCCAATGACCAGAAGGGCACCCGATGCCGCGAGACGCGAGCGCAGAAAGCTCGAGCCGAACCGGCCCGCGATCAGCGAAGCGATCAGGACGCCCACCGAGAAGGGCGTGTTGGTCAGGCCCGATTGCAGCGGCGAGAAGGCAAATCCGCCCTGCAGCAACAGCGAGATGACCATGAACATGCCCGGAATGCCCGAGGCGAACACGGTCATGACGAAGGCGCCGAACATGAATTGCCGATTGGTGATCAAATCGAAATTGAGCAATTGGGACTGGTCGCGGGCGGCGCGGGCGCGGGTCCAGAACACGAACAGCACCAGCAGCACCAGGCCGGCGGCCATCATGGCAAAGGTCCAGGGCGCCCAGCCATAAGCGCGGCCCTCGACAATGGGAAAGACGATGGCGACGATGCCCAGGCCGAACAGGGCGATGCCGACATAGTCGTTGCGCAGGGCCGAATGGCCGGGCAGGCGCGGGATCAGGAACCAGCCGGCGATCACGGCGGCGATGCCGATGGGAATATTGACCAGGAAGATGGGCTGCCAGTCGAGCCCGAACAGATGGCCCGAAATCAGCACGCCGCCCAGGATGGGGCCGCATACCGAAGCCAGGCCGGCCGACAGGCCGAACAGGGAAAAGGCCTGGCCGCGTTCCTGGGGCGGAAAGGTGACGGTGGCGATGGCCAGCACCTGGGGCGTCATCATGGCGCCGGCCAGGCCCTGGATGACGCGGGCGCCGATCAGGAACTCGATATTGGGCGCCAGCCCGCACAGGCCCGACGCCAGGGTAAAGGCACCGACGCCCCAGAGGAACAGCTTAGTGCGGCCCAGGATGTCGCCGAGCCGGCCGAACGGCAGCAGGGCCAGGGCAAAGGCCATGATATAGGCGGCAATCACCCATTCGATCTGGCTGTCCGTGGCGCCAAGGCCGTCGCGCATGCTGGGCAAGGCGACATTGACGATGGTCACGTCGATCAGGTTCATGAAATTGGCGATCAGCAGCACGAACAGTGCCAGCCAGCGGCGCGGATCGGCGGTTTCGAGCGTGACCGGCGCTGTGGGTTGAGGGGACATCGGATTATCCTTGTGGTGGTGAGGGGAGCACGAAGGCGCGCTCGAGTTCGGCGAAGAAACTGTCGAGGCTGGACTGGAATTCGGTGCGGTCGCGCCAATAGTCCGACAGCGCGCCGGTGACGATCAGTGCGGCGGCGACTGGATCGAGATCGGCGCGGAAGGCGCCTTCGAGCACGCCGCGGCGGAAGATCTCGACGAACTGGCGGCGCCAGAAATTGTAGATCGGGCCCATGATGGCGGCGACGACTGGATCGCGGCGGGCCCGTTCCACCAGTTCGGTCAGGATGATGATCAGGTCGGGCATGTCGGTGACGATTTCGCGGAAATCCTCGAATTCCATGCGCAGCAATTGCAGCGCGCTCTTGCCGGCGCGCGGGCGGCGCAGCGACTGGCTCTGAAAATCGGTGCGGATGCTGGCAGCCACCAGGGCGATCAGCGCTTCCTTGGATGGCACATGGTAGTGCAGCGTCGCGATATTGATGCCGACGCGCTGCGCGATGTCGCGGGTGCGCAGGCCCTCGAGGCCCTTTTCGATGATCAGCGCCCGTGCGGCAAGCGCGATGGCGAGCTTGCGCTCATCTCCGCTTTCGCGTCTGGCAGCGGCGATGGGCATGGTCATGGGACGCGTTCCAACGGGACGGCTTCATAGCGCGACCGGCGTTCTCAATCAAATGATTGATTGAGAACCTCTGCCATGCGCTGACGGAATGGCGGTTGACAAAGCCCATGCCGCTAAAATTGCAGCAGACTTTCGACATGATGTTGAAACCGAACCAATTCACCCTCCGTTCAGGACCCGGGGGATAATCGGACGCCACCGCATTGCCACGACATCGGCGAGTGGTCATCAGTTTGCCGCAACCTTGCTTCTACTTTGTCTGGCCTGCCCCCGACAACAACAACACAACACTGCCGGAGACGACATGAAGTCCTTCAAGATTACCCGCCTTGCCCTGCTTGCCGGCGTGGCCAGCGCGGCGCTGCTGCAGCCGGCCTTTGCGCTTGACGCACAGGCCTTTGTCGATCGCATCCAGGCCGTGTGGGGTCCGCTCGGCTATCAGTTCACCTTTACCGATCCCCAGCTCGAGGGCGATACCATCACCGTCGATGCCAAGGTGGGCGTCAAGGAAATCGAAGGCATGGAAGGGCCGACCAGCTTTGACACCACGCTGACCTTCAACGGCGTCGCCGAATTGCCCGATGGCGGCTATACCGCCGAGACCGTGGCCCTGCCCGATGTGGAAGCCGACATGGAGGGCGATGTGCCCGGCCATGTCTCGCTGACCGATATCGAAATGCGCGACTTCTACCTGCCGGGCGGCGATACCGTTTCCCCGGTGCAGATGCTGCAACTGGTCGGCGCGTTCAGCACCGGCGCCCTGTCGGTCACCCGCGATGGCGCGGAGGTCATTGCCATCGAGTCCATGGAATCGGCCAGCACCTTCACCCCGTCCCAGGGCAGTGCGGACCTGACCGGTCTCACCTCGAAACTGTCCATCGCCGGCATTGCGGCCGACCTGTCCAGCGTCAAGGAAGAAGACCCCCAGGCCGGCGCGGTCATCGACGGGCTCGCGCTGAACTCGATCGCGGGCGATGTCACCGGCTCGTTCGACTGGTCGCTTGCCGATGGCCATGTGGTGGTCGATCAGTTCCTGTTCGATTTCGCCGATGTGGGCGCCCTCAACATGACGTTCGACTTGACCGGCCTGACCCCGGCCCTGCTGGCGCAGTTGCAGACCGCAAATGCCGCGGTGGAAGCGGCCGGCGATCCGGCCAGCGAAGAAGCCCAGGCCGCGCAGATGATGATGGGCATGCAGTTGATGCAGGGCCTGTCGATCGGCGGGGTCTCCATCCGCTATGACGATGCCTCGCTGGCCGGCAAGCTGCTCGATTTCTTCGCCCAGGCGCAGGGCATCGAGCGGGCGCAATTGGTGGAAGGGCTCAAGGCCATGGTGCCCCAGATGATCGCCGGCACGGGCATTCCCGAACTGGCCGCCCTGGTCGAGCCGCCGGTTTCGGCTTTCCTCGACGATCCGCAGAGCCTGGAGATCGATCTGGCGCCAGCCACACCCACGAGCCTTCTGGTGCTGATGGCTGCCGCCAGCAATCCCGCCAGCCTGATCAGCACGCTGGGCGCCACCGTCACGGCCAACGAAGCAGCCGAATAAACCAAAGGCGGCGCATTCCGGTGCGCCGCCTTTGCCTGCCTGGCACAGTTGGCGGATGAATCATCGCATTTGTTCTGCTATGCTGGTGGCATGAACGCACGGACGCCAACCCCGAACCGCAGCCTGTCGCATGTGACCGACTGGGTCTTTGATCTCGACAACACGCTGTATCCGCGCACCTGCAACCTGTTCGCGCAGATCGATTTGCGCATCACCAATTACGTGATGGACCTGACCCGGCTGGATTTCGAGGCTGCCCGGGCCCTGCAGAAAACCTATTATCGCGATTTCGGCACCACGCTGAACGGGCTCATGCACCAGCACGAGGTCGATCCCGATCATTTCCTCAACACCGTGCATGCGATCGACTATGCCCCCGTCGATCCGCATCCCGCGCTGGTCGCGGCGATCGCGGCCCTGCCCGGCCGCAAGTTCATCCTGACCAATGGCGATGTCGGCCACGCCCGCGCCGTGCTCAAGCGGCTGGGCGGCGATGCGCTGTTCGAGCACGTCCACGATATCCGCGCCATGACCTATGTGCCCAAGCCCCACCGCGCCGCCTATGACGGGTTTCTGGCCGCCCACCGCATCGATCCCAACCGCGCGGTGATGTTCGACGATCTGGAAAAGAACCTTTTGGTACCCCACGAAGTGGGCATGTCGACGGTCCAGGTGGTCGCCGGCGCAGATTTCGCGCACGAACAGGTCGACGCCTGGGAACTTGACCGCAGCATAGGCCCGCACGTGCACCACGTCACGGAAAACCTGGCAGGATTCCTGCGCGAACTGCCTTAGCCCCCATCCGCCCTTCGGGCACCTTCTTCCTCAAGGGTAGAAGGAGAAAGAACCGACCTCTCAGTCGTCACCCCTCGCCCCTTGTGGGAGAGGGACCGACATTTCTGCGTACAGCGGAAATGTCAGGGTGAGGGGTCCTGCGCTCACCCGTGCTTCAATGCTTAAGAGAGAGACCCCTCATCCGCCCTCCGGGCACCTTCTCCCACAAGGGGAGAAGGGGGAAAGAACCGAAACCTCGCAGTCATCACCCCTCGTCCCTCGAGGGCAAGGGACAGGCCTGACGCCTTCAGGGTAAGGGCTTCCCACCGCCAACGCCTTCCCCTACATGCTATTATAATGCAGAATATTCCCATCCGGGTCCTTCAGCCACACCATCCGGAAATCTCCATCCACATGGATATCGCCCTTCAGCTCCATGCCCGGATAGTGCTCGAACACGACGCCCTTGGCCTTGAGATCGGCGGTGATGGCTTCGATCTCATCGCCCACGCCCCAGGCGACGGCATTGGCCTGGTTGGTGCCGGCATAGTCGGATTTATAGACGACGAGTCTGGTGCCTCCGGTCTGGAAGGTCAGCAGCGTCGCGTCGGTGCTCACCAGCGACAGGCCGAGTATGCCTTCATAGAAGCGGCGCGCGCGGGCGATGTCGCTGACCGCAACGATGGCCGAAGAATCCTTGTCCTTGAACATGATCGCTCCTTGGTAGTGCTGCCCGGCCACGTCCCATGGCCGGCGAAGTTCGGCTGCTCGGCTTTACAGGCTTTGCCCCGCGCAGTATGAGCGCTCATCTGCGCACGCATTAACGATCGGGAGCAGCATGGGCAAGGCGATCGTACGGCTTAAGGACATTGCCGACAAGACCGGGTTTTCCACCAATACCGTGTCGCTGGCCTTGCGCGAAAGCCCGCGCATACCCCCGCCAACCCGGGCGTTGATCCAGCAGGCGGCCGCCGCCTTGCATTACCTGCCCAACCAGATCGCCAAGTCGCTGGTCAGCCGGCACAGCATGACCATCGGCCTGGTGCTGACCGACGTGACCAATCCCACCCTGACCCATGCCGCCCAGGCGATCGAACTGGCGCTGTCGGCGCGCGGCTACGGCACGCTGTTTGCCACCTCCAACAATACGGTCGAGGAGGAAATCCGCACGGTCGAGATGTTCCGTTCGCGCCAGGTCGACGGCATGTTGATCTATCCCACCAGCCATCGCCAGCTCGACCATATCCGCCCGCTGCGCCGGGCCAATTACCCCGTGGTGCTGCTGGTTGCCGATCCCGATGCGGGGATCGACGCGGTGTGCGTCGATGAGCGGCGCGGCGCCTGGAAGGCGGTGCGGCACCTGATCGAAACCGGGCACAGGCGCATCGGCATCCTCGACAGCGCCAACCGCCATGGCAATGGCGAAAAACGCGAGGGCTATATCAAGGCCTTGAGCGAAGCGGGCATCGATTACGACAGCCGCCTGGCGGTCGATCTCAAGGGGCATACGGTGCTGCATGGCAGCGCCGCCATGGATGAGCTGATGAGCCGGGGAAGCGGCGCCACGGCGGTGTTCTGCGCCAACGATTCCCTGGCCATCGGCGCGCTGGACTGGTGCCGCCGCAACGCCATCGCGGTGCCCCGCGACATGGCCATCATGGGCTATGACGATATTCAATATGCCGGCTTTGCCGGGGTGCCGCTGTCCAGCGTGCGCTATGCGACGCGCGAGGTCAGCGACCTGGCGGTCGAGCGGCTGATGGAACTGATCGCCGCGCCCGACGCTTTGCCACCGCCCCGGGTCAGCATGATCGATCCCGACCTGGTCATCCGCGACAGCACGCGCGCCGGGGCCTGAAGATTCGACCACCGGCGGCCAGGCCGCCATTTTCAAGGAGCACCATCATGGACTACCGCCGTCTGGGCAAATCGGGCCTCAAGGTCAGCGAACTGTCGCTGGGAAGCTGGGTCACCTTTTCCAAGCAGGTCGACGAGAGCAAGGCGCTCAAGCTGATGACCACGGCCTATGATGCCGGCATTAACTTTTTCGACAATGCCGAGGGCTATGAGGCCGGTGCCTCCGAAGCCCTGATGGGCGCGGCGCTGGAAAAGCTGGGCTTTTCACGCGACAGCTACGCGGTTTCCTCCAAGGTGTTCTGGGGCGGCGAAAAGCCGACGCAGCGCGGCCTCAGCCGCAAGCACGTGACCGAAGCCGCCCATGCCGCCCTCAAGCGCCTGCGGGTGGACTATCTGGACCTGTATTTCTGCCATCGTCCCGATATCGATACCCCGATCGAGGAAACCGTGTGGGCGATGCATAACCTGGTCACCCAGGGCAAGATCTTGTATTGGGGCACCTCCGAATGGAGCGCCCAGCAGTTGACCGAAGCCTGGGCCGTGGCGCGGCGCGAGCACCTGACCCCACCCACGATGGAGCAGCCGCAATACAACCTGTTCGTGCGCGAAAAGGTCGAGGCCGATTACCTGCCGCTCTACGAGCTGGGCCTGGGCACGACCATCTGGTCACCGCTGGCCTCGGGCGTCCTGACCGGCAAGTACAATGACGGCATTCCCGAAGACAGCCGCATGAACCTGCCCGGCTACGAATGGCTGAAAAAGGAATGGGAGAGCAACGAGGGCAAGGCCAAGCTGGAAAAGGTCAAGGCTTTGGCCAAGCTCAGCAAGGATGTCGGCCTGCCGATCCACCATCTGGCGCTGCTGTGGTGCCTCAAGAACCCCCATGTCTCGACCGTCATCCTGGGAGCATCCAAGACCAGCCAGCTCAAGGACAACCTGGATGCGCTGGACGCCAAGGACAAGCTGACGCCCGACGTCATCGCAGCGATCGAAACCATCCTCGACAACAAGCCCGAAGCCCCGCAGCGGTTTTAGCGACACCACTTGCGGGCAAGGACGCCAGGCACGGACCAGGATAGCCAAATCCCCCAGTCGATACCTCCCCCTCCCAGGAGGAGGATCAAGGTGGGGGTACCCGGCTCCGACATCGCGGCTCCCACACCCCCACCCAACCTCCCCCTCAAGGGGGAGGAGTCGCCCGGTGGCACCGGCAGGATCGCGCTAAAAGCCACATGGGATAGCCTCCTGGCAAAATACCCCAGTCGACGCCTCCCCCTGCCAGGGGGAGGATCAAGGTGGGGGTGCCCGGCCCCGATATCGTGGCTCCCGCACCCCCAACCTCCCCCTCAAGGGCGAGGAGCTGCCCGGGCCACTGGCTCGATCGTGCCAAGCCGCCGGCAGACCCGCCGAACCAGATCAGCAGCCAAGCCAAGCCGTTCTCTTTGCGCACCGCCATCCCTATATTGCCGCCATGACCGACTCCCCCTCCCGCCGCATGCCCCCGCCATCGTCCGAACCCTCCGGCAGCTTTCGCGAACAGCTCGATAACCTGCGCCATCTCGGGCGCCTGGTGGCGCAGATCTGGCGCACCAGCCGCTGGCTGACCACGCTCAGCATCGCACTGCGCCTGGTGCGCGCGTTCCAGCCGGTGCTGATGCTCTACGTCGGCAAGCTGATCATCGACGAGGTGGTGCGGCTGAGCGGCCAGCCGCCCGCCGATCATGCGTTCGGCGCCTGGTGGCAAAGCGGCGCGCTGGGCCATGTCGCGCTGCTGCTGGGGCTGGAATTTGCCATCGTCATCATCATGGACCTGTTGCGGCGCGCAGTATCGCTCGTCGATGCGACGCTGGGCGAGCTGCATTCCAATACGGTCAGCATCGAGCTGATGCAGCACGCGGCCCGGCTGGACCTGGTGCATTTCGAATCCCCCGAATACCAGGACCGGCTGGAGCGGGCGCGCCGGCAGGCCGCGGGGCGCAGCGGGCTTTTGGCGCAACTGCTCGGCCAGGCGCAGGACATGCTGACGGTCGCGACGCTGGCGATCGGCCTCTTTGCCTATGCGCCCTGGCTCATCGTGCTGCTGCCGCTGTCGTTCGCCCCCGCGATATGGGCCGAAACGCGGTTCAACACCCTGTCCTATTATCTCAGCCGCGGGCGCACGCCGGAACGGCGCCAGCTCGAATATATCCGCCATATCGGCGCCAGCGCCGAGACCGCCAAGGAGATCAAGCTGTTCGGGCTGGGCGGGTTCCTGGTCGAGCGCTTCCGCACCCTGGCGGACGCCATCTTCATCGAGAACCGGCGCCTGTCGACCCGGCGCGCCATCTGGGGCGCGGCGCTCGCGGCGATTTCGGCGCTCACCTATTACGGGGCCTATGGCTATATCGTGTGGCGCACCATCACCGGCGAATTCACCATCGGCGATCTGACCTTCCTGTCGGGCTCGTTCCTCAACCTCAACGGGCTCTTTCAATCGTTGCTGCTGGGCTTCACCCAGATCGCGGGCCAGTCGCTTTACCTCGACGATCTGTTCTCGTTCTTCGAAATCCAGCCGACGATCCTGGCGCCGGAACAGCCCAAGCCGTTCCCACAGCCGATCGCCGAGGCCATCGTCTTCGACAATGTCGGCTTTCGCTATGCCGACACTGACACCTGGGCCATTCGAGGGCTGAATTTCACGCTCAACGCTAACGAAACGCTAGCACTAGTGGGTGAAAACGGGGCTGGAAAGACCACGATCGTCAAGCTGTTGACCCGCCTCTACGATCCCCACGAAGGCCGCATCACCATTGACGGCATCGATCTCAAGGACATGCGGATCGAGGACATCCACGCCCATATCGGCGTTATCTTTCAAGACTTTGTCCGCTACAGCCTGACTGCCTCGGAAAACATTGGCGTCGGGCGGATCGCCGACCAGGGCGATGCAGGGCGCATCGCAGCGGCCGCCGAACGCAGCCTGGCCGACGCCGTCATCGCCAAGCTGCCGCTGGGATACGACCAGCCGCTCGGCAGATTGTTCAACAAAGGCAGGGACTTATCGGGCGGCGAGTGGCAAAAGGTGGCGATCGCCCGCGCCTATATGCGCGATGCCGACCTGATCATCCTGGATGAACCCACCGCCGCCCTCGACGCCAAGGCGGAAGCCGAGGTGTTCGCCCGGTTCAAGAGCCTGGCCAGGGGCAAGACGGCGGTCATCATCTCGCACCGCTTTTCGACCGTGCGCATGGCCGATCGCATCCTTGTGCTGGACGCGGGCAAGATCCTCGAGGCCGGCACGCACGAGGACTTGCTGGCGCTGGGTGGCCGCTATGCCGAGCTGTTCGAGCTGCAAGCGGCCGGCTATCGCTAGTCGAGGAACACCGTCACGTCGTCGGAGCGCCCTTCGGCATCGACCACCGAGAGCGTGACATAGCCCGGTCCATCGGGCGTCCAGCTGTTCTGCCGGGCAAAGGCGGAGCGCCCGAACGGCGCGCCATTGGCGAAAAACGTGAAGGGCGGCGCCCCGTTGCGCACCTTGACGACCAGCGGCAGGTCGGAGCCGGAGGCCAGTCCCAGATCGACATCGACGCCATCGGCGGGGAAGGCGATTTCGGGCGCCGCGTCGCGCGTCGTCATGTTGTCGTCGGGATGGCGGAAACGCTTGAGCGGGCCCGGCAACTGGGTATTGGAGGCGAACAGCACGCCGGCGGGGGCCGGGCGCAATGGCACGGCAGGCGCGCCGAGGCGATCGAAGCTCTCGAACAGCACGGGGGCCGCGGCGGTGATGCCGGAAATGCCGGGAACCGGCTCGCCATCGGGCCGGCCGACCCAGACGCCGATGACGGTCTTGCCGTCATAGCCGATGGCCCAGGCATCGCGATAGCCATAAGACGTGCCGGTCTTGTAGGCGATGCGGCCGGGCGAGCCATTGAGCGGGGGCGGCACATCGGCCAGGATATCGGAGACATACCAGGCGGCGGCCGGATCGAGCACCGGGGCCGAACCGGCCGGTTCGTGGTTGGCGGGCGTCACGCCATCGTTGAGCATGACGGGCGAGCCGCCGCGGGCAATGGCGGCATAGATGGAGACCAGGTCGCGCAGGGTCACGCCGACGCCACCGAGGCCGATGGCAAGGCCCGGCGCGGTGCCTTCCGGCAGCTTGGGATGGGCATTGGCGCGGGTGAGGCGCGAGACCAGGCGTGCGGTGCCCACGGCGTCGAGCACGACAATGGCGGGGATATTGAGCGAGTCGGCCAGGGCCTGCCTGATCGTCACCGTGCCACGGCTGAAGCCGTCGAAATTAACCGGGACGTAGCCGCCAAAGGCGGTGGGCCGATCCTCGATCAGCGATTCAGGGTGGGCCAGGCCCAATTCGAACGCCAGGCCATAAATCAAAGGCTTGAGCGTCGAGCCGGGCGAGCGCACGGCCGAGGTCATGTCGACATAGCCATCGCTTTGCTCGGCGAAAAGGCCGGCCGAGCCGACCGAGGCCAGGATATTGCCCGACGCCTGGTCGGCGACGACGATGGCCAGCGACACCTTCGGGCCCAGGGTGGCGGCGCGACCGGCGCCCAGCCGTTCCAGTGCCGATTGCAGGCGGCGATCCACGGTCAGCGCGATCCGGCGCACGCCCGGCTGAGCCGTCACGGCCTCCTGCGCCATGTGCGCGGCCAGCATGGGAAAATCCTTGCGCGCCGTGGGAACAGGTTCGCGCCGGGCGGCGTCGGCTTCTTCCTGGGCAATGACGCCCTGGGCGACCATGCGGTCGAGCACGAGATTGCGCCCGGCTTCGGCAGCCTGGGGATCGCGGTCGGGACGGCGGGCTTCGGGCGATTGCGGCAATGCCACCAGCAGTGCGGCTTCAGCGGTGGTGAGGCGGGTCGGCTCCTTGCCGAAATAGGCAAGACTTGCGGCGCGGATGCCCTCGATATTGCCGCCATAAGGGGCCAGCGTCAGGTAGAGCGTCAGGATATCGTCCTTGCTCAGGCGATGCTCCAGAGCGTCGGCATGCACCATCTGGCGCAGCTTGCCCCAGATATTGCGCGTAGGCTCGGCCTCGATCAGGCGAGCGACCTGCATGGTCAAGGTAGAGCCGCCCGAAACGACGTGACCGCCAGCGCCGAGGAACTGCCCAGCCGCGCGCAGCATGGACGACCACTCGATGCCGGCATGCTCGCGAAAATGCTGGTCCTCATAGGCGACCAGCATGTCGATGAAATGCCGGTCGACTTCGCTGACGGTCACCGGCAGGCGCCAGCGGCCGCCAGCGGTGGTGAAGGGGCGCAGCAATTGCCCGTCGCGATCCACCACGGCGGTAGAGACAGGGAGCGTCGCGATATCGGGCGTCAGCGGCAGGCCGGCGGCAATATCGCGAATGGTGCTCAAGCCATAGATCGCCCCGCCAAGGCCCAGGGCAAGCATCACCACCAACCCCGCAGCCAGGAGCCGCCAGAGCGGCAATCGGGGCCGGGGCTTGGGTTCAAGCTCCGGCCCCGATGCGATGGAGATCGCGTCGGTCATGGCCCGGTCGCGGTGATCTCGATGCTGCCCGCCGCGGTATTGGCGCGCAGTTCGGGGCGATACATGTCCTCGACCGTGGCACCGGGCAGCACGAAATTGCCGGGGGCCTTGGCACGAACCATGTAAGCCGTCTTGAACGGGGCCACATCGGAGCCGTACTGGAAGGCGGCGACAAACTGGTCGGTCCGGGATTCCACATGGCTGGGCTGGTCCACCGGTCCAAGCCAGGACAGGTCGGCGACGCTGGCCAGCGACAGGTCCGGGTTCTCGATCTCGAAGCCCGCCGGAAGCGGATCGGCGACCATGTATTGGCCCGAGCCGGTAGTGCTGGCCTTGAGCGTCAGCAGGACCACGAAACGATCGTTCTGGGCGAGCGGATCGATGTCCATATCGACGGCCGTTCCATCGGGCCGGAAATACTCGCGGGTGATGGTAAAACCCTCGCTTGACGCCTCGGGCGGGACCGCCGGGATGCCGGTAACCGACACCTTGGCCTGGCTGGGCTCGGTGCCGTTGTTGACGATGGTGACGTCGGCACTTTCGAAATGTTCCTGGTCGAAGCGCTGATAGACGGCCCCGGTCAGCTCGACACCATCGACGCTGACCGATCCGTTCGCGGTATCGCGGGCCACTGCGGCCGCGGCCACCAGGGTCCAGGCATCCTCCTGCGTCGAGGTATAGCGGGCGCGATCGCGCATCTTGGCCAGCTCGACGGTCATCAACGCGGTGTCGACCCCGGCCGGCTTGAACTCGGACGCCAGCGCCAGGATGGCGGCCGTATCGCGCATCTGGCTGCCGTAATCGGCGCGGTAGCTGTTGCGCGCTTCGGGCACATCGAGAACCTTGATGGCCGCCTGGAAAGCGGTTGCGGCCCTGGTGCCATCGCCATAAAGGGCGAGGGCCGCGCCCAGCTGGGCCTTGGCCAGAGGTGAGCCGAAAGCGTCGAGCCGGGCTTCCAGATAGTAGCGCAGATCGCCGATGGCGGCGCGGCCGGCACGGGCCAGGTCGTAGAGCGCATAGGCAATGTCCTGGCCACCATTGTCGAAATCGGCGGCGTAGGACACCTGGTTGCCCAGATTGTCCAGGGCCATGCCCATCGCCTGCTCGGGCACGTCATAGCCGGCGGTGCGGGCCCGCAGCAAGAAGTCGGTGACGTAGGAATCCAGCCACAGATCGCTCGTGCTCAGCGGGCCCCAGAGGCCGAAACTGCCGGTGGAGGTCTGCTTGGACACCAGGTCGGTAATGGCGTTCCCGATGCGCTGGTCGAGTTCGGCATCGGTGCCCATGGCCAGCATCTGCGCCACCTCGTTGAGGTAAAGCAGCGGCATGGCCCGGCTGGTGATCTGCTCGGCGCAGCCATAGGGGTAGCGGTCGAGCGCCAGCAGCAGTTCGGGAATATCGAGGCGAGCGACCGGGCCGATGCCCAGCGTCATGGACGCCGAGTGCGGCACGAGGCCAGCGAAGTCGCCGGCGTCGATCGTTGCGGTCGCGCCGGGCTCGATGGTCAGCAAGTTGCTGGTCGTGCGCGGTCCGCTGGCGGCACGTACGCCCAGGGCCAATTGCTTGACGGTCGCCTTGTCGGCCGGATCGGTGACGGTGAGCGTCAGGTTCTGATCGCCGATGGCAGTGCCCGTCAGCGCCAGATTGAGCGCCGTGCGCTCGCCGACGGCAAGTTCGACGCTGGTTTGCCCAGCGGCGGTCGACAGGCCCTCGCCGGTGGCCAAATTGACCGTGTAGGTACCGGCGGGACCCGAGATATTGTTGATCTCGACCAAAAGGCGCGAGGTATCGTCCAACCGCAGGAAACGCGGCGGGGTCATGTTGACCACGACCGGATCGCGCACGATGACGTCGGTTGCGCCATGGCCCACGGCATCGGCGGACCAGGCCATAGCCATGACCCGCACCGTGCCTGAAAAGTCCGGCATGTCGAAGGTGACAGTGGCGGTGCCGTCGGCATCGACCGCCACAATGCCCGAATGCAGGGCGACCAGCACCGAGGTCGGCGGAGGCGTGCCGAGGCGCGATGCGGCCCCGTCGCCGCCCGAGCGCAGGGCGCCGGGCAGGCCCTGGGTCGGATCGATCAGCGAGCCATAGAGATCGCGAATATCCATGCCGAGCTGGCGCTGGCCGAAAAACCAGCCATCCGGATCGGGGGTGGCAAAATTGGTCAAGTTGAGAATGCCCAGATCGACGGCGGCGACGGCCACATAGGCCTCCTGGCCGGCGGCCAGGTCACCCAGATCCACCTTGACGCTGAAGGGCTGGCGCGGCAGCGAAACGTCGGGCGCCTCGAGGGCCAGCCTGAGCTGATTGTCGCCCGGATCGACATCGGCAAAGGCCAGGCCGAGGGCGCGGGACGGCATGCGCTTTTCCGCGACGCTGGCCGGGCGGTAGAGAATGGCGGTCACATAGGCACCCGAGCCCCAGTCGTCGGTGACGGGCAGATCCACGGACAGGCCTTCGGCCGGAACCATGACGGCCTGCATGGCGATGATGCGATCGTCGACCACCATGACCAGCGCGGTGCCGGCGAATTGCGGATCGAGCCGCAGCACGGCCGTGTCGCCGGTCTGGTAGGCAGGCTTGTCGAGCGCGACCTGGAGCGTGTCGGGCGTGTCGGAGCCGGCTTCGGGATAATAATAGCCGGCATAGAACTCGTAGCTGGTCGACGTCGCGCCTTCCCCGGCGCTCTCGATTTCGAGCCGGTAGAGGCCGTAATTGACCGCGGCGCCAATGGTGACGGGCCCGGTCGCGACGGTGTCGATGCTGCCATTGGCCACTTCGCGGGTGGTGGTGATGGCTTCCCATTTCCAGGCGCTGGCGTCGCGATACCATTGGTAATTGGTTTCCACGCGCGACAGCGTCCAATTCAGGGCGGCTTTGGCAACCGTTTCGCCATCGGGGGCGACGGTGATGACGTCGAAACTGGCCTGGCTGCCATCGGCCAGGCCATTGCTATCGGCAAACTGCGGCTTGATGCCGATGCGCTCGACGTCAGCCAGGACGGGGCGCGACAACGAGCGCTCGACGGTGCGGCCATTGGTATCGACAAGGCGCATGATGATCTGCGCTTCGAGCGGGCGCGTGGTGGCGCCCGGATCGGGCAGGCTGACCTCGGCGGTCACAGTGCCGCTTTCGTCGGTCACGCCCACCACGCCCAGCGGCTCGCGGCTGGTTTCAATGGTGTCGTCGAGCCGGCCAAAGGTGTAGCCGGGGAAAGCCTTGAGGCTGGTCACCGGACGCAGCACCGCATCGGCTTCCACCGACAGGTCGGGCGCCGTAGCGCCATAGAGGTACTTGGCGGCGACATCGACCGGATTGGCCTCGCCGATCGCCATGGGCGCATCGGGGGCGGTGATCTCGAAGGCCAGGCGCTCGGGTTCGAAATCCTCGACGAGAAAGCTCACGCTGGTCAGCGCATCGGCCTTGGGATCGGCATAGAGGCGCAGCGTCCAGGCGCCGCGCATGGCGTCGGCGACCATGGGCAGGGCGGTGAAATAACCGCCGGCGCCGCTATCGTTCAGCAATTCGGTGGAAGCGACGACACCATCGGGGCGCTCGACCTGCAAGGTCAGCGGCAGATCCAGCACAGCCTTGGCATGCACATCGCGCAGCAGCGCGGTCAGGAACACGGTTTCGCCCGGGCGATAGACGCCGCGCTCGGTGGTGGCGAACAGATCGAGCGGGCCGGGCGACGGGCGCCCCTCGACGCCGCGATCGGTCAGATCGAAAGCGGTCTTGGACATGTCGAGAAAGGCATAATCGCCATCCCCGGTTTCGGCGACCAGCAGTTGCGGCGCCCGCCCACCAGTACCGCGCGCCAGGCCCGGGGCAAAATCGGCTCGACCCTCGGCATCCGTTGTGGTTTCGCCCAGGATCTCGTTGTTGACCGCGACCAGCCGGACCTTGGCATTGGCGATGGGCTGGGCGGTGCTGAGCGAGCGCACGAAGCCATGCACGCCATCGTCGCCCGAAATGGTGGTCAGGCCCAGATCGGTGACGATGAACCATTGGGTGGCGAGATCGGCATAATCGTCGTCCTGGCCCGGCGGGCCGGCAATTCGGCCGGTGACCACATAGGCGCCCGGCGCAATGTCGGCCAGCACGTCGGCGACCGGAATGGCGGTGGTGGTCAGCTCATTGGGCTTGCCCTGGGCCAGGTCGACCTGGCCCGTCCAGATTTCCTCGCCATATTGGTCGGCGACGTCGATGGCCGAGTAGCCGCTCAGCGTACCGGCAAAAATGCCGTTGCGCACGGCGGCGGCGATCGAGCGGTCGCCGATGCGATAGATGACGATATCGGCGGTGGCGGCATTGACCGAGGTGACCGGCAGGCCCCCGCCCAGGCCGGCGGGCATGACATAGGCATTGTTGGCGAAGGCCACGAAGGGCGTCCGGTCGGGCACATAGACGTTGAGCACCACGTCCTTGCGCAGGCTTTCGCCATCGACCGAGGGCAGGCCGGCGCGCAGCTTGATATTGTAGCGGGCGCCATGGTCCAGCCCTTCGATGCAGATCTGGCTCTGCTCGGTTTCCACCGCGATCCGGGGGGCGTTCTCGACGGTGATGTAGCTGGACAGGTCGGTGTCGCCCGCCGGGAGCGGATCGGAAAAGACCACGCAGACGCGTGGCGCGGCGGCCTCGGCATCGACCTCGTTGGAGGTGACGCGAAAGCCGTGTTCGGCGACGGCCTTGTCGAGACGGGCCTCCAGGTCGGCGTCCGGCGCCAGCGCCACGGCGGCGCGATAGGTGGCGATGGCTTCGCGCCACATCTCGCGATATTCCAGGCCATGGGCCACCGCTGCCAGTGCGGGCGCGCGCTCCTCCACCGTCTGGGATTGCAGGAAGGCGTTGAGCGCGGCGGACAACCCAAGTCCGCCCAGGTCATAGCTGTTGTCGCCCTCGGCCTTGCCCTTGACGGCGTCGGCCTGGTCCAGGGCGATCGTCGCCAGTTTCAGCCACAGGGCCGGGTCGTTATCGTTGACGCCAAGCGCCTGGCGATAAGACAGGAGCGCCGCGGCAGGATTGGCCTCTGCCGCGGCATCGTCGCCGGCGGCGACCAGATCGGCATAGGTGGTCTTGGGGGGCGCCGGATCGGATTGCGGCAGGGCCGTAGCGAAGCTTTGGGCGGAGGCGATCACGTCCTGGGCGGGAAACGGCAGTTCGGCCTGGCGGGTGGCTGCCGTAGTGGCTGGCGATGGGGCGCGCGCGACGCGCCCCGAGGTGGCCTCGGGAAACTGGCTTTGCGGGCCGACATCGCCCTTGAGGAAACACCAGCGCGATTGCGCGTTGAAGGTAAAGGCGCGGCAGATGCGATCATCGCTGCAGGCGGCCTGGCAGGCCTCGAGATCGACGTCCTTGAGGATGGAATAATCGAATCCCGGCAGGTCGATGCCGGGCAGCAGCGTTATCTTTTGGGCCGATGCAGGGGCGGCAAGGCACAGAGCGAACACCAGGGCCGCGCAAAACCACGCGGCGAACGCACATAGACGCTGCATATCCGACCCCTGCAAAGCCCCCCGGCTGACTGGCATCTTATGTGGGCGGGCCAGCATGGTAAAGATGGGCATTGCCGTGCGATGGTGTCAAACCGCAGAGCCGGAAAAGATGGTAAACGAAGCGGGTCCGGAACCGTTTGGCAGCCGGCAGCTTTTTCCGCCAGCATCCGAGGCAGCATGACCGATATCGCAAGCCAGAAATTTGCCCGACAGGACGGTCGCGGCCGCCAGGCAACGTCGCCGACCGCGATTCCGTTTCCGGGATGGAAAGACATCCTGTGGCGGCTCTACCGCAGCATCAACAATGACCGAGTGATGCTGACCGCCGCCGGGGTGACCTATTACGTGCTCCTGGCCCTCGTGCCGACGCTGACGGCGTTCGTGTCGATCTATGGGCTGTTCAATACCCGTTCGAGCGTGGTCGACCAGGTCAATCTGCTGGCGGGTATCGTACCGACGGGGGGCCTCGAGATCATCCGCGACCAGTTGACCCGCATCACCAGCGAGAGCGACGGAACGTTGGGCGTGACCTTGCTGGTATCGCTTGCCATTGCGCTGTGGAGCGCCAGCGCGGGCGTCAAGGCGATGTTCGAGGGCATGAACATCGCCTATCACGAAACCGAAAAGCGCTCGTTCATCCGGGTGAACCTCCTGGCGCTCGGCTTTACCCTGGGCGGCGCCATAGCGGGGGTGCTGGTGCTGGGCGTCGTGCTGGCCATGCCGCCGCTACTCGCGCTGCTGCCGGGCGGCGAAGGGCTCGAATGGGCCGTGCGCATCGCCAGCTACATCGTCATGCTGGGTGTCGTCATGCTGGGCATCGGCGCGCTCTATCGCTGGGGACCGAGCCGGCAGGAAGCCAAGTGGCGCTGGATCACGCCGGGCGCCATCATGGCTGTCGTCGCGGCGGTCGCCACCTCGCTCTTGTTCTCCTGGTATGTCGCCAATTTCTCCGACTACAACGCCACCTATGGCTCGCTGGGGGCCCTGATCGGTCTTTTGACCTGGATCTGGCTGACGGCAACGCTGGTCATCATCGGGGCGGAGCTCAATTCGGAGGTCGAGCACCAGACGGCGCGCGATTCCACGACCGGCGCCGAACAGCCTTTGGGCGAACGCGGCGCCGCAATGGCGGATTCGGTGGGCCGGGTCTGGCCGCCGGACCGCAAGAAGATGGAGGGTGCGACCGAGCCGGCGCCACAATCGCGGCGTTCGGGCGATGGCGCCTGGGTTCTGGCTCTGGGCGTGGCTGCGCTCCTGGCGCTCGCCAATCGCCGGCAGGACGGCAACACGCGCAAATAATCGCGCGGCGCACAGTCCTGGCGGAACGAATGGCGCTGCACGAAGTTGTGATGACGTCGCGTCTTCTTTTGGATTGGCTTTTGCATGACAGACGCTGACGGCCCCTCCCTGCCACCCGCCGCCGCACCGACGCAGAGCTTCGTTCTGGTGGGCAGCATCATCGTCACCATCGGCGCGCTGTATGTCGGCGCGGGGATCTTCGTGCCGCTGGTACTGGCGGTGCTGTTGACCTTCGCCTTGGCCCCGATCGTGCGCGCGCTGCACCGGCTGCACATCCCGCACGTCTTGGCGGTGCTGATTTCAGTGCTGGCCGCCGCCATCCTGATCGGTTTTCTGGCATATCTGATCGCCAGCCAGCTCGCACGGCTGGCAACCGAGCTGCCGCAATATCAGCAGATCGTCGGCGACAAGGTCAGGGCGTTGCAATCGATGGGCGGGGGCGATGTATTCGAGCGCATCGCCGGCGCCATCCAGAGCATCGGGGCGCCCGGCGCCTCGGCACCCTCTACCGCCGAAGGCAGCCCGCTTCCCGTTACGGTCGTCAATCCGCCCGAGACCCCGTTCGGCTTTGCGCAAATCTTCCTGACCTCGCTGTTGGGCCCGCTGGCCACGGCGGCAATCGTCACGGTGTTCGTCGTGTTCCTGCTGCTTGAGCATGGCGATTTTCGCGACCGGTTTTTGAAGCTGGTCAGCCGCGGCGATCTGCGAACCAGCACCAAGGTCGTCAACGAAGCCGGCAAGCGCGTCAGCCGCTACCTGCTGGTGCAGTTCTCGGTGAACCTCAGCTACGGATTCCTGTTTGGGCTCGGCCTGTTTTTCATCGGCGTGCCAAATCCGATCCTGTGGGGCCTGTTCGCGGCGCTGTTCCGCTACATCCCGTTTGTTGGTACGCTGATTGCCGCCTCGGTTCCGTTCGCTCTGGCCTTCGCCATCGATCCGGGCTGGAGGATGCTGCTGAGCGCGGTCGGGCTGTTCGTGTGTCTCGAACTGGTGGTCACCAACGCCATCGAGCCGCGTCTTTATGGCTCCAGCACCGGGCTCTCGGCCCTGGCGGTGATCGTTGCAGCCATGTTCTGGGCGACGCTCTGGGGGCCCATCGGGCTGATCCTGGCAACTCCCCTGACGGTGTGCCTGGTCGTGCTTGGCCGGTATGTGCCGCAATTGCATTTTCTGGAAATCATGCTCGGCAGCGAGCCGGTCCTGGTGCGCGAGGAGCAGCTTTACCAGCGGTTGCTGTCGGGCAATCTCGAGGAAGCGATCGATCTGGGGGAAAATTATATCGCGCAGAATTCCACGGAAGCCTTCTTCGACGATATCGCCTTTCCGGTGCTGCGCCTGGCAGAAGCCGATCGGGCCCGCAATCTGACCGATGTCGCCAGCCGCCGGCTGGTCGCCGATGGCATGGCAGCGCTGGTTCGCGAGTTCGAACCGGACGAAGTCGAGGGCGATGAGCCGGCCGGTACCCCCGCGGTGCGCGTCCTGTGCATTGGCGGGCGGACCGAGCTGGACAGCGCGGCCGCCAATATGCTGGCGCAGGTCATCAGTCAGGAGGGTATCACGACCAAGGTCCTGCCGCCCATCAGCGTGCGGCCGGAGGGCATCGCCCATATCGACCTGGAGGGGATCGACGCCGTGTGCATCGCCTATCTCGATGCCAATCCGCGCACCTATGCCAAGTTCGTCGCCAAGCGCCTTAAGCGCCGCGCGCCTCAGTTGCGGGTGATCGCCTGCTTCGCCAATGTGCCGCCATCGGCCAACGACATTTCCCAACTCGGGCTCGATGCCATCGTCGCCACCAGCGCTGCGGCAAAGGACTGGGTGCTCGGCTTGACCGATGAACGGCAACCTGCCCATGCGAATGCCAGCGACCAGAGCGATCGGCTGGCCTGGGCGCTGGGGCTGCAAAGCCTGGTCAAGAGCGGTCCGCGATTTGACGCCATGATCGCCGATATCACCAAACGATTCGACGCCGACATGGCCATCGTGTCGCTGGCAGACGATCTGATCCATGAAGGGGTCAGCGTTCCGGTGGGTGAAAGCGGGCAGAGCCATGCCAGCGTCGCCGCCCTGAGCCAGCAGGTCATCACCGCCGACGCGGCGCTGATCATCGCCGATGCGTCCAGCGACGCGGCACACGCGCAGAACGCTTTTCTGCTGATCAACGACATCCGGTTTTATGCGGGTATGCCGTTGCGCTCGCCGAACGGGGATGCAATCGGCGTGCTCAGCGTCATGAGCCATAGCCCGCGCACGCTGGCGGCCGACGAACTGGTCGCGCTTGAAAATGCCGCAAGCGAACTGGCGACGTCGATTTCGCCGGCCGAGCCAACTCGAGGGCAGCCGAGCGGGTCCACATCGCGCGTTGCTGCGCCGGCAAACGCCCTGCCCGGCTGACGGTGCAGGCTGTTCAAACGGGCTCCGAGGCCTTTTCGCGCGTGACCCACTTGCCGCCGCGCCATTCGCGCACGGTGATGGTTATGGTGCCCGCTTCGATATCGATGAGATTATAGGCGTTGGGCTCGCCGCGCAGCCGCGTTGAAATGGTGGATGAAGCCTGGGCCACCAGGATCGGCGCCACGGCGGACTGCCGCATGCCACGCGGCGCGCCTTCCTTGATCGTGCCCTGGGCCTCGTGCTTGCGCACATAGGACAGGTGGAAATGGCCCGACAGCACCAGCCTCACGCCCAGGGTGGCAAAGGTTTCCAGCGCTTCGTCGGCGCGTTTGACTCGCTTGGTCTTTTGCAGCATCGGCTCGGTTGGAAACAGCAGCGGATGGTGAGCCACGATGACGCGAACGGCCGTCCGGGACGCCTTGCCGAAGCGCTCTTCCAGATGCTCCAGCTGGCTACGCGAAATGGTGCCATGGCCCCAGTTCCATTCGAGGCGCGCGCGCCGCGCGGTGCGCATGCCCACGAGGGCCACACCATCCAGTTCGAGAAACGGCTCGAGTTCTTTGGAGATATAGCGCCGGTACAGGGCATAGGGATCAAAGAAGCGGCGAAAGATGTTGACGGCGGGCACGTCATGGTTGCCGGGAACCGCGAACACCGGCGCCTGCAGGGTATCGAGGAAGGCGCGCGCCTCGATGAATTCCTCCTTTGTGCCGACCTGGGTGAAATCGCCGCTGGCCACGATCAGGTCGGGCTTCTGGCCGGCAATATCGACGGCCAGGCCCGCTGCCGCAGCGGGGTCGTGATGCCCGAAGTGCAGATCGGAAATGTGGACGAGCTTCATGCCTTGGCCTCCGCCAGGTCGCCGCCCTGTGCGCTTGCCGGCGCGACCGGGGTCAATATGGACAGTGCCAACGGGCGAATGCGGAACACCAGCGGGGTGGACAGGGTCTGCACTTCCCCGTCGAACATTGCCTTGCACAGCGTCTTGTGGCTGCGGATGGTGACCGATTTGACGCTCTCGACGCGCAGCGCGTGATCGTCGCGCCAGCGGCCCAGCAGCATGCCGCCGGTCAGCCTGACGAAGTCGGCAAAGGAAAAGTGCTTGAGCACGTAGAGCGTCAGGGTGCCGCGATCCAGGTTCTCGCGCGAAAAGAACTGGCCGAACCCCTCGTCATAGGCATTGCTGGCCACGGCGATGGCCTGGACCCGCACGGCCTGGACGGCGCCGGCATCGGCATCGATGGCCACCGCAATGCGGCGCGCCCGCGCCAGGCGGCGAAAGAAATAGCGCAGCAGGCCCAGTTTGGCCGCCGTGGTCTGGTTGCCCCTGATGCGCTCGCGGCCCGCAGCGAGGCCGGGAATAAACCCGACCACCACCTTGTGCAGGAAAATGCGGCCATTGACCTCGCCGACATCGATCCGCTGCGGGGTCGAGGTCGCCAGGCTGGCGACGGCGGTGGCCAGATCGAGCGGTATCTTGAGGTCCTTGGCCAGGGCGTTGACGGTGCCAAGCGGCAGGATGGCGAGGCTCTTGTCGCTATCCACCAGGGCCGCCGCAAGCGCGGTGATGGTCCCGTCACCGCCCGCGGCCACCACGATATCGGCCGGACCGGCGACGGCGCGCGCCACGCGATCGGCCATCGTCTGGTCGGTATCGGCATCGATCTGCGCTACCATGCCATTGGCCTCGAACATGGCCTGGAGCTGGTCGGCGGTGACGCCGGCAATGCTGGCGGTGCCGGCATTGGCGTTCAGCACGACGTGATAGCTGTGCGCACCCATGAGTTTTTCCCTGCTGGCTGGACATGGCACAACGAAGGGACGCCGCTTTGGTTCAGCCCGCAAGTCAGCTACACGCGGAACACAACACTTGCCGGCCCGTTTTGGGTGATCACCGGAACCTTGCGTCATGTTCAATCGGCTCACGAACTCCCCCTATTATCTTCGTACCCGCGACTTCGTGCGCGGCGAAACCAAGCTCCTGGCTTGCATTGCGGTCATCAGCGGGCTGGTGCTGGGCTTTTTGCACCTGGCCGACGAAATGGTGGAGGGCGAAACCGCGGCGTTCGACAATTGGGTTCTGTTGCTGTTTCGCGAGCCAGGCAATCCCGACCAGGTGATCGGGCCGCTTTGGGTGCAGGAAATGGTGCGCGACATCACGTCGCTGGGCAGCTTTGCGTGCCTGGGGCTGATCGTTTCGGGAACCGTGATCTTCCTGCTGCTCTGCCGCATGCGGGCCGCGGCCCTGCTGGTCACCGTATCGGTGCTGGGCGGCACGCTGTTCAGCACGCTGCTGAAGATGGGGTACAACCGGCCGCGACCGGATTTGACGCACCTCTCGCAACAGTTCACCGCCAGTTTTCCCAGCGGGCATGCCATGCTGTCAGCGGTGACGTTCCTGACGCTGGGTGCCCTGCTGGCAAGGCTGGCGCCGACGCGGGCGCAACAGATCTTCTGCGTGGTCGCTGCGATGTTCTTGACCCTGATCGTGGGTACCAGCCGGCTCTATATGGGCGTGCATTATCCCAGCGATGTTCTCGCCGGATGGGCGCTTGGCGCCGCCTGGGCCTTGCTGTGCAGCGCCGTTGCCAGCCTATTGCAGCGCCAGGGAACAGTGCAGGAAACGGTGGCCGACGCGCCCCGCTGACACCGGGGTTCGCGCATGACTGAAATGCCGAAACGCACGGCAACTTCCGCGCCCGCATTTCGTTGATCAGCGTCCACAGGAAACCCCAATATGTCCGCTGACTTTTCGACTTCACGCCAGGTGCTCGCCGGCGACTATACTGTTCTGGGCGCCAACTGGGACGGAGAAGGCACCAATTTTGCGCTATTTTCCGCCTATGCCAGCCGGGTTGAACTGTGCCTGTTCGACCAAACCAGCGGCGCTGAAATCGAGCGGATCACCCTGCCCGAATACACCAACGAAATCTGGCATGGCTATCTGCCCGGCGTGGGCCCCGGAACCCTTTACGGCTATCGCGTGCATGGTGCCTACGAGCCGGAGCAGGGGCATCGCTTCAATCCCCATAAGCTGCTGATCGACCCCTATGCCCGCGAGCTGGTCGGGGACGTCGACTGGTCGCCGGCCCATTTCGGCTACATCACCGACAGCGAAGACAAGGATCTCTCGTTCGATGAGCGCGACAGTGCCCAGATGACGCCCAAGGGGCGGGTCATCGATCCCAAAGCCCATGACTGGTCCGGCGACCATAAGCCCAATATCGACTGGGCCAAGACCATCTTCTACGAGACCCACGTCAAGGGCTTCACCAAGCTGCACCCGGCGGTCCCCGAGCATTTGCGCGGCACGTTCGAAGGCCTGGGCCAGCACGAGGTCATCGACTATATCAAGGCGAGCGGCGTCACCTCGGTCGAGCTATTGCCGATCCACGCCTTTCCCGATGACGATTTCCTGCTGCAAAAGGGGCTGCACAATTACTGGGGCTACAACACGCTCGGCTTTTTCGCACCGGCCAGCCGCTATTATGGGCCGAACGGCATTGGCGGGCTGCGCAACACCATCCGCGCCTTCCACGATGCCGGGCTCGAGGTGATCCTGGACGTGGTTTACAACCACACCGCCGAGGGCAATGAGATGGGGCCGACGCTGTCCTGGAAGGGCATCGACAACTTCTCCTATTACCGCACCATGCCCGGCGATCCGCGCTATTACATCAACGATACGGGCACGGGAAACACGGTCAATACCAGCCATCCCCGCGTCATGCAGATGATCACCGACAGCCTGCGCTACTGGTCGGACGACATGCATGTCGACGGCTTCCGCTTCGATCTGGGCACCATCCTGGGCCGTGAGCCCGAAGGGTTCGACCAGCGCGGTGGATTTTTCGACGCGGTCGGGCAGGATCCGAGCCTGGCCAAGGTCAAGCTCGTGGGCGAGCCGTGGGATATCGGGCCGGGCGGCTACCAGGTGGGCGGCTTCCCGCCTGGCTGGGCCGAATGGAACGACAAATATCGCGACACCGTGCGCGACTACTGGAAAAATACCGACGACACCGCCGGCGATTTCGCGGCCCGCTTCACCGGCTCGGGCGATGTCTATGACTTGCGCGGCCGCCGGCCCTGGTCGAGCGTCAATTTCCTGACCGCCCATGACGGCTTCACGCTGCACGATGTCGTGTCCTACAACGGCAAGCACAACGAGGCCAATGGCGAAGACAACAATGACGGCCACAACGACAACCGCAGCTATAATTACGGCGTCGAAGGGGAAACCGACGATGCCGGGATCGTCGCGGTCCGCGAGCGGCAGAAGCGAAATTTCATCGCCACGCTGCTGCTGTCGCACGGCACGCCGATGATCCTGGCAGGCGACGAATTCAGCCGGACCCAGGGCGGCAACAACAACGGCTATGCCCAGGACAGCGAGATCAGCTGGATCAACTGGGAGTTGAACGACAATGCCCAGGCCCTGGCGAGGTTCGTGCAGGAGGTGATCGCCATCCGCAACGCGCAGCCGCTGCTGCACCGCGAAAACTGGCGCGACCAGATGAGCGTGACCTGGCTCAACACATCGGGCACCGAGCAGCAGGAAGACCATTGGCTCGATCCCGGCGCCACGACGCTGGGTGTCCGCCTGGGCCGCGACGATCTCAAGAGCCGCGACGGCGCCTGGTGGGAAGTGCTGGTGCTGTTCAACCCGCATGACGGCGAAGTCCCCTTCGCCTTGCCGGCGCGCGAGGGTGCCGACAATTGGACCGTGGCGATCGATACCGCAACTTTGCCTCTGGACGTGCGTTCCCACCCGGCAGGGCAGACGCTGACCATGGCGCCGCGCTCGCTGCTATTGCTGCATTGATCGGAGGCTGAGATGGCTGACATGGACGACGAGAAAATTCGCGAACTCGCCTACCAGCTTTGGGAAAAGGATGGCTCGCCCGACGGCAAGGACGACCACTACTGGCACGCGGCGCGCGAACTGCTCGCCGACGAGGGCGAGGTCGGGCCAACCGACGATCCGATCGTCCAGATCCCGATCGTGCCGATGGCCGGCCTGATAACAAAGTAGTCAACCGGCAGTTTCACACAATATGGGCCTGGCGACGCTAGCCAGGCGCGTGTGGTGACGCTGACATCGCCCGGAGCGCAACGGCTTGCGCTCCGGGCGATATCGTATGGGCCGCTAGGCGCTCACCTTGTCCGCTGGTTGCGTGCTGTCGATGTGGCGATAGGTGGCCAAGGCCTGGCCGACGACCTGGTCCATATTGTAGTAGCGATAGGTTCCCAGGCGCCCCACGAAGGTGACGTCCGGCGTCGCGTCGGCCAGGGCCGCATAGCGCTTGTAGAGGGCTGCGTTTTCTGCCCGCGGGATCGGGTAGTACGGATCGCCGTCGGCTTGGGGCGTTTCGTAGCTGATGCTGGTTTGCGGATGCACCTGGCCGGTCAGATGCTTGTATTCGGTGATCCGGGTGAACGGCACCGACTGGTCGGGAAAATTGACCACGGCGACCGGCTGGAACCGACGCTGGTCCAGCGTTTCGTGGCGGAAGGCCAGGCTGCGATAGGGCAAGGGCCCGAACCGATAGCCGAAATATTCATCGATCGGCCCGGTATAGATCAGCTTGGGCGCCAGCCGGTCGGCCTGCAATTGCGTATAGTCGACGCCCAGGGCCAGCTCGATATTGTCGTGGTCGAGCATGTTCTCGAACATGGCCGTGTAACCGTGCAGCGGCATGGCCTGGAAACGATCGAGGAAATAGCGATCGTCGGTGGTGACGCGGGTCGGGACGCGCGCGGTCACGCTCTTGTCCAGTTCGCTCGGATCGAGCCCCCATTGCTTGCGCGTATAGCCCTCAAAAAACGTCCGGTACAGCGCGGTGCCGATCTGGTTGATGACCACGTCGCGCGAGGAAGCGATGATGTCCTGCGGCTCGGCCAGCGTTTGCAGGAACACTTCGGCCGCCGCGTCGTCGGCAAGATCGAGATTGTAGAGCGCGTTCAGCGTCGTGCGGTTGATCGGCATGGGCAGGCGCTGCTCACCCACCGCGGCCAGCACCCGATGCTCATAGGGCCGCCAGGCGGTAAAGCGCGACAGATAGTCGACAATGGCATCGCTGTTGGTGTGAAAGATGTGCGGGCCATAGCGGTGCACCAGAATGCCCGCCGCATCGTGATTGTCAAAGGCATTGCCGCCGACATGATTGCGCCGGTCGCAGACCAATACGCGCTTGCCGCCATCGGCCGCCAGGCGCTCGGCCAGCACGCTGCCGGCAAAACCGGCGCCAACGATGACATAATCATAGTGCGCGCGTCGACGCGGCCGGCGGACATGGGGCATGGCGACCCGCTTGCTGCGGCTCTCCAATGCGGCGTCCAGCAATGCCGATATCCGCTTGAAAGTCTCGTCCCAGGACATGGAGGCCAGCTTGAGATCGACCGCCGGCAGGAACGTCGACCTCTCCAACATCATCGCGCGCTCGCATGCGGCAATGAATTCGGGCGCCGTCGCGGCAATCCCGACGCCGTCCAGGCCGCCATAGGTGCTGACCACGTCTGGCACGGGCGTCGATACCACCGGCAAGCCGGCGGCCAGGTATTCGGGCGTCTTGGTGGGGCTGATGAAGCGCGTCGCCGCAGTGATGGCAAACGGCATCAGCGCCACGTCCCAGCCCGCCAGATAGGCCGGCAGGTCGGCATAGCTGCGCTGTCCGACGAAATGCAGATTGGGGCGCGCCGGCAAATCCGCCTGGCTGATCTTGGCGAGTGGTCCGACCATGACGATGGACCAGTCGGGGCGCGCCCGCGCCACCTGATCGAGCAGATCGAGATCGATGCGTTCGTCGATCACGCCATAAAAGCCCAGCGTCTTGCCGGGGAGCGTTGCCATGTCGGGCGCCGGGGCAATGCCAGAGCGAACGGTGGCAAAATGGGCCACTTCAACGCCCGAGGGAAAGGCATGGATATTGTCATGCTGGTGCCGGCGCGCCTCGTAGAGGCTGACCCCGCCAGTGAGCACCAGATCGGCGCGCGCCATCAGCGCGGTTTCGAGCTGCTTGAGGTTAGTGGGGGCAAAGCGGAAATTGGCCAATTCGTCCATGCAGTCGTAAACCACGGCCGCAGCTTCGACATGTTGCGCGAACCCGAACATCAGCGGACTATAGAACCACAGCACCGGCTGGACGATCCGGTGCAGCCGCAGCATCAGGTCAAGCAGATCGGTCAGACCCTCCTGGCGCTGCGCCTCGTCCCAATCGTGCGGGATGCGGGGGCGCACCGACACGATCGTCGTGCCCTCATAGGGATGAAATTCGAGGAAGGGTGACGGATGCTCGGTAGGGATGAATTCTTCGAAGAAGTAGATCTGGCGGGTCGGCCCGAACCGGTTCATCAGGTGCTGCGGCCGCTGCAACACGAAGTCCCACCGCAAGTGGGAAAAGCAGATCAGCGGAGCGCTGGCATTGACGTGCTGGACGGGGAATTGGGCCGGCGAGACCTGCTTGTTCATGCCCGGCTCCCTTGTTTGAAGGTGAATACGGGGGTCTCGTCTTGGCGGAACGCGCGCAATGCCAGGTCAAAATCGAGGGATGAGGGGCGGGGTGTGCCACCGGAATTTGTCGCGGATGCCGCAACCTGGGCGTCCTGGCCCATGCTTGCCGTGGGCAGGCGCTGGGGACATTTGGCGCGCCCTGGCGGACCTGCGAACGCATCGGAGTGAGCAGCAGTGTATTTCGAGGAAAGTGAAAAGCCAGCCGGGGTTGAGTTGACGCCGACCGGGATTGACGAGCCCAGCGGCCATTTACGCACTGCCATACGATGTTCCGTCCCGTTCAAACGCGATGATTCGCAGCTTCTGGTGCTGGTTCGCTTTTGAACGTCGCGTTACGATTGCCTGCATCCAGCCACTGCAAGCCTTCAATCGCGCTGGTGTGGAAACGTTCCGGCGACATTAGTGAGCGCGCCGTATTGTGCGAATTGGTACGGAGACCCCAATGGCACCGCAATCCCCCATGAGCGAGCGATGGCCCGCGGTCGCTGGCCTCCGACGGGGGGTGAACAGCATATGCTGGCGCGCGAAGGGGTTAACACAGGATGGACGCCTGTTCGACGTCATTGGCGCTGATGCCGCAACGTCGCAGAACGCTTCGACAGATCGTCAATGGCCGCAGCATGGCCGGCCGCACGACACTTGTGGCGCGCGGCGGTGTCACAGGCGGCATTGATGAGGATCAGCGCCGGGCGCTACCGCCCGGCGGCAAGCCGGCCTAAACCGGCCCGGCGACCAATTGGCCGAGCTTGACCTGGACCAGCAGGCTCAACTCGTCATAAACGGTCCACTCATCGACAATCTTGCCGTCCTTCCAGTGATAGTGGCTCATGCCCATGACCTGTACGCGCTTGCCGGTGGGGTCACCCAGTTCGCCCAGAATGCCATAGCCCAGATGATGGCCTTCCATGATCCAGCGGACGGCCACCTTGGTGCCACCTTCCTCGCAAGGGTTGGAGGCAAGGTGCTGGATTTCGTAGGATGCATCGGGCAGCGAGCCGATCAGGCCCAGATGCTGGTGGATGATGGCGGCAACGCCATAAAGCTCCTTCATTAGCGGCCCGTGATATTGCGCATTGGGCGCATAGTCCTGGGCAATGCGGCCGAACATGCGCTTGGTGAATACCTCGTGCAGCATCTCGATGGTCCGGGCCTCCACGTCATTGTGGGCCAGCGCCGTGTCGGCCTTGTCGTTGGGCGGGGTCTGGCCCAGAAAGCGTCGGTTCTCGCCGATATCGAGGGAGGTCAGTCCGGCCTCGAACTTGGCCTTGGCGGTGCGCATGGCGAAGTGATTGGGATCGAGCCCCAATTGCTTGATGATGGCCATCTGATCGGCCACTACCCATTCGCGGTAGATCTTGTTGCGATGCACCATGCAGTCGGCAATGGTCCGCGACACGAAGGGCCTGAAGGTGGGCTGGCCCAGATGGCCATATTGGGTATGGCGGCCCGAGCCGGTCACCAGATGGCTGGTATAAAAGCCGTCCTGGTCATTGCCGTTCCAGATTACCTGCGTGCCCATGCCGCGCCGCTCGGGAAACGACACCAGCCGCTGGATGGTGTCGCGCACCACGTCCTCACGGTTGTAGATCGTACCGGTGGTGCCATAGAGCACGCAATTATGGGTGTAGTGGGTGTAGATCAACCCGATATCGCGCTCGTCCCAGATCTTGTGGGTGCAGCGGATGATGTAGTCGACGATGTCCGTATAGATGTCATCAAAGCCATCCAGCGCCTGCGTGCGCGGCCGGCCGGTTGGCGCCAGGTCGGGATAGTCGCGCCGCTCCACCTGCAGCACGCTTTCTTGCGGCGCCACGGACGTGCCCTTGCTCTTGGGGGTGCTGGTGGTGTCGCTCATGGTCGCTCCTTGGCCATCGGCCGGCTTGGCTTGATTGATGTCGGGTAAGGCCAGCCAGTCGCGCACATGACGCGCCACCGCGGCCGGATTTTCAAGCGGCGCGAAATGCCCCGCCTCGGGAATGGTAAAAAACCGGGCCCCGGCTATGCCGTCTTCCAGTTCGCGCTGCGCCTCGAGCGGGCAGACCCGCTCATGCTCCCCCGCCAGGATCAGCGTCGGCACCGCGATGGCGCCCAGCCGGAGGCGGCTGTCGGCGCGGTGGATGGCCACCTCGGATTGGTCGGCCAGCGCATCAGCGCCGGCATCGCGGGCCATGGCGGTGATGACGGCCTTGAGCGTATCGCTGCCGGCATTTGCCGGCGCCACCAGATCGGGCCAGGCCTCGGCGATATAGCCGTCCATCCCAAGGTCGCGCGCCTTGGCCACGGCAGCACGGCGCTTGGCGTCGTTGCCGGCAGGATCGGCGCGCCCGGTGCTGTCGATCAAGGCCAGACGCGCCACGCGTTCGGGGGCCTGCGCCGTCATCTCCAGCGCCACGATGCCGCCCAACGAAAAGCCAAGCAGCGCGAACCGCGCCGGGGCCGCCGCAAGGATGCGCGCGGCCAGTGCCTGCGTGCTCCGCTCCCCCGTCATGGACGCGATTGTCGCCATCGGCATGTCCAGATGCCGCAGCATGGGCTCGAACAGCCGCATGTCGCACGCCGTCCCGGGCAACAGCACTAGCGGCAAGCGCACCACGGCACCTACCGTCTCGATCGATGCGGGCATAAGCTTATTCATCGCTGTCCGTTCGCGCGGAGTCGAGGCCGATTTTGCCAAAAAACTCTGGCAAAATTTGAATACGTATGCAAGATCAAATCCACACCTGATGCGACGCTCGATGCTAGCAGTCTGCTAACGCATTGACGTCATCCGCTACGCTTTCCGGAGTGACCTGCCAATGCCCCAGACCCCCGCCCCGCCGCTCTCCGGCGTTACCTTCGTGAAAGCGCCCGAACGCTCCTCGATCGGCGACAATGCCCCGGTCGAGACGCTGGTCAGCGAGATCATCGCCAATGTCCGCAAGCATGGCGACGCCGCCGTCCGGGACTATGCCGCCAGGTTCGACAAGTCGGACCTCACCGTGTTCGAAGTCACTGCCGCAGAACGCGAATCCGCGCTGGCCGAACTTGATCCGCAGACCCGCAAGGACACCGAGTTCTCCATCGGCAATGTGCGCAAATTCGCCGAAGCGCAGCTCGCCACCATCCTGCCGCTGGAGGTCGAAACCCTGCCCGGCGTGCATCTGGGCCACCGCGTTATCCCGATCCAGCGCGTCGGCTGCTATGTGCCCGGGGGGCGCTATCCCCTGTTGTCGGCGCCGATCATGACGATCGTTCCGGCCAAGGTCGCGGGTGTCGATGAGGTCATTGCCTGCCTGCCGCCCAATGCGCACAAGGCCATGATCGCGGGCTGCCACCTGTCGGGCGCCGACCGCATCTTTCGCATCGGCGGGGCGCAGGCCATCGCCGCCATGGCCTATGGCACGGAGACGGTGCCGGCTGTCAACAAGATCGTCGGCCCCGGCAATGCCTTCGTCAACGAAGCCAAGCGGCAGGTGTTCGGACCCGTCGGCATCGACCAGCTTGCCGGTCCCTCGGAAATCTTCACCGTCGCCGACGCCACCGGCGATGCCGAAATGATCGCCACCGACATGCTGGCCCAGGCCGAGCACGATATCCGCACCCGCGTTGGCCTGATCACCACCGACAGGGCGCTGGCAGACGCTACCCTGGCCGAAATCGAACGGCAACTGGCCACCCTGTCGACCGCCAATGTCGCGCGCGAAGCCTGGATCAATTATGGGGAAATCACCGTCTGCGAGGACGACGCCAGCCTGATCGCCTATTCCGACCTG
Organism: uncultured Devosia sp.; assembly: GCF_964244875.1. Classification (NCBI taxonomy): domain Bacteria; kingdom Pseudomonadati; phylum Pseudomonadota; class Alphaproteobacteria; order Hyphomicrobiales; family Devosiaceae; genus Devosia; species uncultured Devosia sp. Next base: position 144,600 of record NZ_CAXTKA010000010.1, read on the forward strand.
ATCGCCGCCGAGCACCTGCAGGTGCACACCGCCGATGCCAAGGGCTTTGCCAAAAAGCTGCGCAACTACGGCTCGCTGTTCATCGGCGAGCTGGCAAGCGTCGTCTATTCCGACAAATGCAGCGGCACCAACCATACCCTGCCCACCATGGGCGCCGGCGCCTATACCGGTGGATTGTGGGTCGGCGCCTATGTCAAGATCGCCACCCATCAATGGCTCGACGACCGCGGCGTCGCCCAGGTCGCCCCACCTGCCGCCCGTCAGTCCGCCAGCGAAGGCCTCGAAGGCCACCGCCGGGCAGCGCAGCTGCGGCTGGACCGGATGCAGAACAAACACGCCCTTTAAGCAAAATCCCTCGGTCGTCACCCTCGCCCCTTGAGGGAGAGGGACAGACATTTCTGCGTCCAGCAGAAATGTCAGGGTGAGGAGTGCTGCGCCCGCCTATGCTTCGTTGTCGAAAGAGACCCCTCATCCGCCCTTCGGGCACCTTCTCCCTCAAGGGGAGAAGGGTGACGACTGCGCCATCGTCACCCAATCCCATCCGCCTCCGCCCATGCCGCCCGCAACTTCGCCACCGTGAACCCCGGCGCCCGTGCGGCGGTCAAAATCGGCACTTCCTTGCGCATCACCACGTCGATGGCCCAGGCCATGCGCTCGATATGCTGGGCCGGGATCACCACGGCGCCGTGCCGGTCGGCATGGATGAGATCGTCGGGCCGCACCACCATGCCGAATACGCTGACCACGCAATCGAGCTCCGTCACATGCACGAAGGCGTGGCTCGGCCCCACCGAGCCGGCGATCACCTGATACCCCTCGTCCAGCATGCCGAGGTCCCGCAACACGCCATTGGTCAGCGTGCCGGCAAGGCCCAGGCCCTTGTGCTGGGCCACCTGCATTTCGCCCCAGAACCCGCCGATGGCATGGGGAAAGTCGGTATCCTCGATGACGGCGACATTGGGCCCCTCGCCCGCCGCGACATGCTCGTAGTATTCCATGCGCAGCGCCCGCACCGCCGTCGTCGGCTGCTGCGCCGGGGACGAAGCCCGGATCTTCGCCGTCCGGGCAAAGCCTACGATTGGGGGTAGATGCGGGTCGGCGCAGACCACCGGCATCTTGGTAAATCCCTCCGCCGTGCGCCCACCCATCACGTGTTCGAGCGCATTGCAGACGGTGGGCGTATCGGCGGCGCGCAGGGCAGCCAGGACATCGGAGGAGATCGCGGGCATGACTATTGCGCCGCCTGCGCCGTCGCCCATTGCGGCGCGGCCGGGGCGGCGGACCCGCGAATGACGAACGCGATGGCGTCGGCGGAGGCGGGATTGCGGAAGCTGTGCGCCAGACCGACCGGGACGGTCAGCGTGTCGCCGGCGCCCAGGATCAGCGTGCCGTCGGCCCAGCTGACCTGCAGCGTGCCGGACTGCACGAAGATCACCTCCTGCTCGGCGCGGCTATGCGGCGGCACCGTCGCGCCGGTGGCGAGCTTGAGCCGGCGCAGCGCGAAGCCATGTTGCCAGTGGCCGGTGATGGGCCCGGCCTTGAAGCCGTCGGGCGCATCGACATCGCCGATCAGGGCGGCCTCCTCGACGCCCTCGCCGGCCAGCGGCGAGGCGGGATTGCCCGCCATGTCGGCGGCCTTGAGCGCATAGGTGCGCAGCTCGTCCATCGGCGGCGTCGCCAGTTCCCTGAGCTTTTCGGGGCTCGGGGGCTGTTCGAGTTCGGCGCCCTGGGGCACCGTCTCGCCCAGCGTGGTATCGATCAGCTTGCCGCCCTTGAGCAGCTTGAGGCCGAAATCCTCGGCCATCTTGAACACCGATGGCGCCCAGACCACCTTGCCCGGATCGTCGTGGCCCAGCACCACGGCAAGAAAGCCGGTACCGTCGTCGCGCTTTTCGAAGCCGCGGAACATATGGGTCGGCACGGTCGCCACATCGCCCGGCTCGACATCGAGATAACCCTCGTCCTTGTTGGCGCCGAAGACGAAGCGCCACTTGCCGGTATGCACGAGAAAGGTCTCGGCGGTCAGGTGGGAATGCTGCGAATTGGTGCAGCCGAAGGGCTGGCGCGCCGCGCCGAAATTAAAGCCATGGGCCTCGGGGATATGCACCACCTGGGCCGGATTTTCCGAAACGCCCGGCCCGATGATGGTGAAGTTCTCCTTGCGGTCGGAACCGGGCGTGCGCGCGTCGATAAATGCGTTGCGCAGGCCCTTGAGATCGGCATAGCGCACCAGGCGCCGCTCCATCTGGCTTTGTGTCCACTCAGTCATGAGATCGTCCTTTCACTCGCAAAGCGGAATAATTTGCATTCGTATGCATAGCGCGCGCCATCATCGATGGTCCGGCACAACGCATTGGTGCCAACGCCAAGGCAAACCATCATGCCTCCCTGGGCCGATAAATCTGCTGGCCATCGCGCTCGACGATGCCGCTGGGTGGCAGCCGGGCGGAACCGCGCACCACCAGGTCGCCGTTGAGAATGCGATGCTCGGCCTCGATCTCGCCGCTGGCGATCTGGTCCATCAGGATATCGACCGTAGATTCCACCATGCGCTTGAGGGGCTGGCTCATGGTGGTGATGGCATAGGCGGTCCAGCGCGCGGGGCCAACATCGTCATAGCCGACAATGGACAGGTCCTGGGGGATCTGGAGGCCGAACTCGTAGCGCGCGACATCCATCACGGCCATGGCCATGTGATCGTTGGCGACGAACAATGCCTCGGGCCGGTCGGGGCGCGACAGCATGCGTCGCGCGGCCGTTTCGGCATCGGCGCGCGAATAATTGCCGGTTTCAATCATCACGAGGTCAAAGCCATGGCCGGCCAGCGCCTCGACATAGCCCTGCTGGCGGTCGCGGTTGGTGGAGGAGTTTGCCAGGCCCGCGATATAGCCAAAGCTGCGGTGCCCGCCGGCGACCAGGAATTCGGCGATCCGCTTGCCGCCTTCGCGGTTGCGCGTCGTGACGCTGGATACGGCGTCGCGCTCGGTAGTGCGGTTGAACAGCACCACTGGAATACCGGCCGTGGCGCATTCTTCCGATAGCTCGGACGATAGCGAGGTCGATGCCAGGATGATGCCGTCGACCCGGTATTGCATGAGCTGGTCGAATACCGGGTCGCTGTCGCGATCCATGAAGCCGGTGAACAGCAGCAGATGGTAGTTTTCGGCGGCCAGCGCCCGGCCCAGTTCCTCCAGCACGTCGGGATAGAACAGGTTTTCCAGATACGCCATGACCACGGCGATGATGCGCGAACGACTGGTGATCAGCGAGCGGGCGATGGCATTGGGCCGGTAGCCAAGCTGCTTGGCGGCGGCCAGAACCTTCTGGCGCGTCTTGGACGAGATCGAGGCGCCCGGCGTGAAGGTGCGCGAGACGGCCGATTGCGACACCCCCGCATGCTCGGCAACCTGGGAGGACGTGACGCCCGGTTTTTTTATTCCGCTGTCCATCCGCCATCCACCAGAAGAGAAGCCCCGGTCACCAGCGCCGCCGCGTCGGACGCGAGGAACACAATGGGCCCCATGATGTCCTCGATCCGTCCCAGGCGGCCAAGCTTGATCTTGGACAGGACCCAGCTCCGAAAGTCCGGATCGCCCAGGATTTTGGCCGTCAGCTCGGTTTCGATAAAGGTCGGGCAGACCGTATTGACCCGGATATGGTGAGCGCCCAGTTCGATGGCCATGGCTTTGGCAAGGCCCTCGACGGCAAACTTGCTGGCGGCATAAACCGCCCGGCTCGGCCCGCCGACATGGCCCATCTGGGAGGACACATGGATGATGGAGCCCGGCAATTGCGACGCCACCAGGCGCGCCACCACTGCTTGGGACACGAACAGCGTGGCGCCCAGGTTCAGGTCCATCACCGCCGCGTAATCGGCCGGGGTGATATCGGCAAAGCCGGAATGGCGGGCCGTGCCGGCCGAATTGACCAGGATCTGGAATGGCTCGACGTCGCCGACAAAGGCCTTGACCGCCTCATTGTCGGTAATGTCGAGCGCTACGCCCTCGGCGCTCAGCCCGGCATCGGCCAGCTGGTTGACGACGGCTTCGATATCGCGCGCCGTGCGCGCCGCGATGGTCACGCCGGCCCCGGCATCGGCCAGGGCCACCGCGGCGCCCAGCCCGATGCCGCGCGTACCCCCGGTGACGAGGGCCCGTTTGCCGTCAAGCCGGAAGCCGGGCGTGCGCGGCAGGCTCATGCTATTGCGCCGCCTCGACGCGCGGCGTGGCGCCGGTGCCGTAGGGGATATTGCGCCCGCCATAGCGGCGCACCCGCACATTGGCCTGTTCGGCATGGCCGACAAAGCCTTCGAGCATGCTCAGCCGCGAGCCGTATTCGCCGATCATGGCGGACGCGGCATCGGTGGTGACGGTTTGCCAGGTACAGGTCTTCATGAATTTGCCCACCCACAGCCCCCCCGTATAGCGCGCCGCCTTCATCGTGGGCAGGGTGTGGTTGGTGCCGATCACCTTGTCGCCATAGGCGACATTGGTGCGCG